>WRAX01000004.1 GCA_009779935.1 Defluviitaleaceae bacterium | reverse complement strand
GCACAGGCATTACCAGAGGGATGAATGTTACTGCCAACACAGGCCATGCAACCCGTATTGGCAGGATAACTATTTCTCTTGGGTGGCAGGAGGTGTTTATTGATGTTAGGCAGGCTGGTAGCACTTGGCGACCCCTCCCATCCGGTGGAAGTGTTTTTATTCACACAGGCTCCAATAACTCATCATGGAGATTTGATAACCCACAGGCGGCTCAATGGCTTACGGTTACCAATATATCCAATGGACTACATATAATAGCCGACCCACATTTTATGATGGGAATACCTTATGGTTTTGCAGGATACTATCAAGACCAATACCAATACCAAAGCCAGCACCAAGACCAAGACAATCGCCAAGGCGAAGAACAGCGCCGAGGTCAATACCAAGGTGAAGAACAATACCAACACCAACATGGGCTATCCAATTACATTACACCTTTCTCCGGAGCATTACGAAGTGCAATAGTGCTTGTTGATGCTAACGGAGGGGGTAATTTGGAAGTGCGTGTGGAGCAGGAGAGTGTTGTGCAGACTTTGGTTAGGGGTCCGAGGGTTATTCAGGATTTTGGTTTTAATGGGTATGTGGATGTTCAAGGTCACGCAACAAGTCCGATTGTTGAACGTGTTTCAAATCGCATCGTTAGACGGCCTGTGTGGTATTTTGTGCATATAGGCGGTGATACTTTTGCCATCCGAAACAATGATACAGGACTTTATTTAACAGAAACCAACAGAACCCTGTGGCATCAAGCAAGAATTTCCGGATCAGGGACGAATTACAACGATAGGCAACGATGGCGATTGATTGAGCAACCCGGTGGTTCGTTTAGGATTCGTAGCGTTTCAGATCCTTCTCGGTACATTACGGAAGCTACAGTTCCGTATTTGACGCTATCAACGCTGAATACCAGTCATAATAGGCAGTTGTGGTGGGTTGGGTATATTTGGCATTCAATTGATAGATACGGAAACCCCTCTGAGAGGGTAGGTTTTTGGGATGGGGTCGTTAATGTCTACACTCGACAACTCGGAATAATAACTGTTCGTAATTTCTCTGCCGACATGCAATATGCACGCCGTGTTTGGGGAGATGCCCTTGGCATAACATTTAACTCTGCTCCATCCACCAGTGCGGGCCGGCAAACCGCAAACATTAGTGTGTACGGGGGTACTCGTAATGATATTCAAAGAAGAACAGGACTTTCTTATTATTACTTTGAAAACGACTATCGAGGTTTCGCTAGATTGCCCCGCACCACAGATCCCGGAGGAGTCAGGGTGGGTGCGATCCAAGCTAGCGGAATCATGCGTAACGTGTATAGGTTTTATGGGGTCGGAGATGAAGCGGTTATTGTAGCCATATTTCCTGGTTCTGCCTTTGATAGTGATGCCATGTTCAGGTCTACTGCTATACATGAATTGGGTCACGCTTTGGGGTATCTTGGCCATTCTCCTAACAGAAACGATGTTATGCGAGATGACACCGGATTTAGCCCAAACACAAACCTGAACCCAGCAGAGATAGAGCATTTAAGGCAAATTTATCGGTCTTTCAGAAATTGATTTGTGTAATAATTTAGAGATATTCCTACCAAAACATAATGACGATTTAGGTTGAGAAGGGAGTTAGTTAAATGAGTAAAAAGTATATAGTGAAGATTGTGTGTCTAATCACTTTAATAGTACTGCCACTTATGGTTGCTTGCAACAACCCATCCCATGCACCATTCGGAGAAAGCAGCTCTTCGGAAGCGGTTTTTGGTTTGAGGATATATCGAACCTTTGAAGAGGCAATGACGATAGCTACTGATGTAGTGGTTGCAGAATATATCGGAAGAAGCACTTTAAGAGAAGAGTTTACAAAGTTCGAATTTATTGTACATGAAAGAATTTTTGGCGACGCTGCAGATAGGATATTTGTGGTTGCCAGAAGTGGTAATCGGCAATTTGTCACAAACACACATTACTTACTGGCACTAGATAAAATCATACACCTCTATTCAGATGCTTATGATGATCAGTTCTTCTTCGTGGGAGATCTTATACTCGATCTAAACAACCCGCAAAGAGGCACAATGAACAACGAGCCGCTTACACGAAGTTCTTCGGACATGAATTTTAACAACAGAAGCCTTACAAGAGATGATATTATTTTATATGTTACTGAATTAACACGAAATAATATCCCGGCAAATGATTTCATTAGGTCTGATGACTTAGTTGATATAATAGGAGGTTCCCCGTATGTTCTTGTTGTGGAGATAAATGAGCCGTGGCGACTATCAAGGATGGACAACACTGATGTTTATTATGCCACTGTAGTTGAGGTGATCGAGGGCGATAAACAAGCCGGGGATTTACTTCGAGTAATATTCTTCGCCGGCACAGTTTTCCCCGGAGAAACGCACATCATCTCAATCGAACCAGACTGCCCATATGACCCCTATTTCCACACCTTCACCTCCCGCCACTCCCTACACACCGAAGACCAATTACCCGAAATAAGGCAAATAATAGCTGACCAGCAAATGTATCCCTATCTAATCCCCCACACAGATGGTTTTATAGAGGTGGAGATAAGGCCGTAACAGTATGCGGTGTGTAGCAAGCAAGCTAAGTGTGCGATAGCGATAGTGATAGCAATCCAAGAATGTTGCATCCATAACATGCCCACGGTGCAGGAAAGCCGCCTTTCAAAGGAGTTGATTGCGATGAATAGAAGTCACATAATGAAAGTCGTAATTGTGCTAATAATGACCGCTTTATTATTAACCGCCTGCAACCCACCAAACACACAACACATACAAGGCAACTCAACATCAGGCTATGAAATGGGCGTGAGATTACCTTGGACATTTGAAGACGTGTTAATGTATGCCACCGATGTGGTTGTTGCCCAATATGTAACACGCAGGCCTTTTGGGCAACATTCCATGGAGCTTGAATTCATAGTACATGATAGGATATTCGGTGATGCTGCTGATAGGATATTTGTGTATTTGTTCTCGGGTGAAAGGCGTAGTTTTACCACAGATACACAATATTTACTCCCCTTGGTGAAGATTAGCGATGTTTATTCTTACACGCACGAAGATGGCTTCATGTTCTTAACAGACCTCACACTCGACCTAAACAATCCACAAAGCGCTACATTGTACAACGAGCCACTTAATCAACACTCCACAGGCATGAACTTCAACAGTAGAAACCTTGCAAAGGATAGCATAATTTCATACGCCACCGAGGTAACGCAAAACAACACACCAGCGAGAGGTTATATTAGGTCTGATGACTTGACGGAGATAATTACTGGTTCGCCGTATGTTGTGGTTGTGGATATCACCGAAATAAGACGTTTGGTGAATATGCAAGCTTCGAGAGATTGGATAGAAACTGATATATATTACGTTACTGTAACAGAAGTACTAAACGGCAACATACAAGTAGGCGACGTACTGCGGGTGGTTTTCTTCGCTGATACAGTATTTCTTGGAGAAACGCACATCATCTCAATCGAACCAGACTGCCCATATGACCCCTATCTCCACACCTTCACCTCCCGCCACTCCCTACACACCGAAGACCAACTACCCGAAATACTACAAATAATAGCCGACCAGCAAATGTACCCCTATCTAATACACCACACAGATGGCTTCACAGAAATAGAAATACGGCTGTAGTAGTGCACGGTAAAATGCGTGCAACATAACTATACGGAACAAGTATGAACAGCTTTGAGATTACATTTTTTAACTAACAATAAGAATCCAAAGTAGATACACTAACGAAGCAACCTAGCTCATTTATCGAAAGCTGAGCCATAATCAGTAAAATAGGCACAATTTTATAAAAAAGCTTATCACTCTCCACCAAATCCCTTTTCCTTTTCATTAGGCGAAGAAAATCATTGGTTGAATGAGGTCTATCTTTGTTATATAAGCTCTCTATGTACTTAAATGGCGATAGATTCAATTCCCTACGGCAATGGAAGGTTATGCTGTATGCTGGCCTACCTTGCTCACTATGAAACATAACGCATATATTCCACTTGGCATTGGCAAGAAGAAGCTACCCCAAGAGACTTTGTGTTCTAAATCAGTCAGTATGCACCCAAAAAAATCCGCAAAGCCTTAGGAAAATCTTGTACTTATAGAGATACACCAAGGTTGCGAAAATACTCACCACAAGTGTTATGCCTTCGTCCACCATCCACGAAGGCCATAGTTCCAAAAATCCAGACACCACTTTTTAACATTGGTGTATACGGCATCCAACTTGATGAACACAGAAAAACAGTTATTTTCCAAAGGGAAAATAACTGTTTTTCTTATGGGTGGCACTATTGAATTGCTTCAAGCAAGTTTGAAAACACTACGGCCACCTCTGCCCTTGTTGCTGTATCTCTAGGGGCAAAGCGTCCATCAGGATGGCCCGTTATCAAGCCTGCTGCTTGTATTGCATTTACTGCGCCCACCGCCCAATAGGAGATGTCGGCATGGTCTACAAACGCATTTGTTTCTGTGGTGGCCAACTCGACGCCTCTTGCTTCAAGCAAAAGGTTGATTAAAACCACCATTTGCTCTCTTGTTATTGGGTCGCTTGGTGCAAAGTTACCATTGCCAACTCCACTTACCAAGCCTTGGCCTGCCGCCCATTCCACTGCTGCAAAGTACCATGCTGCGGGATGTACATCAGCAAAGGTTGGGTTTGCAGCATTTGCTTGGGTGGACTGGAATTCTGCCAAGTCCACATCTTCAAAGTTGGCAAGCACTTGCACAAACATTGCCCTTGTCATGCTGTAAGAAGGGGCAAAGCGACCTTCTCCCACACCTTGGAACAAGTTATTGGCGGCCACGGATTGTATAAAGCTAAATGCCCAATGGTTTGGGGCAACGTCCACAAACTCTATTATAGGAGCCTGTGTTGTCAATTCCGGGGCAGGCTGCGGTTGTGGCTCTTGCTCTTGTTGGTGTTGTTGTTCCGGCTCCGGTTGTGTGGTTGGTGGTGCTTGTTGTGGGGGTTGCGGTGTTGGCTGTTGTGTTGGTGGTGTGTGTTGATAATCTTCCGGCTCGTAATCATCAGGCTCTTGCGGTGGCGGTGGCGGTTGTATTGTGAAGTTGATGGTAGCACTTAAAACAGAGTCTAAATTAGTTATGCCATTACTTAGGGTGCGTAGTTGAATGCTGTGGTCACCTATTGCCAACTGCAATGTGGCCAAGTTAATGCTGGTTGTTGTTGCAATAGCTCTTGCTGTTCCGTTAACATACACCCTATATCCTGTGGCGGATGCCACTGCATCCCAGCGCAGAGTGCTTGCTACTATATGAAGGTTTGTTGGAGCAGGCAGAGGTTGCGGAACAACAGGGGTGTATGCTATAAAAATAACATATTCACTCAACAGTGAGTTTAGATTAAAGCCTTCTCCAATAGCTCTTACTTGTATGGTAAAGTTGCCATTGCCCAAATTAAGACTTGCCAAGTCAAAAGCGGTTTCCGTAACCACATCACCCACTGGCGAATCATCCACATAAATGCGATAACCCACGGCATAATCCACCACATCCCAGGCTAACATTGTGCCTGTAACATCAAGATTTGTTGGTGCTGGTAAGCGGGTTGGGATTATTGGTCGTTCCACCACATTAATGGTGGTGCTTCCGCTGATGTTGGTACCGATGGCGGTGGCAGTGATGGTTAAGATTGTTCCCAATGGCACATCTGCACCAATATGCAACAAGCCATTGTAAGATATAGTTGCTTCGGCATGGCCGCTAACATCCCAAACCACTTCCTGTGGTGCCGAAAGGGGAAGCACAAATGAGCTAAACTGCTGCTGGCTGCCCGGGGTAAGGCCGGGGTAAATAAGTGATGGAGATACAACTACAACCGCAGGTGCAGGGATACTGATGGTTATGGATAACTCCCTGGTATCATGCAAACCCGCCGGATTAGATGCCATAATTGTAAAAAATGCGGTTTCGCTGGTGGTGGGCACACCTGATATTATACCTGTGACAGGGTTCAGATATAAACCCTGTGGCAATGCTCCGCTTATAATGCTCCAAGTAAATGGGCCTGTGCCTGTGGTAAATATGGCGGCTGTATAATTAATACCTACCATACCTTCGTGGAAAAAGCTACTGACAATCCATGGAGGTGTGGCTTGCTCCACCACCGATAATTCAAAGGAAGCAGTTGAAGGTTGTCCAAAGCCATTATCAGCGGTAAGGGTTACATAATATAAGCCCTCTTCAAGACCCGGCGCAATATCCAGCCTACTTTCTGCGCCATTCCATGTTATAAAACCACCGTGGGTGTCACTTAGGAAAACGACAGGTGCGGGATTGCCCGATACCGTAAAGGGTTGTGTAAAGGCGGCTTCATAACCAATTACCAAGGACATATTAAGTGGTCCCCAGATTTGCGGTGCCACTTCCCCATCTTCACCCGTTACAATTACTGCAAAGCGATGGGATGTGGTCGGTAACACGCCATTATCCACCCTTAATGACACATTGTGGAAGCCAATGCCCAAGCCGGGAGCTATTACCAGCCTGTTTTCGATTGCATCCCATGTTATTTGGGGATAGTTGCTTTCCAAAACAACGGTTGGCTGTGGGTTGCCCGTGATGATAAATGGCTCCGTAAACACCGTATCATACCCTTCTACAAGAGCTATGAAAAGGGGTCCCGTAATGGTTGGTGCTTGCAAATTCTCGACAACCGTTAACACCACATCGTGATGGGTGACAGTTGTATTGTCTTGGGCGGTGACGGTTATCGTCCACAAGCCAAGGCCTGCATCCACCACTAAAACTTCATGGGTGGCAAATTGTGAAATATGGATATTGGTAAAGTCCGTAACTGCAATTTCTGCAAGATTTGTTTGGGTTGGTAGCTGTACATTCCAGCTTCCGTTGTATGTGGCGGATACACCCAAAACATCAAAGCCATGCAAAACTGCTTGGTTGGACGGCTCCAAGCCGGCTTCCAAAACAAAGGTTTCCACGGTGCGGAAGCGTAGATTGTTGGCCACTTCCACACGAATGGTGTCACCATCCTGCATTTGGGCTGTATTAATGGTTGCCACATTGCCTGTGATGGAAACAAAACCTTCGTTTAGGATACTCTGGTTGTTTAGGGACAAACCAAGGCTTGTCATGTTAAGTGCAAAGTGTTCGCTACCACCTGTAAGGGTTATGCTTAGATAATCACCGTTTTGGTTAAACCCAATTTCCGGGCGTGACAAATTGTCAAACAAGCCTGTACTTGCGAAGACGGGTGCGCCTGCTTCGTCGTAATTATAGAAGAAGGTTATGCCGCCAATAAACATTGAAGTAGGTGTTGTTGGTCTGTGGGGATTTTGCTGTTGGCCTGTCGGTATGGTTTGACCAGGTTGCACGCCGTGGCTAAATCCAAAAAAGCTATCAACAGCAAAAGTATTGTTGGCAGCTGCGGCAGGCATAAAGGGGAAATATAATGGACCCGCCTGCTGTGCAACGGTAAAAGTTGTTTGGCTTGCTATGCTATTTAATATTGAAGCATTGGGTGCCGTGGAAAGGAAAAATTCCACAAAAACCCAGCCATCATCTTCTGACAATGTCATTGGATGGGAAATAACTGTGTTGGAAAGTGTGAAACCACGCCAGTTGCCCAATATTTGTACGGCAGTTGGGGCGGGCAATGTCGCAACACCTACAAACATCCTGTAAAGGTCTACTAAATCGTCACCTTCTACCCTTATCCACATGCCAATGCTGGTGGGGTTTCTGCCTGCCAATTGGGGTATGCGCTGGCCGCTAAAACCAGGGCCCACACCAACGGAATGTGCGGCGGGATGGGTTTGGCTAAAATCAATATCCCATTGGAAAACCTGGTCGCCCATAAAGGCAAGGGAATCTTCTGTGTTGCTGTAATTAACGCTCATTTGGGCTATGCCTGTGGCGGCCGGGGTTACATGGGTTATGTTGCCGCTTATTGCCGCCGCCGGTATGCCGGACAAACGGGATGGTTGGAAGAAGGGTGCTGCACCCTGCTCCGGGCCAAAGGTATCCCAAATAATAAAGTTATCACCTTCGATTGGCGGCAAAAATTGACCAACAGATGCGGCAAAGTTGTAAACTGTGCGGAAATTTAGGTTATTAGAGATTTCCACCCTTAGGTTATGTATGCCAATGTCAAAGGCTGATGTGTTAATGGTTATAACATTGCCGGCGATGCTTACATGGCTTGTGCCTGCAAGCTCCTGCCCAAGCATGGTAAGGGTTAAGCTGTCCATATTAATACCAAAATTGCCATCATTGACGATGATGTGGACATACGCACCAATTTGCACAATTTCCATTTCCGGACGGGTGATGTTGCTAAACAATCCTGTGCTTTCAAAAACGGGTGTGCCTGCTTCGTCGTAATTAAAGAAGAAGGAAATGCCGTCGATGAAAATTGTGGCTGGCTGGTTAGGTCTGTCCGCATTTTGCACATGGTATACACCATAGCCCACAGCTGTGCCGTGGTTAATGCCGATAAAGGTATCGCTTGCATCTGTGGTAAATGTGTCGGCTTGGGGAAGTAACAGTTGGGGTTGCGGCATAAAGGTGCTTGCCTGTTGATATTGATTCATTGCGGCATCTGCGGCAGTGTCAAGGAAAAATTCCACAAATTGCCAATCACCATAGGCTGTGATATTGTATCGGCTGGCTTGTGTCGCCGCCTCCAATGCCACAAGCGGCATATTGTCGTGGGAGAAGCCGCTCCACTGGCCATTTGCGGCAAGGCCTGCAAACAAACCATTCAGGTTAAGATTTGAACCTTCCGCTCTAATCCACATACCGATGCTGGTGGGGTTTCTGCCCTCAATTCGGGGCATTGGGGTGGTGCTTGCCACACCAAGACCGACCGAATGAGCATAACCCGAGTCAATTTGGCTAAAATCAATTTCCCAACGCAGGGAGGTGTCACCCATAAAGGCCAGCGACCGCTCTGTATTGGATTCGTTTAAGCCCATTACATTTACAAAGGTTTCGGATGGGGTGCGGCTTGCATCCGTTCCGACAACATTGGAGGGTTGCAAGAAAGGTGCGTTGCCACGGTCGCCGCCAAAGGAATCCCAGATGATAAAGTCATCACCCGTGATAGGCGGCGTCATAGGCGGCACAACCACCAAAGCCTGTCTGGTAACTGTTATGGTGTAGGTGGTGGTAGCTATACCATTTTCTGCCCGTACCAAGATGGTGATGATATTGTTGCCCACATCAAGGTTTCTAAGGCCGGCACCTTCTACTGTTGCTAAATAATGGGTGGTGGTGAAGTTGACCATCACACTGGTGGTTTCGTAGGGCACCGTAAGGGTGTAGTTGAGAACATTAGGGGCAAAAGCAGGAGACAGGGTGCGCCCCGGTATGCTTAGGCTATTTAATGTGGAAACCGTGGACGGCCTATGCTGCACATTGATGGCGGCCGTTGCCACCAAACTGCTATTGTAAGCAGATGTTGCCACCACATACAAATACACACCATTGCGGTTTTCTTGGCGAATTTCGTCCAAAGCGACGGTCAAAAGGCCGTTTTGATTAATACTTGTACCGTCGGAGCTATTGCCCACAACGGACCAAATTGCATCTTGGCTAAAATTGGGGTTTGTCAGCACAAATATATCTGATGCAAATTGTTGGCTGTTGCCCTGCATCACAGTTGCTGCGGTTGGTGCAATTGTAATGTAATTATTGTCATCCACACCAATGGTTATGGCATACTCTTCATTTCTGTAAATAACAACAAGGGTTATGCTTATATCTTCCAATGGGGCAATTTGCGCCGCCAAGCCCAAGCCTTCTGCATTGTCGGCTTGCAACCTGTCAAAGGCAAAGGTTAAGTAATTCGTGCCCGCCGGGTTTGCGAAAGTTGTATGTGCAACTTGCGCACGGTTGCCCGGGTTTGCTGTTGGGAAGAATTCGAAGGAGAAGTCGCCGGCTATAAGCAAGTCGATTGGCGGGTTGTCGTCTGTGTCAAAATATATTGTAAGTTGGTTGTCGTTCCAAGCTAACTCATCCAAAACAGGCCATGGGGTTGTTAGGCGCACCTGTATATTTGGCGTGCGCAATGCGCCTGCCGCCGTTGTAAGGGTTGCGCCGAAAAGAGACATGTCTGTGAAGATATGGGCATCCCTTGCGTGGCCATTAAGGACGATAGGGTTTCTTATGGTTGCCGCCCCTGTGTTTACGGTGAAAGAGAATGTACCGTCCGCCGCAGGGCTTGCACCAAAACCACGCCCGTTAAAGTTTGCCGCACTTGGCTGTGCCGCACCAAAGGCATAGCGCATAAAGGTATGGCCAAACACAACCGGGTTGCCGTATGCATCTTCATAGGCAAGGGTGCGTATGTTATGTTCCACAGCCAAATCGTGTGCCCAGCTGTCCATCTTACCAGAAATTTCCACAGTAGGCGTGCCCACGGCAAATTCAAAAATGCCGTCGGCATTGTCTAATGTAAGGGTTGGCACGGTTTCTGTAACAATATATTCTCCAACAGCAAAATAATCGCCCCACAGCTGCCCGTCCACCCTTACATGCATATAAAACCTATGCAGGCCTTGGGTTTGGGCAATTGGCCTAACACCGGTTGCTACCGTGGTATCGGTTCTCAACAAAGCGGCTTGGTGGAAGTCCGTATTGGCCGGCATATTGTTATGGGAGCCAAGGGGGATTGCCGTGCCATATGATTCCATTGTGTAAGGGTCAACACGGCGTGCGAAGAAGTCCACCACACGATGCTCGCCCCAACTATCGTTGAAGCCAATAATTACAGGGGTTGTGCGGGATGCTGTACCTGCACCGTTTGCTTGCAAAGCGGCAGGCACGGCAGATGCCGCAAGGATTGGACGAAGGATACCGCTGGATGCTCTTGGGGTAATAACCAGCTCGCCCATCAAGTTGCCGGCAAAGGGCATAGTAATCCTTTGTGCGCCATTTGTAAATACAATATGCCCTTGATGGAAGCCCCGCTCACATTCCGATGTAAATGACATGCGCACCGTTATTGTATATGTATTGTCGCTTGTGTTAAACACGCCCGCATATGGGAAGCTGATAGAACCTGTCAAATCAGGCAAGAGATATGTGACGGAGGTTGCCCAGCCAGCCCCGCCTGCATTGTGTATAACAACTTCCAAATCCCTTGATGTAATTTCTTGCCTAAAAATACCAAAGGAAAGGGAAGCCATGCCCGTGGGGGATGGGATTGGGTTGGCTTGGGTGTCACCCGGTACGCCAATGCCCAAAACATCATGGGTAACAGCTGCCCAAGCCTGCTGGGTCAAAGCCGACCTAATGTCGGGAAAGCCCGCACCCACTGCGTAAACGGTGTTGTTGCCCACTTCTGGCATATGCTGTGCTGTGTTCATCAGCCTTGCTTTAAGCTCCAAAGGTGTGGCATCCGGGAATTGCTCCATTAACAAAGCAACAAGGCCGGCTACAATGGGGGCAGCCATGGATGTGCCGCTTTGATGGCTATAAGCATTTGCCCAGTCATCCCAAACATTATGGGGATAAATAGCAAAAGATGGATATGTAGAATGTACCATAAAACCAGGAGCAACAATATCCGGTTTTATGTGGAAAAGGGGCATAACGGGCCCGATGGATGAAAAGCTGGTGGTATGGTCGGTTGTTGGTAATTGGCTGTGGTTTGCCGCACCAAAGTTTATTGTGCCCAAAGTGCCAACACCGCTAAACACCTGCCCTTGATTATGGGATGTAAGGAAGGTGGGGATAAGGTTTGCAGCCTGTATGCCGCTAAGTGATGAGCTAAAACGCATTATATCCCCATCTTGCCCTGTGTTGTGGTTGATAATTATCATGCCCGCCGCATTGTTGGCATTGGCGAAAACACGCATATTGCCAAAAGTTACAGCACCACGGCGGAAAACAGCTATCCTGCCTTCCAAGCCGCCAATGGCATCCAAGTCAACATTAAATCCAAATTCCGTATGGGCGGCGTTGGACCAGCCAATACCAAGATAAACATATTCCACATCACCATTTGCGGCAATGTTCATATTAGGGATGCCTGCTAAATTTTCTTGAAATATATGATTTGGTCCCCAACCATGGGCTTCAAGCTCTGTAACCCTTGCTCCGCCGTCAACAGAAGCGTTATACCATGGATGCAAAAGCCCGCCCCTATGTACTGCGCCAACAGATATGGCAAGGGGGGCAATGGCGGGATTAAGCACCGAGCCTTCGCCCAAATGCACGTGGTTTCCGGCAGCCACAACGATTGTGATACCATCCATCACCATAAGATTTACTTGGCGCACATCAGCCGCCCAAACATTACGGTTTGTGCTGCCAAGGGACATGTTAACAAGGTCGTATTCCCTTGCGTGTATCATCTCCAAGGCGGATGTGGTTGCAAGGCCTGTACCCGTTCCAAATGGCCCAAGCACACGGTAATGGGACATTTCGATACCGGGAGCAATAGCAACAACCGAACCGGAAACGTGGGTTCCATGGGTTGTCCACCAATACCTGCCTTGGGCATTGGGAGAAGCGGGGGGATTTGGCATGCTGTTCCACGCTTCCCAAGTGGCCTCTTGCGGGTCATTATCATTATCCACAAAGTCATGCCCTGTAATTATGCCGTTTTCATTGGTAACAAATGGCTGGAAAACAGGGTGGCGATATTCGATGCCCGTGTCCATCACAGCAACACGCACACCTCTGCCCCAAACATCTAAATCTTGGCGTATGCCATCAATATCAAATACATCTAAGGGCTCACGCATAAAATCGTCAGATACAAGGTTCGCATCCCATGGGGGCAGTTGTTCGCTTAAGGTTTCAAAAGTCGATATAGGCGAAACCAAAAACACCTCGTCAAGGGCGGCAATTTGCTCCACCATTCCAGCCGGCACACTTAAAAACACACCATTAAACAACCTGGTATGCTCGCTTAAAACAAACACGCCGGATCTTCCAAGGCCGGCAATTTCAGAAAGCTGCCGGTTAAAAGCATGGTGGGCTGATGCGGCAATGACCTGGTAAGATGCGCCTTCATCAGAAAGCGCCATGGGCAGCATATTGCGCTGGCTCATCAACTGCAAGGCAACATATGGCGGCGTTACAAACTCCACAGTAATATCCACAAATTCATTGGGATTTGCCAGTTGATAATCATAAAATCCCACAACCCCAAGGGGCTCGCCTAAGGTAAACATCAATGTGTTATGTTCGATTTGCCTTATCAAGTCAAAATCCAGATGGCCGGAAGCCGCCAACATATTGTTTAGCGTAGCTTCTGCAACCGGGTCAAAAAAGAATCCGTCCTCGTCCAATTGGGGAAGATGGCTAAAATCCACAGGGGTATAAAGCCCTTGGGGGTCGTTACTTGAAAATTCAAACCCGTCAAGCCCATAAACCTGCTCACCCATAACAGGGTGCACCATAACCCCAAAACACATTATTACCGCAAGAAATGCGGCAAACAATCTGGTTCTCAGCTTCCTCATTTTACAACTCCTTCCAACCTAAATAAATGAACACTTATCTACTCTGCAATACGCCTACAACACCGCCCTCCTTCCATGTATTTGCTTACATTATAGCATATGTTTGTCCAAAGACAAAGTCATTTTTCAAAAATCGCCAAATACTGATAAATTAAAGCAAAAAAGCGCATCATGTAGGGATGCACTTTACAAATGTGGGGCATTATATACTCACTTCCAAAGCGGATTTTGTATTACTAGATAAAAAGGCGGCTTCTATGGTGCGCATAACCCGAAGCGCTTGGTGCGGGGTAATTTTAAGCTCTGCCGCCCCTTCAATTGCATCCAAAAGCTGGCTGTAAACGGCATTTAGGTATTTATGGCTTCTGGCGTTTGCGGTGCCGGGTATTTGAATTGTTTGGGTCTGTATCACAATTTTACCCCTGCAATCCCAGTCATCAACTTGCAGGGTGCCTTGTTTACCCAGCACATACCAGCGGGGCAAAGCCGCAAAGTTGTTGGTGCCAACTTCAATTTGGGCGGTAAGTCCGCAACAGAAAGTCAGAAATAGCTTAAAGTCGTCTTCTACATCGGGGTAGTGCAAATGGTTCATCCGACAAAACACATTTGTTACCACTTTATCTGTCATATGCAAGATTTGGTCGATTAGATGCACTCCCCAATCCAGCATCATGCCGCCGCCCATGTCCTTTGCATTGCGCCATCCCTTGGGGATGCCGAAACTGTTATGCACACGGGATTCGATGGTGTAAACCCTGCCAAGCAAACCACTTTCAATATGTTCCTTCATTAACAAAAAATCCTTATCCCATCGTCGGTTTTGGTTGATCGTGAAGAATTTTCCGTTTTTTTGTGCCACATCAATAACTTCTAAAAGTTCGGTAGATGTGATGGTGGCGGGTTTTTCGCAAATGATGTGCTTGCCGGCCCCAAGGGCATTGATTGAATGGTCTTTGTGCAGGTTATTTGTGGATGCGATGATGGCAATGTCAATTTTTGGGTCAGCAAACAAGGCTTCGGCGGAAGGATACGCCAACAAGCCCAAGCTTTCAGCCAGCCCGACCCTTTCCGGGCAGGGGTCAAACACGCCTATAACTTGTGCCCTGTCATATTTTAACAATGCTGCAAAATGCTGATGCCCCATACTGCCAAAGCCTACAATTCCTATTCGGTACATGCTCCAACTCCCATTTGTTTCAAAAATGTGATTGCTTTCTCCAACCCCTCCAATGGTGGCAAAAGCTGGTCGCTATGTTCGATGCTGATTGTGCCGCCATAGCCTGCGGCATGCAAAGCATCCAAAATTCCCCGCCAAATCTCCGCATCATTCCCATCCCCAACGGTACAAAACATCCACGAACGTTCCTTTAATCGGTTGTGGCTTTTGTTGTCCAATACGCCATTTATTTTGCAATTATCTTTATAAACTTTAATATCCTTTGCATGAAAATGGTAAATGGCTTTTCCTAAATATTTTATGGCCGCCGCAGGGTCAATACCTTGCCAAAATAGGTGGGAAGGGTCAAAGTTTGCACCAATAGCATCGCCTGCGGCATCACGAAGTCTTAAAAGTGTTTCGGGGTTATACACGCAATGGTTTGGATGCATCTCCAACGCAATTTTTGTCACACCATATTGCTTTGCTGTTTCTGCTACTTTTATCCAATAAGGTATAAGTACATCATTCCACTGATAATACAAAATTTCCGCCCATTCGTCAGGGCGTGTGTATGTTACCCAGTTTGGGGTGGCGGAAGCCGGGCAACCACCGGGACAACCCGAAAAAGTAACAACCGTGCCAACACCCAACATCTGCGCAACTTTTAGTGTATCAATAAAATCATTATGAAAATGCCGTGCCATATCCTTATTTGGGTGGACGGGGTTGCCATGGCAAGCAACTGCGGAAATTTGCATGTCATATTTCGCCAACATTCCCTTTAATTCGCTTACTTTTGTGGGTTTTGCAAAATAATCTTTCGGGTTTAGATGTAGGTTTTTTGGATATCCTCCTGTACCAATCTCAATGGCCTGCACACCCAAGCCGCTAAGGTATTTTAGTGCATTCTCCAAATCCATAGGATACAAAACCGGGTTCATAACACCTAATTTCATAGTAGCTTCACCTCTCTTGGCTCGTGGTGGTAAAAGCAAATCGGTTTATTCGTTAACCCACCCAAGCGCAGCAGGAGTCGCTAATATATGCGGCATCAAAAATGGCGTATAAAACCATGCAGGTCTAATCCATAGCAAATCATTATCAAGCCATGAAACCCTAGTTATTGCAATGCTTTCTTCCACTTCCGTTCTAAACATTCTCATGGATTCAAAATAGCTGTTTTCTATGTTTATTTGCCATAATGACAATTCTCCAAAGCTTGCCATCGTCCACGCTTCGTCATCTCCAAACACTGTACAAATTAATGCTTTTCCATCGGGAGCAAATGTGGCAGCGGTGACTATTACCTCAGTCGGTCTTAATGCGCTGCTTATAAATGGGTCAACAATCCTGCCATTATGCAAATCAAACAAAATCACATTGTGGTAGGGAATCCACGGCAATCTCGTCATCATGCTAACGGCCGAACCCGGGTCGGGCTGTGGGTATTCAGGAAGGTCCGCCAACGGAATATCTCTGGTAAAAACCCTTTGGTCAAGAATAGTTAGTAGTGCCCAACGTCCGTCAGACGAAACTTCTACTGAGGTGAAAGTGTTGGTTCTGGGTTGCATTTCCAGCTCCTCAAAAGAAAGTAGTAATGTTGGGCTATTACCCCCTCTGTTAAGCTCCGCAAACAAAAACCCTGTCTTATCAAAATCACCGGCTGTATTTACGAAATAAATGCGGTTTTCATGTATGCTATAATCCGTAACCAGCGACAATATGCCGTCAACAGACAAGTTTGCCAAAACATTTTGGTTTCTGGTATTTAAGTTCATATCCATAAGGCTTGTGACAAAAGATTCGTCGCTATCAAGCTTGTATCGCACAAAGCTAATGTTATAATCATCCAGCCATTGGGGTAAATGGTCCGAATGGCCGCCGTCGCTTAGGTTTATTGGCTCAAAATGACCGCCTGTTAAATCTTCTACAGCTTGCTTATTAAAATCAATAAGAAACACACTTGAAAACCCCGACATAAGCTGGTTAAAGTTTCGCACATCTGATTTGCTTCCCGTCAGCAACAACCTGTTCTCATCCCTACCCCATGCAACACTTGTTTCATCCCCGCCGGCGATAATGTCGTTCCAACTATATCCGCCGGAAGTATCAATATAAATCCGTCCTGTCAGAACAAGTCTTCCATTTTCGTTTTTGGAGTAAAGGGAAATATGTTCCACTTCCCTTCCGAGGGGGTTTCCTGGTCTTCTGTTAAGAAGGTTAGCCAATGGATTGACCTTTGCAACAAGGATATTGTTGCCGGAAGGTGAAACCGAAAGTATAAACTCACCTTCATCAAAATCTAAGCCCCCATCAGCGTTTAATTCCCATGCGGCCACTTCAACAGTTCTTGCATTTTGCAGCTCGCTTGGCTGATGTGCATGGTTATCTTCGCCCGCTTCGCCACAAGCAGACAATATCACCACAGACAATATTGTAATCAGACTTATTAAAATAAATCTTCTCTTAATCATCATTTCTTCCTCTCTCCCAACATTAATATGCTATTATAATCATTTATTCAGGCATTACCCATTCGCCCTATCTTCCACCAATGACATAATAGGATACATTTCGTTATAATGTTTGTGCATAAACATGGCACTGCCCTCGTTATACAGGGTGCTTGCCGCCATATCCGCTATGGGTGTAATAATTTGCTCGTTGGCACATTGCAGGGGCGGCACTTGGGTAACAATGCCTTTTTCTGTGGCAATTAGGCTATCATAAGCAAAATTGCAACGGGAAAGTATGGCACATTTTTGGCACGTGGCAGATGGCACAGTGCCTTTTGTAAAAATCTCCTCTTGCCTGTCAAAATTTATGCCATTAAACACATCACCAATTTCAAAATCGGGGTTGTGGATGTATTTGGAGCTAAAATACATTTTGCCGTCAGGGGCAACCGAGGGCTGGTTGCGAGCCAGTTTAAGCCTGTCCGCACTATATTTATCACCTTTCAAAAGGGACAAAATCTTCATGTCAAAGCATGATATGTAGAACTTTTCCTCTGCCTGCGTCCATTTAATATACATTTGTGCCATTTCTTGGTACTGCTGCTTCAAAATCTCCAAATGCTTTTGTTCCCAAGGGGCGGTTTTGCAGTAGTTTAGCGAAAGGTGCATGTAGCGAAAACCCTTGTCGAATAGAAATTTCACAATTTCAGTGCTTCTATGGGCAGTGGACGGGTCTATAACGCTCATGGCAACGGCATATGGTTGGTATTTTATAAGCAGTGCTATTTTTTCTTCCAAAATATCAAAGGTTCCGCCGCCGCCGGTAAAGGAGCGAAAATCGTCTTGTGTTGGGCCGTCGTGGGAAAAGCCCACCGTTAAATTTACTTCCTTTGCCATTTTAAGGAAATCTTCATCCAGCAATGTGCCGTTGGTGGTTATTTTGTAAATAAAATTATGCCCTGTATTTCGCTTTATGGTTTGGGTATGCTCCACAATATCATAAATAAGCTGTTTTTCCAGCAGGGGCTCGCCGCCGTAAAAAAGCAAGCCTGTTGTGCCCCTTTCCTTCATTGCAAAATCTATTGCTGCTTTGGCAACATCAAGGGACATCACCTGCGGCCCCCGCGGCACGAAGCAATAATAGCAACTTAAATTGCAATGGTCGGTTAGGTGTAGTGTTAGTTGCAAATCATCTGCCCCCTTCTATTCCATAATCCCTTCGTTATGTAAAAACTTAATAAATGCCTCTATTTGGTTGTTTAAGCGCTTTTCCAAAACCGACCTGGCTTCCACTTGGGCTTCCCTCCTTTGCCTTCTCGACAGCCTTCCTATGCGTGCATTCACCCCTTCTATTTGAAAATGCGAAGCATAAAAAGTGCCAACCTTAATATCAGTTTGTTGCGCAAAAACTTCTTTGGCACGCTCTGCGTCCCATCGCCCAGTAAACCGCCCAAAATCTGCTTCCCAACCTATATGAGCAACAGCAACGTTATTTTCTTTGTCAAACAAACTTAACCCGACAGTTGTGCGTGAAGAAGCATTATCAAAGACTGTATAATTCGGCGGAGTGTCGCAAAACCGAAGTCCCGCCGCTTCCAGTCGCCTGCGGATGATACCGAGAGCCTCTTGCTCTGTCATGTGCACAACATAGCTGGCACTACCAAAACCGCCGTGATGCACTCGTATAACCAAATCAAAATCCTGAAAGCCATGATACCCCACGCCATATTCATTGCAATATTGCCCATGAGTTAAATATCCCGTGCCACAATACGCCAGTGTAGCCAACCCTAAAATACCGGCAGTGGCCGCAACCACCGCATTTTTAACCCAGCGGGCAGGCAGCTTTTTTAATGGCTCCGGGTTTTTATAAACATCATCCAGGGCGGGCACTTTTGGGGCTTCATAACTCTCCATAGGTTTTATGTTTAAGAAATCCATATCCATAACAGCCCCCTATCTTCGTATAATGCGCTGGCTACGCAAAAAAGTGATAAAATCATCAATCTGCTCGTTTAGTCGTTCTTCTAAAATTGGTCTGGCTTCCGCTTTGGCTTCTGCCTGCTCAACGTAGGGTGGTGGTTCGGGCGGAATATGTATCCCATTTACCCATTGACCATATGGATTCCAATCCCACTCCCAAGGAAAAAACATAGGCGTGTAAAATGCACGTATATTGATGTTGGTTTGCTCCGCAAAACTACCCTCAATCCTCTCTGCAAGTTCCCTTCCCCACTGACTAAACCGAGCAGCACTTACATCCCATCCAAGGTAAGAAATGGCAACATTGTTTCTTGCATCAAACAAATTTAACACAGCATTTGGAAAGCTTGTTCTTGTCCCAACGCCATTGTAGTTTGGCGGCGTATCGCAAAAATTAAGCCCTACCGTTTCCAATCTATTGCGAATAATGCCAAGTGTTTCCTGCTCCGTTAAATGGATAACATAGCCCGCACCACCAGCACCGCCGTGGTGTATCCTAACCACCAAATCAAATTCTTCATAGCCATTATAGCCCACACCATATTGGTTGCACCTGCAAAATGCCCCATCAGCCGTATATCTGGTGGCATTGCATCCCGCCATTGTGGACAATCCCAAGATGCCAATACTTGCAGCAACCAGTGCATTTTTTGCCCAGCGGGCGGGCAACTTCTTTAATGGCTCCGGATTTTTGTAAACATCATACAAAGTTGGTATTTTTGGTGCTTCATATCGCTCCATGGGTTTAACATTTAACTTGCTTTTATCCATGACATACCTCCCGCAAATCTACTGAATAATACCTTGGTTGCGCAAAAGTGTGATAAATGCCTGTATCTGCTCGTTTAACCGTGCTTCCAAAATTGGCCTGGCTTCCGCCTTTACTTCCGCTTTTTCCTCATCCGTTGGGCCGGTTGGCGGGATATGTGTCCACTCCCCATCTTCTTCAACCCAATCTCCCATTGCATCCCATTCTTGCGGGAAAAATGCCGGGGTGTAAAATACACCCACATTTATGTCGGTTTGGCGTCCAAAACTTTCCCTAACTTCACCTGTAATGTTGTGGATAAAGGGACGGTTATTGTCATCAAAATTAAGGTGGGAGATGGCAACGTTGTTTTCATAGTCAAACAAATCCAGTCCCACACGGGGCATCCAATCATCATCTTCAAATGCCGTGTAATTTGGTGGGGTATCGCCAAAGCTAAGCCCCGCCGCTTCCAGTTGTCTGCGGATTATGCCAAGGGCTTCCTGCTCGGTCAAATACACCACATATCCGGCACCGCCCGACCCGCCATGATGTACCCTAACCATCAAATCAAATTCTTCGTATCCATTGTATCCCAACCCATATTGATTATAATTCGGACTATCGGATACCTCCTGCTCGGTTGGGTAAACAAAATAGACGGCAGATGCAGCCCCACCATGGTGGGGTTTGTCCCAAGGGTAATAGTCGTAAGTATCGCAAGCCGCCAAAGTGGTCATCCCCAAAATACCCATGCTCGCTGCAACAGCTGCATTTTTCGCCCAGCGGACAGGCAACTTCTTTAATGGCTCCGGGTTTTTATAAATTTCCTCTAAACTCGGCACTTTGGGAGCTTCGTATTGCTCCATGGGCTTAATATTCAACAAACCTTTTTTAATTTCGTCCATGTTACCTCCTCCTTACGTTGCATTGCGGTTATATTACATTTGACGTAAAAATTAGATAAAAGTTCCATTTACAAAAAATATTTTGGCATAAATGTCCCGCACAATGGCGGCGGTTTCCAAAGATTTTTTGGCATTGCCCTGCTTTTTGTGGTAACACTCCAAATCATGGCAAAAATCCAGCGCATGAAAAAATTCATTTTTTTGGATTAGATAAGGTATGGCATGGCCCTCCAAGTGCTGTACGGATTGGGGATTGCGTAAAGTAAGTGCATACTCCAAAGCACCAAAAATTACGGCATGTATTTCGCTGTTTTTAGCATGTTCGGTGGCGTTTTTCAGCAGGTCTTTGGCTTCGGCTTGCCGTTTTAAGGTAATAAGACAACGTATCTGACTGCAAAGGTTATCAAGGTGATCCGAGCCGCCTTCCCAAAAATATTGGGCTGCTCGGTTAAAGTGGTTCAAGGCTTCTGCATGGTCGTTAAGTTTTTGATGATAAACCCCCAACAAGTGCAAAATCATACCAATATACTTTTTCCGCCCCAACTTACGCCCTATGGCTTCGGCTTTTATCAATGCCCTGTCCAGGCGTTCTTTTGCAAGGTTAAGCTCCCCCATCTTCAAATAATTTCCGGCAAAAACATGGTCAATAAAAACCCCAAGCACATCCAGCTGGGTGGGATTGTGCAGGCGGCCGGCTTTTTCCAGATAGATAAGGGATTGAACCGGGTGATTTAGCATGAAATAGCATCCAGCGATATTATAGTATAAACTAGCCGGATTTACGAGGGAGTGACTTTGAAACTCCAACGCCTGCAAGTTGAATTTTAAGGCTTGGTGATTGTCCTTACCGTAGTCCAGTCCAGCCCTATTTCGCAGATATCGGTACATATGTTCGCCGCTCATCTGGTCTTGCTGGTCTACAAGCTTGTCCAGTTTGCGGCTTGCATCGTCATTTTGCCCATGGGACAGCATCTGACTTATTTCGTACAATCTATACAGCATTACCAAATCCTGCTCAAATGGCAGTTTAAGGATTACGGACAGCTCCTGCCCCAAATCACGGGCATCATCCATGCGGCGGTCGCCTAATAATTCGCCCCACACATAAAAACGCTGGCGGAAGGTGGTTTTTTCCGCATCTGTAAAGGGTGCACCCTCAATGCCAAGAGTCGCTTTAATCGCCGCTAACATTTCAGGGCTACAATCCGCCAAACCCCTTTCGATACGGCTTATTGTAGCAATGCCACAGCCCAAATCATGTGCTAAATTTTCTTGGCTAAGCCCTAAGCCACGCCGTATTCCCTTTATTTTCTCACCAATTGTCATAGTCGCACCCCACATTTTTTCATCAACAATTAAATTGTAGCAGAAAAGCACCCGAAAAGTCAATCATCTTGAAAAATGTGATAATTGATTGTGCCCACGGGTTTTTGTATAATTAGCAGAGAAGGGGTGATAAAATGGCTGTTATTGAGGTCAAAGATTTGGTGCGGGATTTTACAACGGGCGATGGCTTGTTTAACCGTAATAAGCGCACAATTAATGCTGTTAAGGGCATTAGCTTTCACGTAGAGAAGGGGGAGATTTTTGGGCTTTTAGGGCAAAATGGAGCGGGCAAAACCACCACCATTAAAATGCTTATAACCATGCTTGCACCCACATCCGGCACATGCCGTGTGCTGGGGTATGACGTTTTTGGGCAGGAAAAACAAATCCGCCACCGCATAAACTTTATTTTCGGTGGCGAATACGGCATTTACCGCCGCCTGTCCGCCCGTGACAACCTAAAATACTTTGCAAATTTGTATAAGATTGACAAAAACATTCGTGATAAGCGGGTGGATGAGCTTTTGGAGCTGGTGGAACTTTCCGACCGTGCTGATACACGCGTGGAAACATTTTCCAAGGGCATGGCACAACGGGTGCAAATTGCCCGTGGGCTTATTAACAATCCCGAAGTGCTGTTTTTGGACGAACCAACCATTGGCCTTGACCCTTTGGGAGCCGAAAATTTGCGGGAAGTTATAAGAAAGCTACAAGCCGGCGGCACAACAATACTACTTACAACCCACAATATGTATGAGGCGGACGAGCTTTGCGGGCGCATTGCCATAATTAAACAAGGGGAACTTTTAACCCTTGGCACACCGCAGGAAATTAAGTCCAGACTGACCCCGCGGCGGGTTGTAGAGGTTGCCCGTGACGAAATTACATTGGAAGATGCTTACATACAGCTGGTGAAAGGGAGTGATGGCCAATGAAATCCGCATCCGTAATTTGGACATCCATGACCCTGCAAATGAAGCAAACCTTTGCCCGAAATATGTTTAAATTTACCTTATTTGTCGGGCCTTTGCTGACCACAATTGTCCTTGGCGAAATGTTTCGTTTTTCCGGGGCGGACAGCTTTGTGGCTTATGTGGTGTTGGGTAGCGGGATTTGGAGCTTATGGAACAGCATCGCCTTTTCATCAGCCGGGGACATCAACAGGGAACGATTTACTAACACCTTGTCTATTATTTTCAGCACACCTGCGGACTTTCGCAAGATATTGCTGGGCAAAATCTTTGGCAACACCATTTTGTCCATGGGCAGTTTCTTTTTAAGTGTGTTTTTCGCCATTATACTATATCGCCCCACCATTTACGTGGCTAATTGGGGGTTGCTGTTTGTTGCCCTAATCCTCACAATTGCTGCATTTATCATCATGTCAATATTTATAGCTTACTTGCTTACCTTGTCCCGCAAAACCACAATCTGGATGAACTGCCTGGAAGTGCCCTTTGCACTGCTTTGCGGCTTTGTTTTCCCCATTGAAAATTTGCCCCAAGTGGTGCAGTATTTTTCATGGGCTTTCCCGCCAACATGGGCTGTGCGCCTGTTGCGATATCCCGTAACAGAAACAGGCTATACTTTCACCGAAGCCCTAATTCCACTTTTGATTACAATGGCAGTTTTCGCCCTATTGGCAGGGTTCTTATATAAAGCGATTTTCAAGCAAGCAAAAGTGCTTGGCACATTAGACATGGCTTAGGAGGACATCGACCATGATTTCAAGATTTTTTTCACAATCCTGGCTTTACGCCAAAGCCGCCAATGCAGGGCTTGGTTTAACAGAATTTTTTGCATACCGTGCGGGAATATCCATCACCACATTGATTTTGTACGTTCTTATCGCCAGATACACCCAAGGTGACGTGGATTTAACCCGCTGGGTAATGGGTAATGCCTTTGCCCTTTGTGTTTATGAGTGCATTTTCGGCATGGGAGGCTATTTTAATGCCGAGCGTTTTAATGGTCGCTTGCGCAGCATCATTGCCAGCCCCACCAGTAAGTTGGTGGTGATAATGTCCAGTAGTGTACCGTCTGTAATAATCGCATTTTTAACAGTGACCGGCGCGTTTCTAATCGGTGGTCTAATTTTTGGTGTACCCTTTGCCAATCTTAACATACCCATGTTCGCTATATCCATCACAACAGCCGCTTTTGCCTGCGTTGGCCTTGGCCTGCTTTTTGGCGCATTTGCCCTGCTAACTGACAGTATGTACCTTATCCTAAATGCCCTTGCCACATTGATAATGATATTTTCCGGTGCCAACTTCCCCGTATCCCAACTACCCATATTCGCCCAGTATATCGCCAATGCCTTCCCTTTATTCCGCTCGGTAGCTGCCGGCAACTTGGCAATGGGCGGTAGTTTTACCCCGGAATTTGCCCGCCTCATTTTGGGCGAAGCCGCCCTTGGCGCAATATATTTCGCCGCCGCCCTTGCGCTAATCAAAATAATAGAACGCACAGCAATTAAAAAAGCAACTTTGGAGATGTTTTGATAAAATAACCTACCTCAAAAAAGGCTCTCGATTTGATGAGAGCCTTTTTTGCGTCGCAGACTCAGATGTGCACAAGAAAAAGAAATTTTCATATAATGGACAAAATAGCTATTGACAAGCCGAAGGATTTGGTATAATATAAGCATATATAAACATATGAATAAATATTCATATAAAACGGAGGTTTATGATGAGTGATGAAAGGGAAATGTGCTGTGCAGGCTGCATTAACCCTGCACGGGTTGCGCAAATAAGGAAAAGCATGGTTAGAGACGAAACACTTTATGACATTGCGGATTTTTTTAAGGTACTGGGCGATTCTACCAGATTAAAAATTTTGTTCGCTTTGTTGGGAAGCGAGGTTTGTGTGGGGGATTTATCCACGGCACTTGGCATCAGCCAATCTTCCGTATCCCATCAATTAAGGATTTTAAGGCAAAATAATGTGGTTAAGTTTAGAAAGCAAGGTAAGGCCGCCTTTTATTCCTTGGATGATGAACACGTGGAAGCCTTGCTAACCGAGGGTTTAGAGCATCTGCTACAAAAAAATATTTATGAGGAGAGTCCAAAATGTCCCAATCTACCGTAACATTAAAGCTGGAAGGCTTGGATTGCGCCAACTGCGCTTACAATTTCAAGGACAGCATTTGCAAAATTGCCAGCGTTAAAAATGCTGATGTAAGTGTTGCCAGCAACAAAGTTAGTATACAATACGAAAATATTGACGAAGCCGAGTTAATTTGCAAAATTAAGGAAAAGGCTGATGACTTAGGCTTGGAGGTGGCAGGCAAAGCAAAGTTGCCCCAAAGGGCCTTTGGCGGGCTGGATAAGGGCTTAAAAATACGCTTGCTGCGTTATGCCATTGGTGGGCTGATATATTTGGCGGCTTTGTTTGCCATGTGGGGCGTTGCCCCATTTAGCGGGCTTCATGCATCCTACCCTACATGGACAACCCCATCAACGTGGATGTTTGCCCTTTCCTACATAATTTTTGGTGCAGATGTTTTATTTATGGCAGCAAAAAGCATTGCAAAAGGGCAGGTTTTTAACGAATTTTTTCTAATGTCCGTAGCTACAATTGCGGCTTTGTACATCGGTTTGCATTATGAAGCGGTACTGGTTATGGTTTTGTTCCAAGTCGGGGAATTTTTCCAAGATATGGCTGTTAACCGCTCCCGCAAGTCCATTAAAGACTTGATGGATATTAAGGCGGAATATGCAAACCTTGTGCGCAATGGTGAAATAGTGCAGGTTGACCCGACAGAGGTAAAAATTGGCGATATCATCTTGGTGAAGCCCGGCGAAAAAGTGCCGCTGGATGGTGTTGTTTTGGAAGGCGCAAGCCAAGTTGATGCCCTTTCCCTTACCGGTGAATCCGTACCCCGTTCAGTTGCCGTGGGTGAAGATGTGATGAGTGGCGTTATCAACCTTACGTCCCTGTTGCGGATTGAGGTTACAAAGGACTATGAAAACTCCACAGTTGCTAAAATTATGGACATGGTGGAAAATGCCGCCGCTAAAAAGTCCGAAACAGAGCGTTTTATAACAAAGTTTGCAAAAATATACACCCCAATCGTTACTTTTACTGCCCTGCTTCTTGTTCTTGTGCCAATATTATTTTTCCCGGATGCAGATATTAACGATTGGATTTTTAGGGGCATAATTTTTCTTATGATTTCTTGCCCATGTGCTTTGCATTTATCCGTGCCGCTTAGCTTTTTCAGCGGCATTGGCACATCCTCCGCTAAGGGGATTTTGTTCAAAGGAAGCACGTATTTGCAGGCTTTAACCGATGTTGGTGTGGTAGTGTTTGATAAAACCGGCACAATTACAAAAGGTGTGTTTAAGGTTACACAAATCACCCCCAACTATGGTATTACAGAGCAGGAATTGCTGGAAGTTTCAGCACAAATCGAGTCTTATTCCAACCACCCCATTGCCAAATCCATTGTTGGCGAACACGAAAGAAGGGGCAATACTCTGCCCAGCTTTGAGCTGACTGATTTTGAAGAAATCCACGGCAAGGGCTTAAAGGCCCAAATTAACGGGGCGATGGTGTTGGCAGGCAACGCTAAGTTGATGGATGCCCATAATATGGATTTTATACCGGATACTGACGGTGCCGGCTCTGTGGTTTATGTGGCACGTGATGGCGAATTTTTGGGGCACATCATAATTTCGGACATCATTAAAGACGATGCGGCAGAAGCCATAAAAGCCCTTAAAGCCGCCGGCATCAAAAAAACGGTCATGCTTAGCGGGGACCGCACACCAGCCGCCCTTGCGGTAGCATCTGCCGTGGGTATTGATGAGGTGCACGCCGAATTGTTGCCGGACGGCAAAGTGGATATGGTGGAGGAGTTATACCACCAATACCCGGGCACAAAAATCGCCTTTGTGGGGGATGGCATAAATGATGCTCCCGTATTAAGCCGTGTGGATGTGGGCATTGCAATGGGCGGCATCGGCTCAGATGCGGCGGTGGAAGCCGCTGATGTGGTTATTATGACTGATGAAATTTCAAAACTTGCTCCCGCAATTTCAATCGCACGTAACACGATGAAGATAGTTAAGCAAAACATCGGCTTTGTAATGGCGGTAAAAATAGTGGTTTTAACCTTGGCTTTATTTGGGCAAGCAAATATTCTCTGGGCTGTGGTTGCGGATTCCGGCGTGCTTTTTATTGCAGCACTTAATTCCATACGCAAAAAGTAATGAATGGGAAATTTTCCATAAAAAAACCGGCACTGTAAATGGTTACAGTGCCGGTTTTAATGCCCATACTTATGTTAAATCAAATTAACGGACAATCAACAATCTCTCCCTAACCTCACGCACTTGCCCTGTATGCTGCCAAACCACCCTATCAAACACTTCTTCTGATACCAATTCCAATTCGAAACATGGAAAAGGATATTTTGAAAATCGCAGGTTTCAGTGCGTTTTCAAAATGTGCTTTTCCATGATTGAGAATGGAATTGGTATGAATAGATAATGTACAGGCCTTGTTCGCCTATGCTACCAAGCGGAACACTGGCTTGAAGCGGAGCTTCATCGGTGAAAACCCCATTTGTTCCATCGGACAGCCTCCACGATATAGGCGCCCAACGAAAACGCTTATCTTGTGGCGATTAAATGTTCATGTTATACCCGGCTACCGTGATTGAAAGGTTTCGCCCAACAGACGGACTATTGTCATCAACACCATAAATAGTGCCCCTGTACGCCCTTGGCCAAACTCTCACCGAATCAATGAAATCAAGTGAAAGCATGTCTGGTAACTGTTTTTGTCCACGGGAGTTAAAATCCATAGACTCGGAACGTTGAACTGCATAAATTATCCCACGGTCAAACTGCAATCCCAAAAAAATCGTATACCACTGGCCAACACCAAATTCATATGGGTTACGAAACCGTTGCCAAGTATCAAGGTGCAATGAAAATTGCGCCCCGCTTATCGACTCTACTTCAACAGTTACATGCGTGCACCCATGCCGCCAGCAAAGATACTGCCATGTATTTGTAACAACAAAATCTCCATGTACAATTTCCGGATGTATTTCTTCATCCCAAAACGGCAAGTTGAGTAAATGATAGTCCCTACTTCCTGTGGTAAGATGGGCATTGCCGATGTCAATCGCACCATTCCACAATTGTTGTATTGCCCTTACGGTAACACCTAACTTCGCATCAAAGTTCGGTGTCTGTAAAAACGCAAAAGGATTGGTATATCTTGCTTGTACTTGATATCCGACTATATCCAGCGGTTGCGAAAAACCGTCCGTTGAAATTGTTATGTCTTGGATTGTTGCCAACCTCTCGGCTTCCTCCAAACTTAAATCGGGAGAGAGGCGGTTGATAACTGATGTTAAAACCATAACCATATCCTGCGGCCTATTGTGGTCTTTGAATGCCATTGTAAATAACGGATTTGGGCGGCCATTAAGCATGGTGGCGTAATTATGTCTCATATCCCCGTTTGAAAATAATATGATGCCCACATTGTTACTGTAGTTAAAATTTATCGTTATTTGTGAATATTTTATGTTGTCAAGTGTAATACTCTCCACTTCACTGATGGTCATTGGCAGCCTGCGCTTGTTTACATCGGTATTTAGAGCATCTCTAAGTTCTTCGGCGGGATTTTCGGGATATTGAAAATCGCCAATTAAAAGCCCCGTAACGCTGCTGACATTGCCCTCATAATTGTAGACCCACACATAAACAATTCCCCTCCAATTCTTACAGACGTAATAATTACAATCTTACACTCCCCCGCACTAAGAACCAGCGGTCAATAACGCCGTAGCAAAATATGCAAATGCGAAATCATGAACATATTTTCCGCATGAGCTGCTGAAATCTCGTAATCTTTTGATAGTCTGCGGGAGTGATTCGCCCAAGCAAAAGTGCGCTCTACAATCCAGCGTTTTGGACTTACGCCAAATTCTGGTAGAATCTTTGGTGATATATCGACATCAAGACCAAGCCGGGTTTTGATGTTTGCTATAAAGGTTTTGCGATAACCGCAATCTCCGCAGAACTTTTTGATAGTTGTATATTTGACAAAAGCCTTCTTTGCCGGATTTATGCCCGATATGGTATCATGTGTATTGGCAGCATGAACAACAATTGCAAGAAGGTTGCCCATCGTATCGGTTACAATATGTCGTTTACGCCCCTTGACCTTTTTGCCGCCGTCAAAGCCTCGGTCATGAGAAGCCAGAGTTGTTTTTGCGCTTTGGGAGTCGATGATTCCATAGCTTGGGGTTGGTTTTCGTCCTGCCCGTATGCGGTTTTTTTAACCAGTAAGTCAAGAGCCATCTCCCATTTGCCGGAGTTTACGGTGCGGCGGAAAAACGAGCGTACAGCTTCATAGGGCGGAAAGTCATTCGGCAATAAATTCCATTGGCAACCTGTTTTCACAAGGTATAGCACGGCATTAACCATATCACGCTTTGAATGCTCTATAAGATGCCGGCCTTTGTTGCTTGTGAAGATTGGCTTGATGATGTTCCATTGTTTGTCTGTTAAATCTGTTTTGTATGCCATATACCCACCTCGTTTGTTGTTGTATAAGGTATATCGACTAAATTTGGAAATTTATTGATCGATGGTTCTTAAAAACAATCTAAAATCCAATCTCGCCCTGCTATACTCTTAACTGTGTCCTTGGTTAAGCCGACAATAGCTTCGCATAGCCTATCAACAACTGCATTTAGGGTTTTGAAGAGTTCGTTTTTGAAGCTTTTGCGAAGCTCTTTCCATATTTGCTCAACTGGGTTCAATTCGTGTAATCCCTAATAACAATACTTCTTGGACAAGTGCCGTAAAGTCCTATGTTACAACACTTATCCGTTTGATTGTCCATTGATGCTCAGTCTGTGGTTGTGGTTGCCGATTGCGTTACTGCTTGTATTCACATCACCCAAGCACACCCACAAAATTGCAATGAATATCAATCTGTTGCTTAATCGGTTTGCGTGGTCTACCTCTTGAATCGAAGAATGGTTCGTCTGTTCGCACTTTTTCGTGAATGACGATTTTTTCAATAAGTTCTCGCAATAGCGATGGGGTAAGTTCCTTAACTTCGATGTATTTTTTAACGATGGCGATAAACTTATCTGCGCCTGCAACTGCATCAGCGTTTTGGGCGAGGGTTTGCTCAAGCGTGGCGATATTGGCGGTGGACTTGTCAACACATTTTTGACAGAAATCGCTTGACCATGTAAGTAGTCATGTCCGGGGAAAGAGGAAGATTTTGTCAGAACGCTCTTCACTGACAAAATACTCTCTGACCTTGACATGACGAAAGGTTGATGTTGACAATTGTTGCGGGGCTTTATGAAGCGCACTTCTTCATAAAGCCCTTAGCTACGCTCTTTTAACAAGGCTTTGTATTCTTTTGGTGTTAGCTGTCCAAGTCCGCCATGCGGCCTTGCATTGTTGTACCAATGCACAAACTGAAACAGCTCTAACTCAAGGTCTGCAAGAGTGTGGAAGGTTTCGCCATAGACCAATTCTGCCTTTACGCTGTTATATAAAGATTCCATTACAGCATCATCCACAGGTGTGCCTTTAGCGGACAGACTTCTCCTCATGCCAAATGCATGAATGATGTCATCAAGGATTTCATTCTTAAACTCGCCCCCACGGTCTGTGTGAAATATATCTATACCTCTCAAATCCACGTCTGCTCTGTAGATAGCCTTGCGTACAAGTATTTGCATCTTTGTTGCGCCCTGCTGCAAAGCCTATTATCTCACGGGCAGCTATATCTACAAGCAAGCATATGTAGTGCCATTGGCTGTTTACTTTGACATGGGTTAAGTCGCTTACAATTACTTCTAAAGGCTGTCTCTCATTCCATTTGCCATCTACAAGGTTCGGCTTGGCTTCGGTGTTTACTCTATCTGTATCCGCATTTTGATACTGTATCATAAAAGTTGACAGGAAATCCTCATCTGATAAAATCAAAATACAAATATCGGGAGGATTCCACTTATGAGAACCTATGATGCAGAGTTTAGAATCGAAGCAGTTAAATTAGCCAATGAAATTGGTGCAACAAAAGCGGCTAAAGAATTAAATATGCCGTCCGGCACATTGGACACTTGGGTGCATAAAGCTAAAAACGGCACGCTTGCCGGAGCAGGTGCGCCCCCAAAGACCGCTATATCTTTAGCGGAAGAAAATAAGGGATTAAAGCAAGAGAACAGAGAACTAAAACGAGCTAACGACATACTATCCAAAGCAGCAGCTTTTTTCGCACAGAGCCAAAAGAAGTAGCTGCCTTAGAGAGATTCAAGTTCATCAGCGGATATGATAAAGAATACACAGTCGCTGAGATGTGTCGCATTCTTGACGTTAGCCGTCAAGGGTATTATAAGCATTTAGAATCTCTCAACAAGCCAGACCGTCATGCCCCGCTTTTGGCAGAGATTAGGGCTATAATTGCAGAGGATGAATTTAAAACACATATGGCAGACCAAGGCTTCTTGATGCACTTTCATTGCGTGGATGGAGTATCAGCGAAAGCACGCTCTATCGTGTTATGGTTAAACATGGTTTGCAGTGTAAAGCCAATAACCCAAAAGGCTTAACAAAACAAGACAAAGAAGCTTATAAAAATGATGACCTGCTGAAAAAGGACTTTGACAGCGACAGACCGGGCAAGAAGCTTATTGGCGATATAACCCAATTGCCAACAGCAGACGGCACACTCTACATAGGGCTAACCTTTGACTGTTTTGACAACGCCTGTGTAGGACTTGCCATGGACGATAACATGAAAAGTCCTCTTGTCGAGAGAAGCCTATCTATGGCTATTTCAAATGAAGATATGACGGATTCTATTTTCCACAGCGATCGCGGCAGTCAATACACAAGCAATGATTTTAGAAAGCTTATCAAAAAGCACAACCTAAAACAAAGCATGAGTTATGCGACATTCAGTTGTTACGGAAATGCCAAATGTGAGAGTCTGATTGGCAGGTTCAAGGTTGAAGCAATCTACAAACGATATGACACTAAAAATATGAGCATGGATTCTGTTAAAGCTCTTGTGTTCCGCTATTTCATGGGATATTGGAACAATAGAAGAATTAACCATGCTATCGGCGGCTTATCGCCTATGGAGAAGAGAAGGAGATACTTCTGGCAAATGGAAGTTACGCAGATTGCGGCTTAAAATATTTTGAGGGATTCATGTAAACTGGTATTGACATTATCAAAGCGACACATGGCAGATATACTGTACTTGTCTTTGTTAGCCTTGATAATGCCTATCTTTGAGCCAATATCAAGGCTGCTTGCTTTAAAATGTCATTCTCCATCTTCAGTTGCTTGTTTTCTTTACGTAGCTTGATGAGCTCGTTTTCTTCGTCACTCCGATTGTCAGCATCTCTAAAGCTGCCGGTGCCTTGATATTTTGCTGCCCATATTCCTATTGTTGATTTTGATATGCCGTATTCCTTTACTATTTGAGCTATCGGCTTTCCACTCATTACCAATTTTACTATCTGCTCTCTAAACTCATCGGTGTACGCTGTTTGATTTCTTTTTGATATTATTTTTGCCATGCTTTTTGCTCCCTTTTTGACTGATATTTTTATATCGGTTCGAGCGATTTTTGTCTTAATAAGTGTGGCATAGTCCTACCACATACCGTTGCTGAACATCCAAGGCAGAAACATCATATCGCCCAGTTTCATTTGTTGGGTCATGGTTTCCATTTCTTCTTTGGTCTGAGGTTTGAAGTAAACCGTTTCGCTTGTGGTAACTGGAATATATTCCTTGCTCATAAATTTCACGCCCTTTAATTTTATTTTTATTTGTGTACTTGTCGTTCATACCTTTAGAAAGTCTGGTTGTAGGGCGTTTACGCTGTGTTTCCAAAAGGTATTGTTATTGGGTGTTACACTCTGGTGTAGCTGGTGGAAGATAAAAGAGTATTATGTTGCTTGGGATACGTAAGGATTTACTTCTATGCCAAGAAGCTTGGTCACATGGCATGATGATGCAATCATCGAGATAAGCCTTTGAGAGTTCGTCCAAAAAGATGTTCATGCAGTCCGTGTTTGCATAGGGCAGTACGATAAAAAATGAGTCACCACGCAAAGGGTCAACAGCACCATAGGCATAGCGATATTCTCTTATGTGTTGCGATGGAACGACAGGGCGAAGCCCATGGTAGCACCAGCAATACTTTGGCTTATTGATTCTGCCAAAGGTTGCTCCATCTTGAAACATCAGCCTGACTTTGCCTTTTATGTCATCATTTGCCATTGCATCTCTGACGAGAACTTTAATTTTTTTGAGGTCTCAATAACCTCATCACTTGCCTTGTTAGGATGCTTACTTCTCGGCATGACTTTGCGCCAGCCATGCCTTTTAAGAACACGATAAATACGACCCTTGTCTTTGTCTGTGGACCTACCCAAAGCTTCATCATATACTTTTTTGATTTCCTTAACGTCAACAACCTTGCCTTCTTTGGCGGCGGCTTTAAATGGCTCCAAAAGTGCGACTTCTTGTTCAAAGCTCAAATTTCTATGGTTGCCTTTGTAGTGATTGCCTGCAATGGCATCCAAACCATTTTTGGAGAACTTGACAACAAGCTTGCTGACGGTATCAGGCTTATATTCGGTTTTTTCAGAAATCTCTGCCCTTGAAAGACCTTCAGCGTGCAAAAGTAAAACTTTAAGTCTTCTATCGACTTTTTTACACTTGTTCTTTTTCCTAGCAGTAAGTATTTCTGATACTTGCTCTTGGCTAATCAATACTCGTTTCGACATAATTATCACCCTTGATAATTATAACATCTTTTCGGTTCTTGTCAAGGAATTTTAATTGCGGGGGAGTATAATACTTGTAAGAAATAAAGTTCAAGTATTTTCAGAAAATTTCTAAAAAATTTCACAATAAAATCAAAAAACAATCGGGTGTAGGGCAAAAATCCTACACCCGATTGTTTTTTGTGCAAGAATACCTATATTGACTGCGCTTCTTTGTCCGGGTAGTTAGCTGAGGGTAGTGAATATTCATCATTTTAGTTAGCAGTACATAGGTTCGGCCGCTCGCTTAGCTCTCTTACATGATGTTGCTTGGATTTCAATTGCACGGTCGGCACAGGCTTCCACATCTTCTTTGTCATGGGTAACCAAAATGGCACTTATGCCCATTCTTTTAATGATATTTGTAATTTCACAACGCACACTGGAACGCAACCTAGCATCTAAGTTTGAAAAAGGCTCGTCCAACAATAAAAGCTTTGGCTCTGTTGCCATTGCCCTTGCTATGGCAATGCGCTGCTGTTGGCCGCCGGAGCACTGGTGGGGGCGTTTGTTTGCGTGTTCTTCCATTTCCACCATCTGTAAAAGCTTCATGGCTTTTTCTTTTTTCTCCTTACGGTTGCCGCTTTCTATTGCAAATTGTACATTGCCAAGCACTGTTAAATGGGGAAACAGAGCATAATCTTGAAAAATCATACCTACATTGCGCTTTTCCGGTTGCAGATTTATTTTATCTGCAAACAGTTTGTTGTCATCAAGGGTAATTGCGCCGGATATGGGCGTTTCCAGCCCGGCAAGCAGGCGCAGTATGGTGCTTTTACCGCTTCCGCTATCCCCAATAAGGGATACAATTTCCCCCTTTTCCATTTGCATGCAAAAACAGTTTATCACATCTTCTTTTGCTTTTAAGTATCTGAATGATAGCCTGTCCACTTGTAAATAACTCATATTACCTGCTCCTTTTTGTTCGCAAAATAATTGCGATAAAAACCATGCTTATGGCTATGATTATAAGGCTTGGCACAGCCGATTCCGCTAACATTTCATCACTGGCGTATTGATATACCTGGGTTGCCAATGTGTTAAAGTTAAAGGGGCGCAGCACCAGCGTTAAGGGTAGCTCCTTTATAAGGTCTATAAAAACCAAGGCCATGCCGCTGATGATAAATGGTTTTAACATTGGTATATCCACTTTTAGAATACTTTTGTAATAACCCTTCCCCAGGGTTCGTGATGCTTCGTGATGCTTTTTTCCAAGTTTTTTATATCCGTCCGAGATATTTTCATAGGCTATGCCCAAGTATCGTATTGTATATCCCACTATCAGCATAGCAATGGTGGTTGTTAAAGAAATGCCCAGCCACGAATCTATCCGAATGAAGAAAAACAGCGTTACCATGGCAACCACCGCACCCGGCAGGGCATAGGATATTAATGTGGTTTTGCCATACAGGGTTGCCGCAAATTTGGAGCTTGTGCGTGTGTATGTTGCAATAACAAGGGCGATGATTAGGATTATCAGCGTGACCAGCAGGGATATGGCAATGCTGTTAAATATCATTGATGCCATTTCCGCATACCGCACATTTCTAAATGACATAATTGCCCACGTTATAAGGCGGTGCAACGGAAACGCTAATGATGCAATTACCATTAAAGAAGGGATGGCTATGGGCAAAACCGCATTTACCCCTGACAGCTTTTTCCTTCGTATTTGGCTGGATTTTGCCGTTGTTGCATTACGGTATTGGGAGCGCAAGGCAAGGCCTTTTAATATTAGCAAAGAGAACACAAAAACAATTGCCAGACCGCTAAGGCGTAAGGCACTGTCAAAATCCCTAAACGCAATCCAGCTTCTAAAAATGGCGGTGGAAAAAGTGTTAACACCCAAGTAGTGGGATGCGGCAAAGTCGCCCATAACCTCCAAGCCTACCAAAATCATACCCGTAAATATTGCCATTTTTGCAATGGGCAAAATAACAGTAAAGAAGATTTGGCGGTCATTTTTCCGCATTAAGCGGGCATTTTCTATATAGGACGTCATGCCATGACTTAAAAACGCCTTAACCCCTATATAAACATAAGGGAAGAGCGACAGTGTAAAAACCATAACAGCAAGCCAAAAGGGGCTTGTGCGAACTATTATCCCGAAATTGTTGTGGAAGAAGCCGAAAGGCCCTAATATGTCCGTAAAAACATAGGCGTTTACATACGGCGGTATTGCCAATGGCAGATACAACAAAACACTCAAAGGCTTGCGAAAAGGGAAGTCGAAGCAGCTTACAAAATAAGCTGCCACCGTCCCGATAATCCCGCTAAAAAGCATGCTGAAAAATATCACAAGAACCGTGTTTCTTGTATATTCCCACAGCAGGTTATCCCTTATATGCACCCAAACTTCACTGCCCGGCCTTATAAGGGCAATTATGGATTCTATGTTTATTGCAAGTATCAAAAGCACAACAATGGTGCTTATGATAAATAGTGTTTTGTTATTTATCTTCATGGTCTTTTCACTATCTCCATCCGGCTAAATCCATCATAATGGCAGCTCTGGTTGTATATCGCCCAAGGGTTTCAAAATCCACAGGCATCCTTATAAAATCATTTTGCTCCACAAGGGCATTAATTATTTGTACATGCCTGTTTGCCGGTGCTTCACCATTATATTCCATCAAAATGCGCTGTTGCTCTGCTTCTAACATAAATTCTATAAACAGGCGGGCATTTTCCTCATTCGCAGCACCGTTTAGGATGCCTGCCCAGCTAATGTCCTCAAAAGCTTGATCCGGGAACATCCAGCCAACACGCTGGCCTACCATTACATTTGTCGGATCAGAATCAACCAGCATCATTTGGAGGTAGTAGTTGTTCATTATTGCAAATCTCCCCTCACCGGCAATCATTGCCCTGGCTTGGTCACGGTCATTACCTTGGGGCGGTCTTGCCAAATTATTCACAATACCATCGATAAACCTTTGGGCTTCCTCTTCCCCATAAACCTGCAACAAGGCAGCCACGAGGGAGATATTGTAAATATTTGTGCTGGATCTAACTAAGATAGATCCTGCAAATTCCGGATTAGCTATGTCCGAATAACGTGAAAGCGCAACGGGGCTTCCCACTTCATTATCATAGGCAATTAAGCGGGCACGGGTAGCAAGGGCCACCCACTTATCACCAAGCAAGCCTTCACGCACGGTTGTACCAACTGTTTGGGAGCCATGGGGTATTATCAAATTTTCTTCCAAGGCTGTATAAAGGGTTGCGGCACCCACATTTATAAAAAGGTCGGCTTGGGGGTTTGCGCTTTCTCTAATGGCACGCTCTAAAATCTCATTGCTATTGCCTTGTATCATGTTTACAGTGATGCCTGTTTGCTCCTCAAAGGCGGCAACTATATCAAAATCAATATCATAATGCCTGGAAGAGTAGATGTTTAGCACATTCGCCTCCCCATCCCCATCCCTGTTGCCGCATCCTGCAAGCACTGCAAAAAGCATGGTTACTAAAACAAAGCCCAAAAATTTTCTCATTGGTAAATCCTCCTAAAATTTGGTTTATTACCTACTATTCCAATAGGTTTTTGCCTTTCAGTCGAATTTTAGCATATTTTTAACAGCATTGTCAAGCATTAATTTTATCTATTTCAAAAAATATTTACACCATTGTGTTTTAGCCCCATTGCTTGCAATAAGGCCATCATAAATGGTAGCGAGAGCGTTTGGAAAAGCTTTTGCTTTTCCATTATTTTATTTTGACATTTTGCCGATAAACAATTATAATTATTACGAGGTGATTTTGTGGTAAAAGTTATGCTGGTGGATGCCAGCGTGGATGTTGTTAATTTATATAGGATTTATATAAAAAATAGTTTTGACAGGGTTAAGGTTGGCAGTGTTTTGCACGAAGCCAGCGTGGATAAGTTTTGGACCATGATTGAAAAGCAAAAACCAGATGTTATTATAATGGACATACGTTTTTTTGCCCTGTCCACCCTTCGTATTATTCGGGAAGTTGCCCTTGCACGCCCACTTACAAGGATGCTGATAACAGGCACTTATGATGATTACGACTATCTACGTGCATCCATGGAATATGGGGCAACGGATTATATTTACAAACCAACAAAAGCAAGGGAATTTGAACTGGCACTAACCCACATTGTGGGTATTTTTGAAGATGCCGCCGAAAGGCAGGCGCAAGATGCCCAAATGCTAACCGAATACACAAAAGATAAGGAAATTTTTAGACAAAGATTTTTAATTAACTTGACAGGTGATGTGCATATGGAGCTTGGCGAAATCGAAAGCTCGCTTAAATATTTCGAGATGGTGCTACCGCCCCCATTCGCTGTTTTTGTGTTGCGTATTGACCGTTTTCAGACATCCATCGAAAATTTGGATGCACAAGCAAAGCATATGATGGTGTATAGGATTTTTTGGGTGGCAGATAAATTTTTAACAGACCGTGGTGTGGGTTACGCATTTATCAGCAATTTCAACTCCGTTACCTGTATTATTCATGGTACAAGCAATTTAGAGGAGTTGATGGATTTGGGGTACAGCATTAAAGCCCAGGTGCGGGAACGTTGTGACCTATCCATAACCACAGGGCTTGGGCGGCTTTACGAGGATTTAACCCATCTGCGATATTCCGCAAAAGAAGCAGAAGGTGCTTTGCGATACCGCCATTTACTGGGCTACAACAGCATCATCCCCATTGATTTTGTGGAGCCTGAAAACCATATAACCTACAAATACCCCGCAGAAAAAGAAGATAAGCTGATTTTTGCCGCAGTTATGGGCGAATATGACTATTCCAGCAAGCTTTTGGACGAAATTTTATTGGCATTGGATAAGGCCGGGCAGTTGCCGCAAAATTTGTTGCCCCGTATAATTATGAAAATCGTAATCGGCATAAGCCGATACGCAAGCGAGCTGGGCATTGATGCAGAAGGGCGTTTTAGAGAATTTTTCAACTTTGCGGAGGTTTTGGCAATAAAAACCACCGAAGATGCCCGCAGCTTAATGCAGGGGGCTTTATGGGCTTTTTGCCAATTTATTGATGCCCGCAACAACGAAAATAGTAAGCGCATGGTGCAGGCTGTGCAAGAGCAGGTAGCAAAGCATTTTTTTGAGGATTTAAGTATAGACCGCCTTGCAAAGGAATATGGCACAACAGGTGAATTTTTGGGCAGGGCATTTTTACGGATGACGGGCGTATCTTTTAAGGAATACCTGCAAACCAAGCGCATTGCCAAAGCCAAGGAAATACTAAAAGGCGATGAAATTGTATCGGAAGAAGAGGTTGCCGCCCGGGTGGGCTATTTTGATGCCCGGGTGTTCCGCTCTGTTTTCCGTCGCAGAGAGGGCATGTTGCCCATGGAATTTAGGAATAGACAGGGATAACAAAAATCGAACACGCAGCATGTACACCAAAACCCCATATAACAAGCTATACCCGATGGGTATAGCTTGTTATATTTCCCCACACCAATCATAATTGTGCTGAAATAAAAAGCGAGCCGCCACATTAACGACCCGCAAGAGTGGATTTTATGGACAATAAGCGACTCGAACGCCTGACCCCATCCACGTCAAGGATGTGCTCTACCAACTGAGCTAATTGTCCCTACCACAGCCAAGACACTGCATTGCAGTGTCTTGGCTGTGGTTTTTTCACATTTACGGAGATGGGGAGATTTGAACTCCCGCGCCGCTTTCACGACCTACCCGCTTTCCAGGCGAGCCTCTTAAGCCACTTGAGTACATCTCCTCAACTTTTGCATGAAGCACAAAAGTACGGACAGTGAGGGATTCGAACCCCCGGAACGTTGCCGCTCAACGGTTTTCAAGACCGCCTCCTTCGACCACTCGGACAACTGTCCTTAAAGGCTGTGTAGCCAACAGGGTTTATTATACAAAATATTGGCGGGCTTGTCAAGGGTTAATTTAATATGTTGTATAAATTGTTTTATTTAACCTTTAATATTTTGCCATTTGTAAACTCATACACCAAATCAGCCACATTATCCACAAACCGTTTATCGTGGGACACGAAAATAATGGTACCCACATAGGCTTTTAGCATACTTTCCAAAGCTTCCAAACTGCCAATGTCCAGGTAATTGCCGGGCTCGTCCAAAAGTAGGATATTGTAACGGCCAAGCAACATTTTGGACAGCAAAAGTTTAATAATTTCCCCGCCGGATAGGACTTGCAAGCTCTTTTTTATATCCTGCGCCGAAAAGCCCACTGCCGCCAAAACCGCACGGATTTCCGATTGATAATCGCTGTTTTCTTCCATAAACGCCATAGCAGACTGGTCTGTGGTAAATTTGTATCCTGTCTGCTCAAAATACCCAAATTCCGCTTTGGGGGAGATTGTTAGGGCGGGGTGGCGATTTTTAATCATTTTTAGTAATGTGGTTTTACCTGTGCCGTTGGCACCTGTAAACGCTACTTTTGCGCCAAGTGGGACGGTAAAGTCGGCACGGTCAAAAATCACCCGTTCTCCAAAAGATAGATTTATATCCTTGCCCACAACGGGGAATTTGTTGTGCAGCTCCAAAGCCTTGCTTTGGCGAAAATTGACGGAACGCACCCGTTCCGGCGGGGCAATTTCCGCCAAAGATTCTGCACGACGTTCCAAATTTTGCACCGTTTTGTGCATCCTTTGCTGTTTTGACCCTGGACTTTTTTGGTTACCCCATTGGCTGCCTTCTTTTTGGGCTTTAGACTTAACGCCTTTTTGCTTGTCCTTTTTCTTGGCTTGTCTGCGCACTTCCTCGACAGACTGCTCCAAGCGCCCCCGCTCCAATTGGGCTTGCTCATACAAATCCTGCTGACGCTGTGTTTCTTCGTCCTTTTGCTGGCGGTACTGGGAATAATTGCCCCAATATTCAGTAATTTTGCTGTCTTTTAGCTCCCAAATTTTATCCACAACCTGGTCAAGGAAATAGCGGTCGTGGCTGACTATTATAAGTGCGCCATCAAAAGCCTTTAATTGACCCGCGAGAAGGCCAATGCCTCCACGATCAAGATGGCTTGTGGGTTCATCCGCAAAAATGGCGTGGACTTGGGCGGACAGAGCATGGGCTATTTTGGCACGGGTTTCCTCGCCACCGGACATTGTGGCCGCATCAATGCCCGCCAAGCCCATACGGGATAAAGCCTCAAAATCCGCCACGGCATTAACATCCACACCATCAACCTGGCTAATATAAACAGCATCTCCCAACCGCTGAATTTTACATCCCGCAGGTTGCACTTCCCCCGCCAACACACGCAAAAGTGTGCTTTTTCCTGCGCCATTGGCACCTACCATCCCAATGCGGTCACGGGCATATATTTCTAACCCATCAATACCCAAAATATCCCGACCGGCATATTCAATATTAATGTTGTTTGCTTTTATTAGTAAATCCATTTGTACAATCTCAGTCCTTATTCAGTGCGGGTTTGGTTAATTTGCTCCTTCAAATCCCGTGCCATATCCCGCATGCGGGTGCTTAGGTTTTGGTCCACTATAATTTGGGATAAAAAGCGCAGGGACGTACCATGGTCACCCAAATCAAAGGCAAAACGGGCCAGCAGGAAGTGAACAGTGGCTTCTGACAGCCCGAATATTGGAAAGCGTTCGCTTTGATAAGCTTGCGTCCACACATCATTGGCATATTTGCTGAAAAGGGAAGTATTAACCTCATCCCCCATGGCTTTATACAACCAAGCGGTTTTTGTCAAAAGCATGGCCTTTTCCCCCAGCGATACCTTTTTTATATAGGCGGTCAGCAGGGCGTACTTAAAACGCTCTATACCCATTTTTTCGTCCAACTCCATAGGATAGCTGGCGGGCATGAAATTGGCATAATTTATGCGAAGGTGCTGTAATAGAGTTTCCCGTTGGCGGTCACTTATCACATCAAACCTGTCTTTGAAAGCGGCGTATCCGCAGGTTGTACACATGGTGATGCCGTAACAAAGAGGCTCAAAACCCCTGTAAACAGGGCGCAACTCATCCATATGGGACAGGCGCAACTTGGATTCCCGCACCAAGGTGTTGTTGAATTTTGCCCTGCACACAGGGCACTCCGCTTCTTTGGTGTAAAGAAGTGCCGCTAAACCCTCGGCAGAAATTTCCTCTTCTTCTTCATCTGCCGCAGGTTCCGGTAGATTAAAGGATGTGGCAAAAATTTCAAAGGGTAAGTCTATTTCAAAACCAAGTTCGGGGGTTAGGTTGTCCAGCAGCCCATACATAATCATGCCCTCCTGTAAATTTGATTGGCTTTATTATAGCCTATTGTGCCCAAAAAGTCAAGTTGATTATTGTACAAGGATGTTTTTATCACAACAAGGAACCACCTCTGCTACAATTTTTGCGGTTATACCTTTTTCAGCAAGTTTGTTAAGTAATGCATTGGCATGTTTGCCATCAAGGCTTATTAGTAGGCCACCCGATGTTTGCGGATCCAATAACAATTCCTGTATACCAATGGATGCGTTGCCGAAGTGCACGTAATCTTGCAGGGAGGAGCGGTTTTTCTTGCTGCCACCGGTTATTGTGCCGGCTTCTGCCAGCTGCAAGGCTTCATCGATTTGCATAATTTGCCCACTATCCACTAAAATGGAGTAATCCGCCACCATTTCATTAAGGTGGCCAAGAAAACCAAAACCCGTCACATCTGTAGCGGCAGAAATGGGGAAGTTTGCAGCGATGTCCATAGTGTGGGTGTTTAAGGTTGTCATAGAGGTTATAGCTTGCTTGTAAGCGGCTTCGGTTGCCTTGCCCGCTTTATAAGCGGCGGACACAATACCCACCCCTAAAGGTTTGGTTAGGATGATTTTATCACCTATCTTACAGCGGTTGTTGTACAAAATTTTGTTGGGATGGGCAACGCCCATAACAGAAAGCCCGTATTTCACACCTTTATCGGCAATGGAATGCCCGCCGCAAAGCACCGCACCAGCCTCTGCCACCTTCTCTGCACCGCCTGCCAAAAGGGCTTGCAAGGCCGCCTTGTCCCCGTCCTCGGGAAAAGCAAGGATATTTAGGGCAGTTACAGCCTTACCACCCATTGCCGCCACATCACTTAATGCGTTGGTGGCGGCAATTTGTCCGAAAATGTACATATCATCCACAAGCGGCGGAAAAAAGTCAAGGGTTTGGATTATAGCAAGGTCATCCCGCAATTTGTACACTGCCCCGTCATCCGCTGTGTTAAAGCCAACTATCAGCTTATCATCGCTTATAACCGGTATTTTTGAAACAATATCTTTCAGCAAACTTGCTGATAATTTGGAATCTCAGCCCCCTGCGGATTTTCAGCCGCCGCTGTAAAATGGTTGAAAGTAGTCGATTTGCATGCTAATTATCCCCCTTAATCCAAGATGGTGATGATAGTATAATTGCCCACAGTTAGGTAGCTTGTGGCGGCAAGGCTTTGTGCAATTGGGCCTTGTGCCATAAAAGTGCCGGGGCTGATAATGCGGGCATAGTAGGTATAGGTGCGGGTGTTGTTAAAGCGTGAATTATGGTCAAAAAAGCTAACGGCTTGCCTGTCAACCCTGAACCAGTGCCACCAACCCCCACCGGACACTGCCCCCGTGGTAAAACGGGCAGAATTAGGTACATGGGCAAAACCTGCGGGCATAAAATCGGTAATTTGGTAGCTGCCATGTACATCCGTAGCGGTGTAATTTACAGTGATAACAATGCGCACCAAATCTTCTTGATTGAAGATGGTGGTGGGCGTATTTGTGCCGGCCACAAAAAACTGGCGGGTTATGGTGATATTGTTATCGGCCGCATCAACATCTTCCAATGGTATTGGGCGGATGGACACCGCACCAACAGTGCCTTCCACTGTAGTTAAGTTGAAATGGTGCATATTTTGGGCGGGCAGGCGCAAGGTAAAGCTTCGCCCGCTTGCCAAATTACGTGTAAATTCCTCCCCAAAAAGGGTGTAGGTTATGGATGCAGGTGCAGGATCCAGTTTAGTTATTTCGCTGGCGATGTAGATAAGGCGGTTTAGAGCGATTGGCATGGGGTCCTCCCGGAAGGACAGGCGGTGGTTTGCCACATATGCATGCAAACCCGCCCTTTCATCCTTACCAAGCTGGGTGGCAAGCAAAGCGGCTGCCGATGTTGCTTCCACAATCTCCCTATGGGTGCCGCCGACATGGACACGGTAAAGGGCTCCAAGGTCTTGGATATAGGGTAAGATGCGGTTTGTGTAGATATCTGATGCCACATGGGTTTCGCCAAGTGCCGCAAAACCAAGGGCGACATATACCAAATCCACCACGGAGATATCTTCCAGCATGGCATAACGTTGCAAATACAGCAGCACAGGCTGGTGTAACATGGCAAGGCCGTACAAGGCTTGCATTTTATTTTCCCCGGTTTCACCGTAGAAAATATTGTTAAGGTAGCTGCGCAGGGCATTTTGGTTAATTTCGTCTAAAATAAAGGGCATCATACGTATGGTGGTGGTTAGGTTGCTGTCCGCATAGGGCAGCATGGCAATGCCGCCATTGGGGCGTTGGTATATGCCTGCATCAAAATCTGCCACGGGGCGCAATTGTTTATCCGGGAAGTTTTCGCTGATAATACGATGGGATTCCCTTGACATAACAAGCCCTTCCAAACGACTGCCACGGGTAAAGCGCATTCCGTTAAGCTCCCATAAAAACTGTCCCCTGCCACGGTCGGTAAAGGTGATGTTTACAAGTCCTTCTGAATGGGTATCAAGCACGGTATCAACATCCACGTCGTAAAGGAATGCTGTATCCACCAGCCTGTGGGATGTTACCACATTGTAAGTGTGCCGTACCGAATCGGTATATCCATTGCTGGCGGCGGCATAGATGATGATGGCCCCCTCCCCTTCCTTGACCTTTTCAGGTAAGCGTATATTGACACGTTCAAAGGGGGCGGCGGTTGCTGTATGAACAATTTCGGGGATTGTTTCACTCCAAACCCTAAATTCCACAGTTTCGCTGCCTGCAAAACCAGTACCGAAGGCATTAAGTCCAATTATGGGCATATCACCCATAAGGAAGGTGCTTCCCAAGCTATAGTGCAAAAACATGGGCTGGGTTACAATAATATTGCCCACTTCATTACCTGCATACAAATCATTGGTAACGGCGGATGTGGTAACACGCCATGATGTGATATTATCGGGCAAACGGAAAGTGATTTGGGCAATACCACGATGGTCGGTGGTGACGGATGCGAAAAATGCTGTATCCTCAAAGGTTTCCCGTAGATGGGTATCATCGGCGGCTTCCTGCATCGGTTCCGCTTGGGCAGGCATGGGGGAAGCAGCAGGCATTGATGCCATATCCATGTCCATTGATTCATACAGTCCAAATTCCTGCCTCAGCGCCTCTATTTCCATACCGTCACTTACGAATGTGGCGTGGGTAGCACGGCTTATGCGCAGGCGGTTGTTTATCTGCCTATATAGGGCATTTAGGCTGTTAACAGTATAATCACGCAGGGCAAACAAAGCCTCATCCACCAAGGCAAGGTTTACATTGGCAGGGCGTGGGTTGCCCATCTCGTCTGTGGTTCTTATGGTTACGGTTGCCATATCGCCCGGGCGATATGTTGCTTGGTCGGTGTCAATTTGGATATTTAAGTTACGCCCTTGCGGGTTAAAGCGCAGGTTTGCCTGCATTCTATGGCTGGTGTGGTAGGTGTGCCCATTAAAGAAAAAGGCGTGTACGGTGGTATTGGGCAAATGCTCCTCCCCAAACGGAAAGGAGAGGGTGTTTGTGGTTACTTGGTGATGGATGATACCACCTGACACCGTTACAAACAATGTGCGCCCGCCTGTTATGGCTTCCATACCCCGCTTTACGGTCAGGGTCACATCCTCACCCAAATCGTATCCGCCTTCATCCCAAAAATTCTTTGCGCCATAAAGGCGCAGGCTATCGTCACCCGCTTCACGGAAAAATGTGGTCCAATCCCGCCCGATAAAGCGGGTGTGGGTTATGGTGCGCCCATTTCCATCCACGGTGCTAAGCTGGATTTGATAGGATTCGTGCAATCTATTGGGCACGGTAAAATTGTGGGTAACTTGCCCGTCTGCATTGGTGGTTAGGGCAAAACGCTCTATCACCTCTTCACGCCTTGTGTGGCGGTAGGTTGGTATTACCCTGCGCTCGATAAAGCAATAACGCTCCCCTGTGCGCTGGGCTTCCCAAAAAATACGGGATACAGTAGCAGACACCTCCTGCCCCGCCACGGGTACATCTAAAAAGTCGCCCCAATGGGTGTTTGTGCGGTTGTTTAGCCTGTCCAGCGTAATATTGTTTATGTCGACGGATACAGTAGCATCCGCCCCATCACGGCTGGCATTTACACGCATGTCTATATCGTTTATAAACACACGCACATTGGCCAGTTGATGGGTGCGGCCCACCTCCGGCAATGTGGCTTCTGCGCCAAAATTTAGTGTTGTTTCCCCTTGCGCCCCCGCCGCCGGGCGTATAATACCGGAGGATATGGTAAAATTACCGTCCGGCTCCGTTTGCCCTTGGCCACGGTTTTCATTTTGCAAACGGCTACCCCAAAAATTGTAGCTTATAGCAAGGTTGGAGACGGGTGTGCCCTCAAAAAACTCCGTACGCACGGTAAAATCCACCGTTTCGTCCGCAAACACGGCAACAGCATCAGCGGATACTAACATTTGATAAGGTGGTTTTACAAAATCATCCACAGTAAAAAATATTTGGCTGATGGTTGTGTTGCCATCGGAAATTGTTAGGTTGTAACTGCCCGACGCAAGCCCCGGCAGTGCAATTTGTCCGCTAAACCCATAACCATCCAATTCAACGGTTTGGCGGTGCATCAGCTGCCCATGTTGTTCTATGGAGGCGATTAAGTAACGGGTTTGCTCCCCCGCCCCACTGCGGCATTGGGCAAAGCCCCAAAAATGCAGGGTATCATTGCGTTGAAACAAGGTGCGGTCCAGTTGTAAAATTGTCCAGTAATCCTCGCTAAACTGCGCACCCCAGCCCCAACCCCATCCAAAACTTTGGGTATCGGGCTGTCCAAAACGTGGGTTGCGGGCAAAAAGCATGATGCACTGGTTACCTTCAAAGGTGATGGTTATATTATCACCACGCCCATCGCCAACGGCACGGTTTATAATGGCGATACCGCTCTCGTCAACCGTATATACATTGCCTGTATAGGAATCTACAATGCTTGCGCCTGCGGCAGGTCTGCCTGTTGTCATATCATTAACCCATAGCAAGGTTTTGTCACTATCCCCCACTAATTGCACGGCAATGTCAGTTATCTGTATCACCATTTGGGCGGCAAATTCCCCAACAGCGGCATGCACAAGATAAAAGCCTGCCGGCAAAATATCTGGCAGGGTGGCAGTTTCCTGCCAGGTCCATCTTGGCGGTATTTCCGCCTCGAAGGAGAGTATATATTGCAAATCATCGGTATCTACAAGGCTATCCTGCCAAGCAAAGTGGGACCGGGATGGGATTGACATTAACTGCTCCACCGCCACTATGGCTTGGCTTGCATTATTAAAGCCGTAAATACTAAAATTTACATCAGGCCGCCCATTTGTGCGGTCATAATTTAGGTTAAATTGAAAATGCGCAGGCTGGAATGTGGGAAATTCCGCTATATTACGTGAAAAATTAAGCCGTGCAGGCCATGTGACCGCTTCCGGCTCCACCAGCGGGGCGGTTTCAAAGGAAAACACATGGTCATACCCCAGCGTTATATGGCTATCCGCCAAGGGCAAGCCCGCACTGATGGTTACGGTGTAAACCTGTGCATGGGCAAGTGGGTTTGCGGGCATAAAAACGGAGGTATTGCCGCTTCTTATAAACCGCCCCGTCACTTGGGGGTATATGGTAAAATAACCATCTAAATCAGCAAAGCCGTCCATGGAAAAATTAATCTCTATACCTGTGTTTGTAGGCACATTAACCCCCTGATGGCCGGGCAATGTGGATAAAATTTCAAAATTTTTGGCTGTTTGAAATGCCCATGTCACATCCGCATACCCATCCCTATGCAAGCGAAAGATGTAGACGGTGTTGGCCCGCAAAGTTACAGCGGGGGCAATATTAAATGTATAAGCCTCCCTACGGGTTATTGCGGGGTTTGGCTGCCCATCAATTGTTATGTTGGGCAAGCTGTCCACTGGGCTTGTTAGCACAAAATGGCTGGTAGTGCCCACCCCTGTTTGGCCAAAGCTTGTTGGCACAAGGGTGTGGCCATCACGTGCTATGGGGCTTGCCGCCACAGGTAATGGCGATAAACCGGGAATGTCCACGGCAAGTTCCACGACCGAAACCAACCCCAGCGACATTACCAAGGCCAAGCAAAATGCAGTAATTCTTTTTGCAATCTTCACAAAATCACCTCTTAATTTCTATTATACCTTTTATGACGTAAAAGCACAAGAAAATGTTTCATACCAATTCCATTCTCAATCATGGAAAAGCACATTTTGAAAACGCACTGAAACCTGCGATTTTCAAAATATCCTTTTCCATGTTTCGAATTGGAATTGGTATCAATATACACCATAAAAGGCGGCTGCAAAGTTTGCGGCCGCCTTAACATATAGGATTCTAAGGTACTATCCAGTGAATGGTTAGATGCAAAGGGTGGTTTGGCATAACAAAAGTTATGGTTGCGCCATACATGGTGATAGGCAGGTGGCCGCCGGAAATCACCGTCCAATGGTTTGCCACAGCAAGTGGGGACAAATGGGCAGGTGGTGCGCCCGCTGTCAGCGTTACCGTTTCACCAGGGACAAAACGACCCCCTCCGCTTCCGCCAACACCCCTGTAATGAATATGAATTGGTTGGGTGATGGGCGGCGTTGGTGGCTCTTCGTTTGGCGGCGGACCAGGGTTTGGTGAGCTAGGTGGAGGAGCCGCACCCCCACCCGGTGGTAGAGCAACAGGGGGCTGGGCACCCCCACCTGCCACACTGCCATCGTCCCATGGGCAATCCACATCGCTTTCCGGGGATGTTGCAATCTGATCAATCACTATCCCGGGGATGCGGTTAATGCTTGCAATTGCTGCTTGCAAGGATCTGTCAACCTCCGCTTGTGCAGCACCTTCCCTAATTATGGCACTTTCTTTTAGGGCCGGCAGTGCTTCCAACAGTTCCGTGGTTGCCATGCCGTATGCAATCAAATATTCTGCATTATCAGCAATCGCTTGCAAGGTGAAAAGGTCTAATTCTTCAACAACAATGGGATGAATGCTGATATTGTCCCCATCGGCTTGCCTGGAAATTAACAAAGTGTAGCCTAACTGCAAAAGCTCTCCATTAACTTCACCGGCACCTGAAAGCATATGTATCACACCGTTTCCGCCCAAACGGGATGCGGTAAACATTGTACCACGCACAACCATGCCCGTATTACCAATGCGTACCTCTGTACCTTGCCCTTCTTGTTGCGTGCCTACATTAAGCAGGGCGGTTCCGCTTTGCACACTAATTGCCAAGCGGTTGCCGGCGGAGCTGATAGTGATTTGGCTTTGCTGGTTCATTTTTAAGATGGATTCGGCATCCATTGACAGATATACGGAAGAATCCCGTCCCGTAGTAAGCACATTGCCTTGGGCAAGCCGTTGCCCCTCCCTTGGGGCGGATGACCTTGCACCACGTGTTAATTCAACATTGTCCCCCTCTATACGGTGGATGTTGATAATACGTGCTTCGTTAGCAAGCACAGTTGCGGTTGTGCTAAATGCCATAACCGCAGCTACTGAAAATGCTGTCAGTTTACGCAAAAAACCTTTTTTCATTTGCCATTCCTCCTTTTTGCGGCATCCGGCTTCGGTTACCGCAAAGTTATTGTGCGTATCAAATTATTGCCTGTGTCCGCCACAAAAATTGTGTCACCTACAACAAATACCCCTGCAGGAAGATGAAAGGTTGCATCTACGGGCACACCGTCATCACGGCCCGGATAACCATTGCCCGCAATTGTAAAAACAACTCCCGTTTGGATATTAATATTGCGGATGCTGTGGTTTGCAGTGTCTGCCACAATCAACACATCACCCCAAAGCGCAATACCTGTGGGCTGGTTAAACATGGCCTGTACGCCATCTGCAAAGCCACCCATGGGCACACCATCCCATTCCCGGTCGGCATCAAAGGTCAGCGTGCCTGCAATTGTGTAAACCTTGCCCCCATCAATAACACGGATAAGGTGGTTGCCTGTGTCTGCCACAAAGATGCGCCCATTTTCATCCACAGCAATGCCCATGGGCGTGTTAAACATGGCATTTTCCGCATCCCCATCCTCAAAACCATATTCGCCTGCAACACCGGCAATTGTGTAAACTTGACCATTTGCCGTAATTTTGCGGATAGCATGGTTTAGGGTGTCCGCCACAAACAGGTTGCCGCCTTCATCCATAGCTATGGCTACGGGGAAGTTAAACAATGCTTCACTAACCCCGCCATCGGCGTGGCCGTAAGCTGTACCACCTGTTAAGGTAAGCACATTATCACCATCAATCACACGTATTGCGTGGTTGCCGGCATCTGCTACAAAAATGCGTCCGCACTCACCCACAACCCCATCCATTGGGCGGTTAAACAGGGCATCTTCCAGCCTGTCACCATCACGGATAAAGCCATGGGGAAAGCCCCTGTCATCCACCGCCAGTATCCTGCCGGCGTAAAGGTCGGTAACGCCATCGTAGCAAATTTTGCGTATTAAATTATTAAATGTGTCAGCTACAAAAATGTAGCCATTGCCGCCAAAAACCCCATTGGGTAGGTTAAATTGGGCATTTACCCCATCTGCGTTGCCATGTATGCCCATTCCCGCATAGGTTGCCGCACGAGTATGGTTGTTGGCTAAATGCACTGTGTTTGTGTCCTCTGCAATTCTAATATCCCACCCCTCCACATCGGCAACAAAGCATAGGGGCAAAAATACTTGGTGGTTGATAATTTGGGCAGGTGCATTCGCTTGCAATCTACCCTCGTTTAAGGTGATAAGGACGCTGTCTACGGACATTATATAAATATTGTCATTAATAACCAAAAGGGCTTGGGAGTAATGGGGAAGCCAAATAAAGCGCCCGCCGAAAAGATTTGCAACTTGCCTTGCGGGCATAAGCGGGTTGCCGCCCACCAAAATTAACTCAGGATAGTGGTGGGGCCGCCCATTAACCAAAAGGCGGGTGGGTTGATTTGCGTAAACCAAGGGCATACCGCCAAACATCAACACACATACCATTAAAAAGCTGATAAGCCCCAAAACTTTTATTTTTCGCACTTTAACACCTTCTATTTTCTATTTAATCCCCATTAAAGCATGCACCTTAACAGCTTCCGACTTGCCTTTTAGTTGCATAGGCTCCAAAGGCGCAGCTTCTATACGCTCTCTTATTATTTGGTACACGTCATCAGAAATTAACACCTGGGACTTTTGCGCATTGGATTCCAACCGTGCGGCAGTATTTACAGTATCACCAATTGCCGTATAATCTTTGCGAAAGCTGGGGCCAAGGTTGCCCACAATAGCCTCCCCGCAATGCAACCCAACTCCAAAACCAACCTCCACGCCAAACTGGCGTAAAATAGATTGGTTGACACTTTCCGCCTTTTGCACCATATCCCAAGCGGCCTTGGCAGCGGCAAACACATGGTCATCCAGCGGCACAAAACCGTTAAACAGTGCCATGGTGGCATCACCAATAAACTTATCCACACTACCGCCGTTGTTAAACACCGCTGATGATGTAAGCTCCAAATACTCATTCAAAATAGCAACAACTTTTTCAGGTTCGCCCTTCAACTTTTCCGTCATAGGCGTAAAGCCACGGATATCCACAAAAAGCACTGCAATATCCCGTTTTTGCCCAATGGCATCGCCTTCTGACCCGCCGCTTTTAATAAGCACATCAACCAACTTAGGGTCTACATACTTCTTAAAAGTGTTGCGTAAGCGATTTTTTTCCGCCATACCCAGTGCATAAGCGTAAATAAGCTGATACAAAAATACCAAAACAAGAGCAAGAAGCGGCACAAACAAGGGCAAAACATAACCTTGGTTATATATATATTGTGCCAAAAAGAAATATCCAATACCTGCTAACAACAGGGCAAATGCCATGTATAATTTTTCGGTAAGCTCCATCAGCAACATGCCCAAAGCCAATAAAATTAGCGGAATGGCCACCGCCATAATGGGCGAAGCCGGTATTTTCAAAGCACCATCCAAAATCGCCTGCACCACATTGGCGTGTATTTCCACCCCATACATATTAATATCGTGGCGGATGGACACAGGATGGTCATCCTTCATGCCCATGGCGTAAGGGCCAATAAGCACAATTGCCCCTTCCAACATAGCGGGATAAAACCAATCCTCAAAAATATCAGCAAAGGAAAACTGCCAAAAATCCCCCGGGTTGCCGGTGTATCTTATATATGCCATTTCTTGGCTTGTAATAAAACCTTCATTAATTTTGTAACCCCAAAAATCGGCATACATGCGGGCAACGGTTACGGGAAAGCTGTAAAACCGACCGCCATCAAAATCCTGCCAAAGGGGGGCAAGGCGTTTTATACCATCCCTATCCACGGCAGTGTTTACAAAGCCGTGCTCTGCATATTCCGACAATTGGCCAAAGGGCAAAATCACGTCCAAAACTACATTTTCGGCGGCTAAGGATTCCCTGTCAACACCTACATGGATATTGGACGGCAAAACCACATTGCCCGCTTGCACTGCTTCCAGCAACGCTTTGTCATATTGCGGATACCGCCGGCTGGGTTCGGCATACAAAATATCCACGGCAATAACGGCCGGCCGGGCTTCTTCGTAGCGGTTAAGGATGTTTATGGCATCCGCTATAAGCCCCCTTGTCCACTGTCCAAAAGGCCCAAAGGTGTCAAGGGCATGCTCATCAATACCTATCACAAAAATATCCGCATGTGGCAGGCCTGCTTGTTGGAAAACCGCATCTTGCAAACGGTATTCCAACGGCCAAAAAATATCCGCAAAGGCAAACACCAGACCCAGCAGCACAGCCGCCCCGGCCGTTACATAACGCTTAATTATGCGGCTTTTCATAGCTCCAACTCCGCATTATCTTTGGCAAGTACAAAATATGTGTTTGGTGCTTTTGTAAAATGCTTGCCCCATGCATCCAATTGGTCGTCGGTGTAGGTTTGGCTAAGGTGGGCAAAAACCATGGCACGGGGGTTGGTTTTTATTGCCAAGTCCACACCATGCTCCACTGTGGAATGCCCCCAACCTACATGTTTTGGATAATCCTCACCGGAATAAGCCGCATCAAACACAATTAAGTCGGCATTCATACAGTATTTAATCAAATTATCATACATTTTTTCGCACAAACCCTCAGTTTCCGAGTCCAACAGGTGCACAACAGTCTTTTCCCCATCGGTTATATGGAAGCTCATAGTTTTGTCAGGGTGGTTGGCAATAAAGGGGGTTACGGTAAAATGGTCAATTTGGATGGGTTTGCCGCATTTAAGTTCCACACAACTTGCACCTGTAAGCTTTGCCAAGTCACGGGGCCAGTAAGGTGGCTTAAAAACACCAAAAACCTGCTCCACCAGCGGCCTATCATCACGGGAATTTGTATAGATGGTCATCCCCAAACCCTTTTCCCACGATGGGGCAAAAATACCAAGCCCCACAATATGATCCAAATGCAGGTGGCTTAGCAAAATTTTCGGCGGATTCGGTAAGTCTTTGGGATAATTTGGAAAACACTTTTTCATTTCCTGCTCCCAAATTACCAGCCCGCTGCCCGCATCGATAATCAACGTCTTTCCTTTGGACTCCACCGTCATACAAGATGTGTTTCCCCCATAGCGGGAACAATATGTGTGCGAAACAGGGATGGAGCCGCGGCAGCCATAAATTTTAGCTTTCATACTTTCTTTCAAAGCCCCTCTCCACAGCTAATTGGTAATTTTGCCACCCATCTCTGCCATTATTTTTTTGGTATCACTCATTCTTTTGCATAAAGCCTTCATAATAGCCACGGATAGGTCAGGATGGGCCTTTAAGATAATCATCACATTGTCTGATGTAATTTCAAGCGCAAGCACCTCTTCTTTGGCAACAACGGTAGCGGAGCGGGATTGTTTTAAGAATAGCGACATTTCGCCAAAAAAATCACCCGGACCAAGGGAAGCCAAAAACTTTTCGTTAGGCTTACCAAAGTTTTTATAAACAGATACGCTGCCCTGTAACAAAATAAACATGCTAAGAGAGTCTTCCGCATCTTCTTCAATAATAATTGTGCCTTGCGTATAGGAGTGGGTGGTGGACAATGTGGTTAACTTTCCCAAGTCAAACATAAAAGCACCTCTCAAAATATAAAATACTGACGTAGTTATTATACCACAAAAATCGACATTTGTAAAGCAATATTTTTCGCTTGCGTTTTGTGTTTTGTTGTGATATACTGTTCTAAAAAATTTACGGGGGATTATCTATGAAAAAAGTATTTTTAGCAGCCATTGTAAGCATTTGCGCACTTTTTGCTTTTGCAGCTTGCGGTAGCGATGACCCTGCACCGGTGGAAGCACGTGCTATATTTGAATTGGACAGGCTGTATTTTGACGGCGAGGAAACAGAAATTGCAGGCACACCCTATCAAAATTCCCGCATAACATTTATCGGTGAAGAGGCCGGAGGAAACGCAATAATCCGCATTGGTCAAACCGATGTTCAGGCATCCATCAACCCATCCCGCAACCACCCCAGTTTTGCGGACGGTTATTGGCATCACCATCTGTATTCGGGCGCAACCGCACCGGGCAGCCCACGCATTAATTTTATGAACGCCCTGCCAAGCCTAAACATTGATGATAATGGTGCAGATGACAATACGCAAAGTGCCTACCAGCGCGGCAATTTGCACTACATAGTGGAAACCGGGGAATTTAGACTGCGCTTTACAGTGGGCGGCATTGTACACGACATGTTTTTTGTGCAAACCGGAGGGAGTAATTAAGTGTTTGAAAATGTTTCGGATTTTATGCGCATTATGGTTTTTGCTACCGTTGCAGGCCTTGGAAGTTCCGTATTGGGCGGCACCATTGTTCTTTTAATTAAGCGGCCTAATAAAAGACTTATAGGTCTTGCTTTCACTTTTGCGGCAGCAGTGCTTTTAACCCTTGTGTTTGTGGATTTTATACCCCACGCCATTGGCCACGGGCATTACCACACCACAATAGACCCCTATACGGGTGAAATTTACCAGTATTGGTTCCAACATTCGGGCGCAGGCATTTGGTTAACGGCATTGGGCGTTTTGGCTGGTGTCGGCTTTATTGTTGCCCTGTCATTTTTTGATAAACACGGGCACGAGCATATCCATGGGGTTTTGCCCCATAACGAGCATTGCTCCCACGCAGAGCTTACCACCAATGAAAAGCGGCGTTTGGCTGCGGTGGCAGTTCCCGTGGTTTTGGCCATAATTTTACATGATATACCCAAGGGGCTTGCCATCGGTAGTGTGGGAACCGTTATGACTGCCATCGCCATTGGCTTATCCTGTATACCGGAGGGGATGACCATTGCAATACCCTTAAAGGCAGGCGGCATGCGCCGGCTTAAAATACTTGCCATTTGCGGCCTTGCCGGTATGGCCACCATCCTTGGTGCTGTAATTGGGTATTTTGTGGGCGGCATTAATGTTTATTTATCAGGCATTATGTTTGCTGTGGCCGCCGGCTGTATCCTTGGGGTTGTGTTTACGGAAATTTTGCCACTTGCAGTGGAATATGCCGGGCGCACCAAATGGCGTTTACCTGTGATGGCCGTGGGTGTGTTGCTGGTGATTGGCTTAAACCACTTTTTCCATGGTTTAATGCATTAGACTTTGTTAATAAAAACACCATTGCGGTAGGTTTTGCAATGGTGTTTTTATATTGGCGGCACATGCTAAGAAACTGCGTTAAAAAGCTGGTCAAACTTAGTTAGCAGCACAAAATTGCCCCGCACCTTTAACTGTCCCATCATAAAGGCTTTTTGTGCCGTTAGTTTTTTGCCCAGCACATCACCCCAAATTTTGGCATCCGCCGTTACCACAATGTGGTTTTTATCCGCTTCCCCTTCGTAGAAAAAGCATTCTTGCTTAGCTATGGCAATATGGCCCGAAAAACCGTCCATACCTGTAATGTTAAGCTGAATGACGACTTCCAAGCCCTTAGCGTGTTGGGTATTAAAGTGATGGGGCAAGGCGGCAGTAAGCTGTTTTACACTGCGCTCTCCTGAAAAGCCCGGTTTTGTAGGGTTTGTAATAGGTATCGGTTGTTGCTCTATTAAGGCTTCATTGTTGCTGGCATACTTTTTTGCAAACATAGCGGAAATGCGGTTAATATCCTGCTGTTTTTCGCCCGGCATATTTTCCAAATCATGCTTTTTATACAAATCACCCACGGTTACGGTGTTTATGCGCCTTGGCACTTCTTCATGGGTAGATAACGGCGGCTGTGCATTTAGCACAGGGTCAGCCTGCATACGGGATATGATGTATTTGCGATTTTGGCGTAAAATACGGTAAAAATCCTCCGTCTGCCTTTCTATAAGCTCTATCACATCTTTTTGCACCACGGGTGCCGCACCGGCGTTTAAGCCAATACGCACCACATCAAAACCACCCAATTGCATAATTGCATTGCCTACGGTTTCCGCCGCAGGTCGCTCGCCGCCATTTTCGGATATGGCAAGTAAAAGGCAGGGCTTGCCTTGCAAATAGACTTTGTAAGCGGGGTTTGCAAAATATTCCAAAAAAGCCAAAACCATGGCGGATGGTGCGCCCAGAACCACCGAAAATGCAAAAATCACCCCGTCAGCGGCCTTTATGCTTTCCATCGCATCACTAACACGGTTTGCATTTTCGCCGTTATAAATCCCTACCCCAAGGGTGTCCAAATTAAATATTTGCAAGGTTTCTCCCGTTTCCGTCAGGGTATCGCAAGCCAGCTTGGCGGCAACATTAAGCCCAAAATCCGTGGCAGATGGGGCGATTACGGCGGCAATTTTCATTTTCAGCACCTCAATTATGCTATCTTAATAAATTACTTTGATTTGTTAATTAAGTTTTGCTTGCTAATATTTCCAATTTATTATATCATTAAAGCATAAACATTGTCAAGTAAACTTAGAACCTGTGCTCAATAATGGGTTGTGCGAATTTTTGAGCCTGATTTTTTGCCAATCTAAGGAAGGTTAATCCGCCGAAAAGGCGTGTGACAGCTTGTTGAGCACAGGTTCTTAATAATGGGTGATTATATGAAAATTGTTTTAACAGGCGGAGGAACAGCAGGGCATGTTGTGCCTAATTTGGCATTAGTGCCGGGGCTTGTGGATGCCGGGTTCGAGATCGCCTACATCGGCGGCAGGGATGGTATGGAAAAAGATTTGGTAGAAGCCGAAAAAATCCCATATCACGGCATTTCGGCAGGTAAATTGCGTCGATATTTAAGCCTTAAAAATTTAACTGATGTGTTGCGAGTGGTTAAGGGTGTGGCGGATGCCCGCAAAGTGCTTAAAAAGCTGCGCCCTGATGTGGTTTTTTCTAAGGGCGGCTTTGTTACCGTGCCCGTGGTATATGCTGCCAAAATGCTTAAAATTCCCGTAGTTATCCACGAATCGGATATTACAGTGGGGCTTGCCAACAAACTTGCCATGCCCCATGCCCAAAAAATTTGCTGCGTTTTCCCCGAAACCATGGCGGGTTTACCTGCAAATAAGGCAGTCCACACAGGCACGCCCTTGCGAGGGGAGATTTTTAAGGGCAACGCCGCAAAAGGCGCACAAATATGCGGCTTTACAGAACAATTGCCCATTATTATGGTGATGGGGGGCAGTAGTGGGTCGGTGGCAATAAATGGGGTTTTACGCCAAGCCTTGCCTTATTTGTCGGAATTTAACATTATCCACATTTGCGGCAAAGGCAATATGGATAAATCCCTTGAAAGCGGCAAATACCGCCAATTTGAATATGTAAGCGGCGGCATGGGTGATTTATATGCGGCAAGCCGGCTGGTGGTATCCCGTGCGGGTTCCAATTCTTTGGCGGAATTGTTGGCTTTGCATAAGCCAAACATCCTAATTCCCCTGCCAAAACACGCCAGCCGTGGGGACCAGATTCTAAACGCCAAAAGCTTTGAAAAGCAAGGTTTTTCCGTGGTTTTGGATGAAGAGGGGTTAGGTGCGGATGATTTGACAAAAGCCATAAAAAATACCTTTGCCCGCCGAGCCCATTTTGAGGAAATCATGTCAAAAGCTAATAGCGGCGATGGCACAGCGGAGATTATAAGAATTATTAAATCAGTAGTTTAGATTGAGGAGAGTGTTATGGAGAAACCAAAAGAAGTGGTTGTACCTGCAGAGCTTGCTCGGGTTATGGAAGATGACATAGAAGCAAGACATTTCTTTGATAGCCTAACCGATGGTTACAAGCGTGGGTATTGTGACTGGGTTGGTGGCGCAAAACAAGCCGCAACCCGGGAAACCCGTGCGGGTAAAGCCTTAAAAATGTTGCAAAACAAACAAAAAACCCTAAAAACATAAGGCGAGGAACTTTTGGTCTCGCCCTAACAAAACCCCCTTGGCACAACAAGCTGGATTTTTTTGGAAATATTGTGTATTTCCACGGGCAATTTTGGACCACGCTCCCCATCAATATCACAAGTTTCGTAATTGGGGTTAAGGGACAGTAGTTCAACCTTCACAAAACTGTCTTGGAAATACAGTATATTGGGGTCACTTAAAAAATCTGATTGGCGTAGGATTTTGATGAACAACTTACCCAAATCCACCATATTGCAGGCTTTAACAGCGACAAAATCCAGCAAGCCATCGCTGATAGAGGCACCCGGGGCAAGGCGTGGAAAGCCCCCGGTGCCCGCCGTGTTAAGTGCTAAAAACAGGAAAATATCCAACTCCTGTACTTTTTTGGAATTGGTAATGCGCACCCACATAGGGTAAAAATTAGGAATTTCTTCTAAGCTTTTGATATAATAGGCCAGCTTGCCCAAGGTGGTCTTTAAATTTTCGTTTACTTTTTGGGAAACTTGCGTAAAAAGCCCTGCCCCGCACACATTGATAAAATGCTTATCATTTGCCTGGCCAATATCGGCAAGCACTGTATTTCCGCCGCTTACCGCATCTGCAAAGGCTTGCGCCCCCACATCCATGCCGATAAAACGGGCAAAGTCATTGGCAGTTCCGCTGGGAATAATTGCCAGCGGAACGTCAATGCTGCAAGTTACAAGCTCATTAACCACCGAATTTATTGTGCCATCCCCGCCGGACACTGCAACCATATCAAAATGCCCAATTTGCGCCACAAACTTACTAAGTTGCATACTGCCATCCAAGCGGAAGGGTTGCACCAGAAATCCGCTTGCCTGCAAGGCTGCGGCATACACATCCAGCTCTCCCTTAAAAGTTCGCCCGCCGGAAAATGGGTTGTAAATTAATGCCAGCTTTTTCAAACTTATCACCCCATATTTTGTACCAATTTCCGCTTCATTGCCAACTCGTACACCTCCATAAGCATGGTAAAGGCGTAGGTTACAATCAAGCCGGTTGTTAATTCTTCAAAAAAGCGGGGTAGCCAAAAATACATAAAACCTGCCGCACGGGTGGCGGGTCCAATAACTGTAAAAACAAGGATTACTGTGTTTAGCCAGTTAAAAAACAAACCAGGCACCACAATTGCCACCATCAACTTGATAAAGCGGCTGTAAAACGCTGTATTTCCACTTTTTTTGGTTACCAAATAAATTACCAGCTGGGGCACAAGCCCTATTATGCCAGCACCCATAAAGCCAATGGATGTTATGTGGGGAATGATGAAAGTATTATCGGGATTTGGCAGGTTTGGTGTGATAATTGCAGTGTAAGCCGAATCCGGGAAGATATTAACAGCGATTAGGTTTACCATACCAAAAACGAAAAATAAACCAAAAACAGCTGTATATGCTATGGAATAAACCTTTGGCGGTACATTGCGCACTTTTAACCACAGCCAACCAATGGTAAAACCACGAAGGAAGGCAACCACCGTAATTGGCCACAAATACGCCCCCAATGGGCGGATAAAGTGTACGAGCAAATCAGCCGCCGCCCGTTGCACGCCGCCAAAAAACGGCCCAAACAAAATGGCCACCACATTGTGGAAAATGCCGGCAAAGCTAATACGCACCATGGGCACGCCGCCAATAGGGATGGTGATGGAGGCTACAAGGCTTATAACCAGCGAAAAGCCCAGCATTATGCCTATTATTACAGTGCGCTGGGTAGCGGTGTAATTTGGTATAACATTTTCAATAGGTGGTATTTCTTTGTTTGCTAGTATGCCAAGAAAAATTACAAAAAGCAGGATTGCGTAAGTGATAGCCAAAGGCCAAAAAAGCACCGCCGTGCCTGAATTTGCGTGAAAGTCCACGCCAAAATGCACATTAAACGCCGTCATGGCAAGTATCCCCACAAATGCAGGTAGCATCAGCCTTTTGAAAGGCAGTTTAGTAAAAACCAAGGCCAGCACAACTATCGGGAAAACCAACAGCAGAAAAACCACGGGATATGTAGATTCAAAGGGGAAATGTGCCTGTGTTGCAATTTGCAGGGGACTTAAATGCTCCACCACCACATGCACCGACTCTATTATTTCGGTAGTTAGCTGGGTTTGTTCGCCTAAAATATTCATGGTGGGCAGGTTGCCTTCGGCATTGGTTGTGGCGTTTTGGATATTATTTGCCACATTGTTGTTAATGTGCAGGGCTTCCCCATCCAGCACCACAGTTGCATAATGGGTGCTTACCAGCGGCACAAAAAAACTTGCCGCAATCAACAGGGACAGGGCGGCAATAACCGCCTTAATTGTTTTGATTTTCATATAAAAAGCCTCCTATATGGTTATGCCACAAAGGAAGCTTGTAATTTTTTCCTTTTAGTGGCAGCGGATGCGAAAACATATCGCAGCTACTGGCAAGCCCGCAACCTTCGTCCGTTGGCAACCTCCCATCCAACGGCACTTAACGCATGTTTTCTACTCTGACATCCAAATACTACCACAGTACAGGCGGGCTGTCAAGCAAAATTTACAAAAACGTATCCCGTTTGCGTTTTTGCATCTGCTCATTCAAATGCTTTTCCAAATGGGGGTCATAATCCAAATTGGGTTTTGCCCCTGTTTGCTCGTTTGCCGGCACGGCATTTGCGTTCACATTGCCGGGAATTGGATAATTTTTCTTGGGCATAAAATCACTCCTTTTCAACAGTTTATCCTTGTGGTATAATGTTATGGGAGGTAAATTATGACACGGATGAATGAGCTTATAGAAATTTTGAACAAGGCAACAGCCGCATACGAAAATAATGCCGAAATTATGTCGGATTTTGAATACGACCGTTTGTATGACGAACTTTTAACATTGGAAGCCGGCAGCGGTGTGGTTTTGGAAAATTCCCCCACTCAAAAGGTGGGTTATCAGGTAATATCAAACCTTAAAAAGGTGCGCCACGACACGCCCTTGCTGTCCCTTGACAAAACCAAGGAAATTGCCAAGTTGGAAAGTTTTTTAACAGACCATGATGGCATCCTTTCATGGAAGCTGGATGGGCTAACCATTGTGCTAAAATATGAAAACGGTATGTTGGCACAGGCTTTAACCCGTGGAAATGGGCAGATTGGTGAGGATGTAACCCATAACGCCAAATTCTTCCGCAACATCCCAAGGGAGATTGATTTTAAGGGCAATTTGGCGGTGCGTGGCGAGGCAGTTATTAGTTTTACCGAATTTGAACGCATAAATAATGCAATGGAAGGCGAAAAGTACAAAAACCCACGCAACCTGTGCGCCGGCACCATTCGCCAGCTAAACAGCCGTATTTCCGCCAGCCGCAAGGTGGATTATTTTGCCTTTGCCATCCTTGATGGCCCTAATTTTATTAATAAAAATGAAAGCTTAAAATTCCTCGAAATTCAAGGCTTTGCTATGGCGGATTACGATTTGGTAAATACCCAAAACGTGGCAGACGCAGTGAAACGATTCAAACAAAGCGTGGACAAGATGGATTACGCCACTGACGGGCTAGTGCTTACCTACGATGATGTGGGATACAGCGTCTCCTTAGGGTCTACCAGCAAATTCCCGAGGGATTCGCTAGCTTTTAAGTGGGCGGACCAGTTGGCGAAAACCCACCTTTTGGGTATTGATTGGAACACATCCCGCACAGGCCTAATCAACCCCATCGCTATTTTTGAGCCTGTAGATATCGAGGGTAGTACTGTACAGCGTGCCAGCTTGCACAATCTATCCATTGCAGAATCCCTCGAGCTTGGCATTGGTGATGAAATATCTGTTTACAAAGCCAATATGATAATCCCCCAAATTGCCGAAAACTTTACCAAAAGCGGGTTTGGGGGTCATCCCATCACCTGCCCTGTGTGCACCCACCCAACCCATATACAGGATGAAAAGGGCGTTAAAACCCTGCATTGCAGCAATGTTGCCTGTACGGCAAGGGTTGCACGCTCCATCGTCCACTATGTAGGTAGGGACGGGGCAAATATCGAGGGGTTAAGCGAAAAAACCATCGAAAAATTTATACAGCTGGGTTTTTTGGTTAATTTTAGTGATATTTACAAACTGGAAGGCTTCGAGGAGCAAATTAAGGGGTTGGAGGGTTTTGGGGAACGCTCCTTTACTAATTTGGTGGCGGCTATCGAAAAGTCCAAAACCATGGAGCTGGCAAACTTTATTTACGCCCTTGGCATTGATAATGTGGGCCTTTCCAGTGCAAAAGCTTTGTGTCTGCATTTTAACCATGACTTTGCAGTAATCCGCAATGCAATGCCCGAGGATATTGTGGAAATTGACGGCTTTGGCAGCATTATGGCAGACAGTATACACAATTATTTTTCCAACCCGCAAAATGCTCAAATTGTGGACAACACCCTTAATCATATCACCATCTCAGTCGCAGCAAGGCAATCACACAACCCAGCAATAGCGGGCAAAACCTTTGTGATTACAGGCGATTTGGAGCATTTTGCAAACCGCAAAGCTCTAACCGACCATATTGAGGGGTTGGGGGGCAAGGTGGCCGGTTCCGTGTCCAAAAAAACGGATTATCTGATAAATAACGACACCCAATCCTCCTCCTCAAAAAATAAAAAAGCCCAAGATTTGGGCGTTCCTATTATAAACGAGCAGGATTTCCTAAATTTGTAATTTTAATTGCACCATCCCCAACACTTCGCCGATATTTTCCCTAATTATCAGGTCTGCGTGGTCATCATAGGGGGTGGTGCTTTTATTTATCAACACCAAGGTACCGTTTTCCGGCAAGTATTCAATAAGCCCGGCGGCGGGGTATACAGCAAGGGATGTACCGCCAACAATCAAGCATTCTGCCCGCCTAATTGCACTTACGGCACTGCTGGTAACATCATTATCAAGCCCTTCGCCATACAGCACCACATCGGGGCGCACAACGCCCCCACAGGCGCATTTGGGGATAAAACCGTCACAATTACCCTGATACAAAATATACATCAAATCATATTTTTTGTTGCATTTTACACAGTATTGGCGGTCGTTTGCCCCATGCAGCTCCAATACATTTTTGCTACCCGCCATTTGATGCAAACCATCCACATTTTGGGTAATAACACAGGAAAGTTTTCCGGAAGCTTCCATCCACGCCAACGCCTTGTGGGCGGGATTTGGCAGGGCATCCATGTAAATCATATTTTCTTTGTAGTACCGAAAAAACAGCTCTGTCATATGTTTGAAGCAGTTGTGGCTTAAAAGCTCCTCAGGTGTATATCCATATTTTTCCTGCGCACTGTACAGGCCCTTTTCAGAACGAAAGTCGGGTATATTACTTTCTGTGGATACCCCTGCCCCACCAAAAAACACTGTATTTGTGCTATTTTTAATGATTTCGGTTAGTTGCAAAACTTTATCTTTCATAGTAACTCTCCTCCGAATTATAGCCAAGATGACGGGGTTTCGCCCATGTCTTTACGGGATTCGTGCAACATTTTCTGCTTTAAGTCATATAGTTTTTGCGATAAATCTACAGGCATCACATGGGGGTTAACCAGCCGGCGATGCTCGTCCCACAGGCTTTGCTGTTCGTTACGGCAAAAATCCCGTATTTCCAGTGTGGATGGAGATTGGTAGACCTGTTTGCCGGCTTCAAAAATCGGTTGCAACAATTCTTTGGCATAGTATTCCCCGGCGGTTAAGTGCATTTTTTTCCAAGGGTCTTTTGGGTCGAATAAGGTTAGGTTTTTGCCTGTATTCAGGGTTTCCTCCACAAGCATTATAAGGTCCGCTTTAATTTTATTATGGTTGGCATCATAAATGCGCCACACCTTCTTTTTCCCCGGAATAGTGACTTTTGCAGGGTTTTCCGACAGTTTAATCTTGGGCATCATGCGCCCATCTTCCTCCGCCGCTACCAGTTTGTACACCCCGCCCATGGCAGGTGCCTGCATGGATGTGATTAGGCGGGTACCCACTCCCCACACGTCAATTTTTGCCCCCTGCAATTTTAGGGATTGTATCAAATCCTCATCCAGATCACTGGATGCACTTATTCTTGCGTCTTTATAGCCTGCATCATCCAGCATCTGCCTTGCAATCTTAGATAAATACGCCAAATCACCCGAATCGAGACGAATGCCGTAGTTTTGAAGCTTTACACCCTTCGCCCGCATCTCTCCAAACACCTTAATGGCATTGGGAACGCCCGAATTTATTGTATCAAATGTATCCACCAACAAAATACATTTGTCGGGAAAAGCGTTGGCATACTGACGAAAGGCCTTTAATTCACAATCAAAGGACATTACCCAGGAGTGGGAGTGGGTGCCACGCAAGGGCAAGCCAAACTTTTTGCCCGCCAAAACATTGGATGTGGCGGCACAGCCGCCGATAATTGCCGCCCTTGCGCCCAAAACCCCTGCATCCGCTCCCTGCGCCCGCCGTAAGCCGAATTCCAACACATCATCATCACCTGCGGCATGGCATACCCGTGCGGCTTTGGTGGCAATCAAGCTTTGATGGTTAAGGATATTTAGCATAGCAGTTTCAATAAAATTTGCTTGGATTAATGGGGCTTTTACAATCACCACAGGCTCGGTTGGAAAAAACACCGACCCCTCTGCCATGGCTGATATGTCACCTGTAAAGCGAAATTCCCGCAGGTACTCCAAAAAGTCATCATCAAATATGCCCAAGCCCTGCAAATAACCCACATCTTCGCCATCAAAACCCAAGTTATCAATATATTCAACAAACTGGGCAAGTCCCGCAAATACTGAAAATCCGTTGCCCCCGGGATTTTCCCTTATGAACATGTCAAAAATGGCGTTTTGGCAGGTATCCCCCGCCCTAAACCTTGCCTGCATCATAGTTAGTTGGTAAAAGTCCGTCAATAGGCTGCGTTTATCCATTTTTTCTCCCTTTTCACCGATATGTCTTATATGCGTTTTTTAACATGGTTACACTTGATGGCAGTTTTCCAAATAACAAAACTGCCCTCGAAATTGTTATTATAATAATACCATTTTTGTCTTGCAAGGTCAACGTAATAATGTTAAAATAATTGTAACTACAAGGGAGGTGGTATTATGGCAACCTTATTTTTCATATTTTTTGGCGTCGGTGCTGGTTTTGTGGTGCTTTCGGTGGTTTTGGGTCAGGCATTTGGGGCAAGCGGTATGGATTTTGATGCAGGGGCAGCAAGCCCTTTTAAGCCCATATTTATCGCACTTTTCTTTGCTGCCTTTGGCGGGCTTGGGTTGATTTTTAATCCCATTTTCGGCCCGTGGGGTGCGGCCGGCATTGGCGGGCTTGGCGGGCTTGGGTTAACTTTTGTCATACTTAAATTTATCCTTTTGCCATTGCAGCGCCGTCAAAACACTAATACCCACGAAAAACAAAGCATGGTTGGCAGAACGGCCAAGGTATCAGAGACCATTTTACAGGGCGGTTTCGGCAAAATAACCTATGTGGTTAATGACAAAATCGTGTCCGGTCCCGCCAAAAGTGAAAATGGTGCAGGGATTGAGCGTAACAAAGAAGTCGAAATTGTTTACATCGAAAGAAACACATATCACGTAAGGGAAAAAATATAATTCCAAGGAAGGAGGTATTGATGTACAGGAAATTATTCAACACCCTTTCGAGCATTGGCATTATGTTGATTGGAGATTGATAGACAATTTCGTACATTTTGCCATCAGCATAGGTCTGTTGGACGGACAGGTATACAACTTTGCCCGGGATTGCAGCCACGATGCCCCATGCGTGAAGTTTTAAGAATTATAGAATAAATTTAAGGAGGTAATAAAATGCCAGATTGGATTACGGGCGAAGCCCTTGTTATTATCGGTATCATTTTGGGCGTGGTTTTGCTTGTCCTGTTCACCTTTCTATCCTTTTGGAAGAAAGTGCCGCAGGACAAGGCCATGATCGTTACAGGCCTGCGGAAGCGGGTAATTTCCGGCGGGGGCGGTTTTGTCATCCCTGTTTTGGAGCGTACCGACAAAATCTCTTTGGAGAATATGAAGATCGAGGTGCGCATTGCCGGGGCAATGACCAGCCAAGGCGTTGCCATATCCGCTGATGGTGTGGCAGTTATCAAAATTAAAAGCGACAAAGAAAGTATTTTAGCAGCCATGGAGCAGTTTAACCGCGGTAGCGAATCCCGCACAATTGCAGTGGTGGAAGAGATTTCCCGTTATGTTTTGGAAGGTAAGTTGCGTGAAATTATCTCCATGCTGACAGTGGAAGAAATTTACAGGGACAGAACCAAGTTTGCCAGCGAAGTGCAAGGCACAGCAGCGCAGGATTTGACCGAGATGGGGCTGGAAATTAAAGCCTTTACCATACGTGATATTTCTGATGAAAACGGGTATTTGTCCGCCCTTGGTAAAAAACGCATTTCCGAAGTTAAGCGGGATGCCCAAATTGCCGAAGCCGAAGCTGCCAAGGAAACCAAAATACGTACTGCCGAAGCCAGCAGATTGGGTGAAGAGGCTCGCCTTGTAGCGGAAACCCAAGTTGCCGAAGCCCAAAAGGTAAAGGAGCTTAAAGTGCAAGCTTTCCGTAAGGAACAGGAAACTTCCAAAGCGGTTGCTGACCTTGCTTATGAAATCGAATCCAACAAAGTAAAGCGGGAAGTTACCGAAACCAATATGCAGGTAGAAGTTTTGCAAAAGCAAAAGGAAATTGAGGTAGCCGAGCAGGAAGCCAAGCGCAGAGAAAAAGAATTGGAAGCCACCATCATCAAACAAGCCGATGCAGAAAAATACCGCCTTGAAAAAGAGGCGGACGTGGCAAAATATAAGGAAATTTCTGTTGCCACCGCAAGGGCGGAAGCCATACGCATGGAAGGTAATTCCCTTGCAGAATCCCAACGGGCACAAGGTATGGCAGAAGCTGAAATTACCCGTGAACGGGGCATGGCAGAAGCCGAAGCCATGATGAAAAAGGCGGAGGCATTTAAGCAGTATAACGATGCCGCCGTTACCCAAATGATTATAGAGCGTTTGCCGGAAATTGCCAAACACGTGGCAGAACCATTGGGCAAAACCGAAAAAATTGTGGTTATTGACAATGGTGGCACAAGCGGCCAAGGTGGCGGTGCCGCCAAGGTTTCGGGTTATATTACCGATATTATCGCCACATTGCCATCAACAGTGGAAGCCCTAACAGGCATTGATATTATGGGCAAGTTAAAAGAAGGTATCGACCGCCAAACGACAGCCGATTAACAATATAGGGACGGATAAAATCCGTCCCTATATTGTTTTATTGACAATTGTGTTTGTTAGCTATTTTCAGATGTTATGGAGTTGGAGCATTTGGCACAACAAGATATGGCACGGCACTCCTTGCCGCATCACTTAACAATAGATAGTCGCTTTCCTCAATCTCTTGATTAACCCATGCAGGCACGGTTAAAAGTGCATTCCAATACCAGAAGCTGGCTGTGTCGTCCAAAAAGGCAAAATCAGCCATGCCGGCGGTCAAGTATTCGTCGATAAGATCTGCCTCATCTGCAAACCGCCCCTTAAATGGGCTTACCGCCGACGATGGTAGTTGGGTGGTTGGTATTTCCCCGCTTCCATCAAGGGTTGGTATGCCATTTGGTGCGCCTTGGATAGATTTTAGATATTCATACGAAACTGCACTTGCCATAAAATATCACTCCTTAAACTTTTAGATATCCCTCCGGATAAATAACCCACAAAGTGTCAGCCTTGAATTTTTCCTTATCGGGCAACTTTACATAATCGTCCACAAAAATGGTGTTTAGGTAAATGCCCGGGTCGCCTTTTGGGCCTTGTGCACCAGCTGGACCCGGCTGCCCATCTTTGCCCGGCGGACCGGGTGGGCCTGGCGGACCGGGCCATGGCACGCAGGGCTTTCTACTCAAAAATTCTTCCTTTTGCAAAAGGTTAAAATCATCAATTGGGAAAGGTATTTTATCAAAAATTTTATTAGCCTCCACGCCACCCCTCCTTTCAATACGGGATGTTATCTAAAACCATTTTATGCGGGCGTCGCTTTGCAGGTTACAAGCCAAAAAATGACAATAAATCGGAAAAGTCTTGACAAGTTTTTTAATGCAAGCCATATTCCCGCCATGGAATATGGTTTTGTTTTTCCAAAAACAAGATTTGTGGTCACTTTAAGGCAGTTAAATTTCGATAAACAGGCATATTAAATGTGTTTGGCTTTACCAATAAAAAAATGCGCCTTACATCTTGCGGTGGACGCATTTTTATGTTATAATAGGCATAACAAATATGCCTTTACAGGAGGTAGCTATGCCAGAGAGAAGAAAACAAGAGATACTTTTAGAATCCGGCACCAATGAGCTGGAAATTTTGGAATTTACCATTGATGGGCGTCATTACGGCATTAATGTGGCAAAGATTGTGGAGCTTATGAAATACCACGAAGTTACGCCAATGCCCAATTCCAACCCGTTTGTGGAGGGGGTTTTTAACCCCCGCGGCGCGATGATGACGCTGATTAATTTGCCTGCATACTTAGGGCATCCGGAATCGCCTGATGTTACCAAGGACATCTTTATCATCACCAACTTTAACAAGGTTCTTTCCGCCTTCCACGTCCATGCAGTGGAGGAGATACACCGCCTTTCTTGGAACCAAATCGAAAAGCCCGATGCGGCCATTTACGGTGGGCAGGATGGCTTGGCAACAGGCATTGCCCGTGTAAAGGAAAAACTTATCACCATTTTGGATTTTGAAAAAGTTTTGGCGGATATTTCACCGGAATCCGGCATACAATTGGATGAGCTGGGTAAGCTTGGCAACAGGGACATGTCCGACAAGCCCATTTTGCTTGCAGATGATTCCCACGCCATTAACAAAGCATTGGTGGATGCCCTTGGGGCGGCCGGCTACACCAACCTTACCATGCTGCAAAATGGACAGGAAGCCTGGGATGCTCTACAAAGCTACAAATCCACGGGAGAGCCCATTGAAAATTTTGTAAAAATGATTATCACTGATGTGGAAATGCCCAAAATGGACGGCCACAGGCTGTTAAAACTTATCCGTGATGATGAGACATTAAAGCATCTACCCGTTATCATCTTCTCATCTACCATTCACGAGCAAATGCGCCTTAAAGGTGAGCAATTAGGAGCAACTGCCCAATTGTCCAAGCCTGATATTTTAGGGCTTGTTAAATTGGTAGACCAGCACGTTTTGTAATTATGAACTGGGAAAAAGAGCTTTTACCCTACCACCAAGCGACGGACGAGCTTAAAGCCAAATTTGAAAACATTGCCCTGCAATTTGAGCGGGTGGAAAAAACCACCCCTATTTTTTCCGTGGAGGCACGGGTAAAAACCGTGCCTTCCATAATCTCCAAGGCACACCGCAAAAAAATACCCCTTGACAGGGTTTTTGGAGAAATTGATGATATTGCCGGCCTGCGAATCATATGCCGCTTCGTGGACGATATTCACATACTCACAAAACTTATCAGCGAGCGGGATGATATGAAAATCTTGCTGGAAAAAGACTTTGTTAACACCATGAAGCCCAGCGGATACCGCAGTTACCATTTTGTTGTGGAATATGGCTTAAACACTGCTTTCGGCAAATGTTCGCCAAGATGCGAAATACAAATACGCACCCTTGCTATGAATTTTTGGGCGGTTACAGAGCATTCTTTGCGCTACAAATACAAGGGTGTCATCCCCGAAACCATTAAATCCCGCCTTGTAAAAGCAGCAGAAGCCGCCCATGCACTGGATAGCGAGATGAACGCCATACGGGATGATATTTTGGATGCAGAAAAATCTGCTAAATCACGGGAAGAAATGGTGCGGGACATTATCCATAACATTCAGGAGCTTTACGGCGTTTCGGAAATGGATGCAGCGCAGGAGATGTACAACAAATTTTCAACCATCTGGGATGTGCGCAATGAAGAGGATTTGAACCATTTTTACAGCGATATCCAATCCATTGCGCAAGTACATAAAATACGATAATAACGGGGGGCAAGATGAAAAAAGTCAGCGTACTGGGTTTTGGAAGCTGGGGCATTGCCCTTGCTTGCGTTTTACACAAAAACGGTCACAAAGTTACAATGTGGGAGCCAAACGAAGCCCTTGCGGGAATGTTGGATAGGGAGCGGGTCAACCAACGCTCTTTGCCGGGCATTACCATCCCATCAGATATTGTGATAACCGCCGATGAAAAACAGGCAGCGGACGGTGATGTGGTTTTGGTTGTTCTGTCATCCAAAGATATTCCCGAAAAAATGCCCATTATCACCCCCCACTTAAAGGCGGGGCAAATTATTATAAACGCTTCCAAGGGACTGATAAAAGAGCCTTTGCAACGAATTACAGAATACTTGGAAACCCTTATCCCCGGTTGTAAAATCGCCTGTCTGTCCGGTCCCAGCCATGCGGAGGAGGTTAGCAGAAACCTGCCAACCACCGTAACTGCCGGCTCGCCTTGCGCTGACACTGCCAAGCAAGTGCAGGATATTTTTAGCAACGATACCTTTCGGGTGTACACATCAGGTGATATTATTGGTGTGGAGCTGGGCGGCGTGCTAAAAAACGTCATCGCCCTTGCCGCAGGTGTATGTGACGGGCTTGGATATGGCGATAATACAAAAGCCGCACTGATGACACGCGGCATGGCAGAAATTGCCCGCCTTGGCGTTGCCATGGGTGCAGAAATTTACACATTTGCAGGGCTATCCGGAATTGGGGATTTGATTGTAACATGCACCAGCAAACACAGCCGAAATTGGCGTGGCGGAAACCTGCTTGCCCAAGGCAAAAATGCGGAACAGGTGCTGGCAGAAGTTAATATGGCAGTAGAAGGCATAAACACAGCACCAACGGTGCTTGCTCTGGCACGGAAACATAGGGTGGATATGCCTATTGTAGAAGAAGTAAACAAGGTGTTGTTTGAAGGCAAAGACCCCAAAACTGTTGTACTTGATTTAATGCAAAGAGATAGAAAGGGAGAGTAAAAACGGGCGTGTTTGCGCCTTTTTTGCCGTTCCGTCTATCATAGGTTGCGTATGGCTTGGTCGATAATCCGCAAAAGCCCTACCCCATCAAGGCTACCCAAAATATTGCTAGGTACCACAATCAAAGGGGTTTTATTAAGTAAAGCTGCCCCCTCTTCCTTATTAAGCAAAAAGCGCAGATTGGGGCATAATAATATCAACCCAAAGTCATCCTCGGTTGCAAGGCGGGCAAGCCCCTCCTTTTCCGTGGCGGTGGTTATGGAAATCATAATGCCTGCACTTCTCGCCTCTTGCATTGCACGGGCGGTCATTATATCCCGTGATTTGCGTGCGGGAGATATAAATAAAATTTTCGTCAAAATAAACACCTCACATAGGAGCCTGCTTAACAGCCTCCTATAAGAATACCACAGAAATGAGAGATGCGCAAGATGAAAATTGTGAATGTAAACTTGGCAGCGGTTGCAGTTAAGCCTGCCGGTTTTCCCGAAGTGGAATTGCCTGAAATGGCCTTCGTTGGCCGCTCTAATGTAGGCAAATCTTCTTTGATAAATTGTTTGGTGGGGCGCAAAGCCATCGCCAGGGTTAGCCAAAGCCCGGGCAAAACCCGCACAATAAACTTTTATGATATTGATAACAAGATGTATTTTGTGGACCTGCCCGGATACGGCTACGCCAAAGGCCCAAAGGAAGAAATTGCCAGCTGGGGAAAGATGATAGAGGGATACTTGAAAGATAGACATCAACTAAAAGGCATTGTTCTGCTTCTGGATATCCGCCACGCCCCATCAGCACAGGATTTGCAAATGGTGGAGTGGCTAAACCACTACAAAATACAAATTATTTATGTTTTAACTAAAATGGATAAGATAAAACGTAGCCAAATTGCCAAGCACGTTAAAATGATACGTAACACGCTGGGCGAAAGCAAGGACACGCCCATGCTGCCCTTTTCCAGTGAAACACGGCAGGGTAAGGAAGAATTGTTGGCAATGATTTCAAAAACAACTTTTGGGGAGGTATTGGATGGACAGGCCAACCAAACCCTATGAAGAAGTTAAGCAAATGCTGGGAAAATCCAGCACCGCTTGGGAAAAGCTACTGGGTAAAATCCGCTTCCATTATGTGATGGATGAGGATTGGAGGGAAGGCGAGCCCACCCACAAAAACTATAACAATCTTTTTATAAGGCGAAGCGGAAAAAGCCTTATTATATTTAGCTTGCGTGAAGGGTATTTTATCGCCTGCATTGTGCTTGGTAAAGACGAGCAGGCAAAATTTGAGCAAGAGCGGGAAAGTTTTGGTAAAGTTGTACGCAATGCTTTTGATAGTGAAGAAGCCCTGCATGACGGCAAATGGCTTGCTTTTGGCATTTATGATGATAAACTGGTAGATGATATTATGCGCCTGCTGCGGCTAAAACGCAAGCCCAACCGCAAGGAATTGCCCCAAGACTTGGATTACTACGGATTTATGGACATTGGCATGTCCCACGCAGATATCACAAACCTAATAATGTAGGGATGCGCACAATGCACCCACAAAGGAGAATACTGATGATTAAAAATTTCGCACAACTTGAAACCAAAATGGCAGGCATGACAAATAAACCCACCATTGTATTGGCCGGTGCGGCGGACGAGCTATCCCTGGAAGCCTTGCGCCTTGCAGAGGAAAAATGGGGTGTTGGACATATATTGGGCGGCACCGCCGCCGAGGCTGTGGAGTTAATAAAACAAGGCAAAGGTAATATTTTGATGAAGGGCGGCCTTTCCACAGGCGAGCTGTTAAAGGCTGTTGTGGATAAAGAAAAGGGTATCGGTCTTGGTGGGCTAATGTCTCATTTGGGGGCGTTTCAAACACCAAACTACCACAAATTGATGTTTGTAACCGATGGGGGCATGGTGCCGAATCCCGATTTGGAGCAAAAGGCAAATATCCTTAAAAATGCACTGGTTTTTTTGCGCAGTGTGGGCTACGAGCAGCCAAAGGTGGCAGCCTTATGCGCCGTTGAAACCATTAGTGATAAAATGCAGGAAACCGTAGATGCGGCAAAACTTGCCGAGCGTGCAAAGACAGGGGAATTTGGTGAATGCATCTTAGAAGGCCCAATCGCCTTCGACCTTGCTGTAAGCAAAAAATCCGCCCAGTTAAAAGGCTTTGCCAGCGAAATTACAGGGGAAACCGACCTATTTATTGCCCCAAATATCGCCAGCGGCAACATACTTGGCAAAACCCTGATTTACATGGGGCAGGCAGTTATGGCAGGCTGTGTGCTGGGTGCAAAAGTTCCGATTGTATTGGTTTCCCGCGGGGCAACGGCGGAGGAAAAGATGGCTTCCATGGCCTTGGCACTTGCTGTGGAGTAGTAGCGCACACGAAAACTTTAAGGAGGCATTCTAATGTTAATATTAACAATTTTAATGGCGGCAATTGCTGTTTTGTTCGCCATAATCGGCGTTATATGGATGCGGGGCGGCGGCATCAAAATAATGTGGATGAGCGAAGAAAGACAAGCCAAAATTGACCAAAAGACCTATTTGCACTTTAACGGAATGGTGATACTGGTAACAGCAGGCATTTGCGCCATATCCGCCTTGTTTACCCATTTTGGATTTAGCTGGGGCTATTTACCCGGTTTTTTCGCCCTTTTAGTGTTTGTGGGGGCAACAGTTTGGTCATCCATTTCCAAAAGCTTCCGCATCAAAGATGAAGATGGTAAGGCTCTGACGGACAAGCCCGCAAAGCGCAAAAAAGCCTTAATTTTGATAGGCATTTTCGTGCTTGTAACCATGCTGCCTGCTGGCTGGCTGTTTTTTGAAGGCACACGCCCCATACGTGCTAATTTTAGCGATAATTCCCTGTCGTTTGCAGGCTTATACGGCATCACCGTGCAGTTTAGCGAAATTGCCGAGGTACATTTATATCAATATTCCATGGAAGATATTGGAACGGGCATCCGCCGTATGGGACACGGCACACCAAACAACCTGCGAGGACGTTTTGCCGCCGGGCACCTAATTGTCCAAAGCCCCGACCAGGGGCCAACAATACGCATCAGCCGCCGCACAGCAGGCCCACTGTACATAAGCCTGTCCACACCCGAAGCTACCCAAAACCTGTATGAGAACATTAGGGGCAACCTGCAATAATTTTATTGTAAAAGTGTTATGGCTTCGCAATATGGTTAAGATAAAAACCAAGGAGGTATCACATGCTTAACAAAAGTGATGGTTACAACAAAGGTTTAATTTACACCGACAGTGAAGGTTGTATCGACTGTAATAAGTGCATACACGAATGCCCGATATTACGCGCCAATGTGGCCGTTGAGAAGGAATCCGGAAACTACAAAGTTTATGTGGACCAAAATCAATGTATCCTTTGTGGCATTTGCAATGACACCTGCACCCATAATGTACGCCATTTCCATGATGATACCCAACAGTTTTTTACAGACCTTGGGCAGGGCAAGCCCATATCTGTAATCGTTGCCCCTGCTTTTTACCTTAATTATCCAAACCAATACAAGCGTGTTTTCGGATACCTTAAAAGCCTTGGGGTTAAGCATTTTTATTCCGTTAGCTTTGGTGCGGATATTACAACTTGGGGCTATCTTAATCACATCCAACAAAAAGGCGGCAAGGGGCACATCGCCCAACCCTGCCCATCCATTGTAGCCTATATCGAAAAGCACCAGCCGGAGCTTATCCCAAATCTAATGCCAATCCAATCCCCCATGATGTGTATGGCGATTTATTTGCGCAAATACATGGGCATTACCGATGATTTAATGTTTTTATCCCCCTGCATTTCCAAGAAATATGAAATAGAATCGCTGCGGGGGCTTGGCATGATAAAATACAATGTAACCTACAAAGCTCTGATGGAGCGAATTAGAGACCAGCGAATTAATTTATCATCATATCCAGAAGTGGATGATGAAATTGATTATGGTATGGGTGCGCTGTACCCTAAGCCCGGCGGCTTAAAGGACAATGTGGCGTATTATATGGGCCCGGAAACCTTTGTTTTGCAAGTGGAGGGGGAGCATTTGGCCTATGACTATCTGCGGAAATACAGGGATTTGTCACGGAAAGATTCTTCATCCATGCCTGTGTTGGTGGATATTTTGAATTGCGAAAAAGGCTGTATAGAAGGGACGGCAACCGAATTTCGCCATTCCAACGGCAATAGCATTGCGTACCAATCCAACTTAATGCGCACCAAAAAGTACAATGCCCTAAAAAGCAGCGGGGGCGAAGTTTTGCATACTCCCGAACAACGCCTTGCAAGGCTTAATGAGGTTTTTGCCAACTTGCGGTTAGAAGATTTTATGTGCAAATACACCACCAATGATGGGGTAGATGCCTGCCGAATTCAGAAAAACGAAGTGGAGGCGGTTTTCAAATCCATCCTCAAAACTACCGAAGAAGATAAGAGTATCGACTGCCGTGCCTGCGGATACAAAACCTGTGAGGACTTTGCAAAAGCGGTAATTTACGGCCTGACCCAAAGGGAAAAATGTGTTTATTACCTTAAATCTAACTTGCGCAGCCAGTTAAACTATCAAAAGTCTATTGTGGACGCTTTTGAGGACATAGGCTTAATGCTTTCGGAATTATCAGGCGATAATACCAAAACATCGGATAACGCCAAAACAATTAATAATTTTGCAGAGCACGCCGTGGCACAAGGGCAAGTGATGGCGAATACCTTAGACTCCGTTCACAAAGAGTTTAAGACCCTTAATTCCGCCCTTGAAAGGGCTTATTCCGAAATCCACCTAATTGCACGCAAAACCAACTTACTATCCATTAATGCTACCATAGAAGCAGCACGGGCAGGCAAACATGGCGCAGGCTTTGGTGTGGTGGCCAACGAAGTGGGCGAACTTGCCAAGAAAACAATGGACACAGTAAATTCGGACAACACAAATGCAGAAGCTGTTTTCAAGATTTTGAAAGAACTGCAAGAAAGTGCCGCAAGCTTCATCAACCAAGTGGAAAATATCAAAAACAGCAGTGGCGAAATTGCCGTAAGTGTGGAGGAAATTAGCACAAAAACTGCCAATATCCTTGGTTTGATGGGTGAGCTTAAAACAGAATAAAAAACGGGCGCACAATGCGCCCGTATATTTTTAAAACCCGTTAATATCTTGGAAGAACGATAACTTGCCCCACAGTTATAAGGTTAGCATCTGCAATATTGTTTAGCTCCATTATTCTATCAACCATACTGGTATCACCAAAAAAAATGCGGCTAATTTGCAACAGGCTATCCCCCGGCTGGATTGTATAGGTTTCCGGTACATTAGCCCATACAGCAACAGCTTGGTCAGGGTCTTGGGTAAAGATATTGTCCTGCTCCGGCTCGGTTGGTAGTGGTGTAGGCGGTTCTGCCGGGGGCTGTTCCGGTGGTGTTTGTTGTTGTTGTGGTGGCTGTGCTGGTTGATTTTGTTCGCTTGATAGTGGTTGGTTTTGCGTGGGTGGTTGGTTTTGTTGCTCTTGCTGGTTTTGCGTGGGTGGCGGCATAGCATGGTCGGCATATTGTCCAATGCCGCCTTGGGCAAACACAGGCAAAGCAGACATTTGGCGTATTTGATCAGCAATTATCAGATTGTTGTTGTCCATGGTGATAATGGCGGATTCCAATGTTGCTATACGCCCATCGCTTTGCAAAAGCCCTGCCCCCATAACAAAAGATGTAACAAATAGCACAGCGCAAAGGCCAATAAGTAAATTAGACAAGCGGCGCACGTCTTCGATACTGCGCCCTTCTTTTTTTTCGGGTGCCGGGGTGGTTTTAACGCCGCCCATAAACCGCCCCGCCCTACTTGCGGGTATTGCTTTTGCGGGCTTTTCAGGGTGTGCAGTTGTTGTGCGGTCATTTTCAAAAAGGCGCAGGCGGGTTGCCGGTAGCGGCTCTTCTTTTTTCTCTGCCGCAGGCATGGGCGTTTTGACCGATTCCAGTGGATTAGTGGCTTTTGCAATTTTGGCACGGGTTATGCGGTTATCGTTCATATATTCCTGCATGCCCTTGTTTTGGTCATAATAAACAAAATAACCCGCAGCTTCGTTAATCCCCGTCATCTCGCCATTCCAGCTGTAAAACATGTTCAGCTTTTCCACCGGATCCATAACGAATAGTAGCTGGTAAGGGCGTGTAAAATTCGCCATATGGTAATCCGCATAGGATGGGTTTAGATAAATCCCATAACCGGGTTGGGACTGCATCCAGCCCAAAATTTCACAGCCGGGGAAGTATTTATCCAACTCCTCCATGGCATTGTCAAAACTGGCATCGGTAAAACTTTCCATATTATCCCGATATTCACTAAACTTGCCTTGTATTGCACCGCTGACAAAAACATAGGCCTCTCCATCAATAACCATGTATTTGCCCACTAAAAATGCCACCTTTTCCGTGTGCCCGCCAGATTCGGCATATTGGCGCAGATAGCTGCAAACATAATCTTCCACATATATTTTTAGCCCATCCCCCGCTGTGCCTATTTGCCTGATATTTGTTGGCAGTTGAAAGCTGTTCATAAATTTCCCTCCAAATTGTTTTGAAGGGATTGTACCATATCAGTATTGGTATAAATTGGAAATTGATGTCAATGTATTCCTGCTTTCGTGCCAAAAAAATCGACAGATTAAGATGAGCCCGTGATGCGGGTTAGGTGCCAGCTAAACTCTCCACCGCATCAAGCCCAAAACCCGTATACATCCACTGCCCATTTTCCCAGCGATACCCTGCCACCGAATGTTTGCCTAAAAATGTGGGGCAAAACCAAAATTGCTGCCCATCTGTTAGCCAAAGGTAGGTTGCACGGTGCATATTACCTTCCATGGTGCCGGCATCCACAAAGTCTTTTGCCGCAGGGCGGGAAGGTGTATGGGATGGTGGCAGAAAATTGGGCAAGGCATCTGCACCATAATTTGGCACACCCGGCCTTGGTTGTACAGGTGTTGGACAGGCACTAAATTCCTCAAAAGCCTGCAAGGGGCTAATGGCAACTTCCCTTTCTTTTGGTTTTTCGTGGGTTTTGAAGCCGTATAAGTCAACCATAAATCTCTCTCCTCAATATTTGCTAACCCATTATATGGCAGTTTGCAGCAATGGTGAATACAGCTTTTGGGTTTTGCGCAAGATATTGGCAAGGAGTTGATTTTATGCGCAGAGTGCCTGATTTTATAAATTATGTAGCGGGTGCAGTTTTGCTTGTGTTTGCGGCGGTTTTATTAGTCAACAGCGGTATAAACCCCGCCAACTTAGCTAACCGCATACACCACGAAAATGTTGACCGTGGGTACAGAAACTTTTACCAGCTGGATATACGCCTACACAGAAACCCCCTTCGGCAGGCAGCTGTGTATTTACCAATATATTCCATTACCGAAAAAGAGGATGTGAAGGGTTTTTTGGGTAGATTTGGCATGGGTTGTGCCGAAATTTTCCATTACGAAGATTATTTTTTGGCAAAATGTGGTTTGCGTACTTTGCGGGCATTCCACTTTTTGGATTTGGTGGAGTATACAGGGGTTGCCACAGAACAAGGCGACCCCATATATCAGCGCAAAGCACGTAGCATAGCAGAAGATTTTGCACGCCAAAACCTATTCTTACAATCCCCCTACAATTTGGAAGCGGTGGAGCACGAAAAAGGCTTTACCATCACTTTTTTTGAAGATTTGGGTAAAATACCCAACACCGCCTTCCCCACTGTAATGGAGGTGGATGTTTTTGGAAACATCCTATTTGTAAGCCATTTTTACTTTGAATACGAGGAGCTGGGCAGGGGCGACCTACTAACCCCCCATGCCGCAATGCAAGCCCTACCCCAAGACCATGAAGGCAAAATACGAATAAAAAAATACGAGCTGGTTTATGCCTTTGAAAACAGCATCTTGCAACCCGTATACATTTTTAGCGGCACATATCCAAATGGAAGTAAGTTTGAAGCCCAAGTGCCCGCCATTCGGTTTGATTAGTTTTATTTGCCATGGTTTAGGGAATTAACAAGCTCCACAAACTCCGCATTATTGGCAGTTTTTGTTAACATATCCGTCACATGCTCATTAAAATCTTGTGTGGACATGCCGCCCATGCGTCGACGCAGGGCATGCAGGGCTTCCAGCTCCTTGGGGGTTAGCAGCATGTCCTCCCGCCTTGTGCCTGATTTGTTAATGTCAATAGCAGGGAAAATGCGCCTTTCGCTAAGCCTTCTGTCCAGCACCAACTCCATATTGCCGGTGCCCTTAAATTCCTCAAAAATCACATCATCCATTTTGCTGCCCGTGTCCACCAACGCCGTCGCTAAGATTGTGAGAGAGCCACCGTTTTCAATATTACGTGCCGCCCCAAAAAACTTTTTGGGCATGTACAATGCGGCGGGATCCAGCCCGCCTGACAGGGTGCGCCCGCCCGGCGGCAGGGTTAAATTGTAAGCCCTTGCAAGGCGTGTGATAGAATCCATGAGAATTATCAAATCTTTGCCCTGTTCCACCATCCGCTTTGCCCGTTCTAACACAATTTCTGCCACTTTCTTATGATGCTCGGGATGCTCATCGAACGTGGAAAAAACCACATCGGCACGTTCGCCCGCAATGCTTCTTTGCATATCCGTAACCTCTTCGGGTCGCTCGTCAATCAAAAGCACTATAAGATGGACATTTTTGTGGTTTTTTAGAATGGCGTTGGCAATATTTTTCAAAAGCACGGTTTTGCCTGCTTTGGGCGGGGAAACAATCATGCCCCGCTGGCCAAGCCCTATTGGCGCAATTAAATCCACCAGCCTATTTGCCATGGTTTTTTGGTCACTTTCCAAATGCAGCCGCTGGGTGGGGTAAATGGGTGTAAGCTTGGTAAAATGGGGGCGGCGCACACCCACGTGGGCAGGGTCGCCATTTATGGTGTTAACCAGCAACAATGCCCGAAAATTTTCGGTTTCTTTGGGTATGCGAAGGTTGCCGTAAATCATATCACCGTTGCGAAGGCCAAAACGGCGTATTTGTGGTGCGGAAACATATACATCATCAGGGCCTGACAGATAGTGGTCGGTACGCAAAAAGCCGTACCCATCAGGGTGGATATCCAAAATACCACCCCGCACCTCCCCGGAATCAAGTGCAACCAAATGATCCGCCCTTTTTGAATCTTGCTGTACTTTGTCAGCAAATCTTGGCCGCAATGCAGGTTTTAGGGCTTTATCAACAACACCCTGTGGCGCAGGGGCTTGTTCCTTCTCTAAATCAACTATCATCTCGGCCAATTCTGCCTTGCGGTACTTTTGCGTGTTTTTGATGCCCAATTCCTTACCTTGCTCCCTAAGTTCGGATAGGGATTTTTTGCTTAAAATGTCAATTTTTTCTTGTTTATTCAAAATATCCTCCAATTTTCGATTAAATTATTGTTTTCAAGGGCTTTCTGGGGACTTTTTAGAAGAATTTTCCAAAAGAAGTGTTATGTAATTCTAACAGACTGGTTCGCCAATGTCAAGTCTGTATTTTTCGAAAAAATTCGCCGCATTTGCATATTCATCGCCAATTTCTGCCCACAGGGATAAATTGCCTTTGTATCCCTCTTTGGCGGTGGTTTTGTAAACGGCATAATCCAGCAACAATTTACCGAAGCCCTTGCCCTGCTGCCGCTTCTTAAAACCAATATATAAAATTTGCCCGCCGGCTTCGTTGCACCAAGTCCAAACAATTGCACCAACCAGCCTGCCTTTATGCCAATATGCTGCAATGTTTCCGCCGGCATACAGCACATCATTTAGGTCCCCGGCCGTCATCCCATTTTTGAAAATTTTGCTAATAATGCCCAAATACCGCTGGTCATAATCGGTTATTATACTAATGTCCGCTTTGGGCTTTTCTGTGGCCCGGCTTGGCATTGTGTATGCAAACTTCTTCATATGTACGCAAACCCCTTTACCTCGTTTGTCATAATATACCACAGGGGCATTTTTATGTCAAGTAAGCCTTGCCACATGTATTTTTTTATGATATAATGAGGAAATTTAATTCATAATGAGGAAGGGGGACATTTTATGTACAGCAAAAATACCGGTGACCAGCTTTTTGAGGCACTTATCAAAAAAATGCAAACATATCGCCCTTCCTCCGATTTTTCTATGGTGGAAGGTGCTTACAAGCTTGCAAAAGAAGCCCACGAGGGGCAACTGCGCAAATCCGGCGAGCCATATATAATACACCCGCTGGAAGTTGCCATTATTTTAGCGGAACTGGAACTGGACAGGGAAACCATAACCGCAGGCATTTTACATGATATTGTGGAAGATACCGAATATACATTGGATGATATGGTGAAAATGTTTGGGCAGGAAGTTGCCAGCCTCGTGGATGGCGTAACCAAGCTTAAAACCATGAAAAAAGAGCAATTGGGCAAACCCGAGCCTGATGAAGAAAGTAAAAAAGTAAAAACCCGCGGCAATGATAAAGAGCGGGAAGAGGAGCAAACCAACAACTACCGCAAAATGTTTGTTGCCATGGCGGATGACATACGTGTGGTTTTAATAAAATTAGCGGACAGGGTGCATAATTTGCGCACCCTAAACTTTATGGAGCCCGAAAAACAAAAGCGCATCGCACAGGAATCGCTGGATATTTATGCCCCAATTGCAGGGCGTTTGGGCGTTTCTACCCTTCGACGGGAAATGGAGGATTTGTCCTTTAAGTACAGCGACCCTACCACCTTCCAAATGGTTAAAGAAAAAGTTAATATGAAGCTTAAACAACGCATGGAATATATGGAAGATATAGTGGGTACACTTAGGATGCGCCTGCATGAAGATGGGATTTTTGGGCAGGTTAAGGGTCGCCCAAAGCACTTTTTTTCCATTTACAAAAAAATGGCAAATAAGGAAAGGGAATTAGAAGAGATACTTGACCTTTTTGCCGTGCGTGTTATCGTGGAAACCAAGGAGGAGTGTTGGCGGGTGCTGGGCATTGTAAACAGCGCATATACCCCCATGCCTGACACTTTTAAGGATTATATAAGCAACCCCAAAGGTAATGGATACCAATCCATCCACAATGTGCTTTGGGGGCCGGATAGCGAACCTTTTGAGGTGCAAATACGCACCGAAGATATGCACAGGGAAGCAGAAACAGGCATTGCCGCCCACTGGAAGTACAAAGAAGGTGACAAAGGGCAAGATGCCAGCGACGAAAAAATGGCTTGGCTTGCAGAAATTTTAACCATGCAAAGGGAAAACCCCGACAATGATGAGTTTTTGCCCTTGCTAAAAGAAAATCTAAACATACACACCGAATGGGTGTATTGCTACACCCCGCAGCAACAGGTAAAAACCTTGCCTGCCGGCTCCACTTGCATTGATTTTGCTTATCACGTCCACTCCTCCGTAGGTAATAAGATGACGGGAGCAAAAATTAACGGGAAAATTGTGCCCATTGGCACATTGCTTAGAAACGGTGACTTGGTAGAAATTGTAACATCCGGCAACGCAAAAGGCCCCACGGCGGATTGGCTTAATATGGTAAAAACCCCATCTGCCAAAACCAAAATACGCCAATGGCAAAAAAAAGAGGATAGGGATATCTCCCTTATCAAGGGAAAGGAATTGTTGGAAAAAACCGCAAGGCGCAAGGGTTACGCCTTTGCCGCACTACACACCCCGCAGGGGGAAAAAATGCTGCTAAACCGTTTTTCCATGCACGATTTTGATACACTATGTGCCGCCGTAGGGCGTGGTGATATTAAAGAAAACAGTGTGATAAACCGCCTTTACGAGGTTTATCAAGATCTAAACCCGGAAATAGTGGACACACGAGAGATAATTGATGCCATAAACAAAAACACCCACCAACAAAAACACCGCCACAACCACGGCGCAATTGTTATACAAGGCGAAACAGGGCTTGCCACCCATTTTTCCAAGTGCTGTAACCCAATCCCCGGGGATGACGTGGTTGGTTTTGTTACCCGTGGGCGTGGGGTTGCCGTCCATCAAGTGGCTTGTGTTACAATCGCTAACATCTCCCCAGAAAACACCCGCAGGTTGGTGGAGGTTAGCTGGAACCAAGCCGCCCTGCAAGACAGTAAGTTTACAGCAGAAATGCGCATATATTGTGACAGTGTAGGTTGCGTTGCCCAAATAACCGATGCCTTCTCCAAAATGAACATTGAAATTAAAGCCATAAACGCAGGAAACGTCGGGGGCGAGGCAGTTTGCAGCCTAATAATAAGTGTGGATAACCGTGAAACTTTGGAGCGAGCCAGCAACCGCCTAATGTCCCTAAAAGGCATTAACCAAGTTGACAGAAAAATGACATAAACAGTTCGAGGTGGTAATATGAACATTGTAACAATGCCCGTAGGTGTAGTGGGTACAAACGCATATATTTTGCACAATGACGGTGCAACAGAAGCTGTATTAATAGACCCCGGCTGTGAAGCCACGCATATACAACAGGAGTTGGAAAAAAGAGGCTTAACATTAGTTGCCATATTACTAACCCATGGGCATTTTGACCATATCGGGGCAGTTGATGCCTTACGGGAAGCCCTTGGTGTTGATGTGTATTCCTCAGAATTAGAAGCGGAATTAGCGGCGGACACCTACCTAAACGGCTGCAAGCCTATGAGGCGGCCTGAGGTTGTCTGCACCGTTACCAAGTACATCGAAGGCGGGCAAATGCTAAATATTGCGGGGTTGGAAATCCACGCAATTTCCACCCCGGGGCATACCCACGGGCATCTGTGCTTCCACCTGCCTGCACATAGCACCCTATTTTCGGGGGATTGCCTTTTTAAGGGCAGTTACGGCCGCCACGACCTGCCTACAAGCGATTTTGACCAGCTGAAAGCATCTCTATTCCGCCTTTTTGAGTTGCCCGACGATACCGATGTATATCCCGGCCATGGCAGTGCCACAACCATAAAATACGAGAAAAAGCACAATCCAATAAACAGGGGGCGATAAAATGCACAAAGCCTTGGTAATTGTTGACATGCAACACGACTTTATAAACGGCGTTTTAGGTACGCCCGAAGCTGCCGCAATTGTAAGCAAAATAGCCCAAAGGGTGGCGGAAAGCCGTGGTGAGCTTATCCTGTTCACACAGGACACTCATGGTAGCGATTATTTAGATACACCCGAGGGTAAAAAACTTCCCATCCCACATTGCATTAAAGGCACGCAGGGGTGGCAAATACACCCGCAAATTATGGACGCATGGCACGCAAACCCCGACACCATAGTGGTTAGCGGCATCGAAGCCATTGTGGATAATGCCTTTCAAAAGCCAATTTTTGGAAGTGTGGACTTGGTAAGCTTTTTGCACGCACGCCGGTCACAGCTTACGGAAGTGGAGTTTGTAGGTGTTTGCACCGATATTTGCGTGGTGTCCAATGCCATAATGGCAAAAAATGCAATGCCTAACCTAAAAATCACCGTAAGCGCCGATTTGTGCGCCGCAACCACCCCCGAAAGCCATCAACAGGCATTAAATATTATGTCAAAATGCCAAATAGACATCCTAAAAACCATATACCTTGCCAGCGGCTGCTTTTGGGGTGTGGAAAAGTTTTTTGACCTGCAAAAGGGCGTTGTGGCGGCAGAAGTGGGTTACGCCAATGGCAACACCCAAAACCCCACATATGAGGAGGTTTGCAAAGGCAACACGGGCTTTGCCGAAACCGTAAAAGTTACCTACAACAGCGCAGAGATTGACCTGATGGGCGTTTTGGCATATTTTTATGAGGTGGTAAACCCCACCACAGGTGACCGCCAAGGGGATGATGTTGGCAACCAATACCGCCCGGGTATTTATTTTACAAATCCCGACGAGCAGGCCATAATCGCCCGCTCTCTTGCTAATCTGCAAAAATCCTACCAGGACCCGGTTGTGGTGGAAAACCTACCGCTTACAAATTATTACAAAGCTGAGGAGTATCACCAAAAATATTTGGACAAAAACCCCGGTGGATACTGTCACATACCCGCCGAAAAATTGAGGTAAGCCATGCCAAATTTAAGCTGGATTTTGCGCTTTGGTGTTATAGAGTTATCCGCCATTATTTTGTTTGCAACCAGCCTTTTTACGTTTTTACTATACGCACTGGATAAGGCAAAGGCAAAAAAAGGGCAGTGGCGCATCAGTGAAGGAGTGCTTATTTTCTTCACCCTTGCCCTTGGTGGTTTTGGGGCATTTTTTGCCATGGCTTTGTTGCGCCACAAAACACGCCGCCGCAAATTTAAGGCGGCAACGTTTGTGGGGCTTTTAATTGCCCTTGTGCCCCTAATACATATAACCCACGCCCTAACCTTGGATAGGATTGTTAGATACAGAGAAATTAGCTTTTATGCAGAAAACTGGCCGCAGGAGCTGGATGGCTTCCGCATCGCTTTTATGACGGATTTTCACATAATCCCCCACGAGGATATGCGGGATGTGGCAAGCCGACTTAACCAGCGTAATTTAGACCTTGTGCTACTGGGTGGGGATTTTTCGGCGGGCAACAACCACTACCAAGGCACAATTGCAGAAATTGCCCAAATAATTACCACCCACGGCATTTTTGGGGTAAGCGGCAACCATGATAGGGACCATCAGCTTGCCCCCATTAAGCAACAGCATGGCATTGGGCTTTTATCCAACAGCGGCGTGCAGGTGGCAAATGGTTTTTATTTGGCAGGTGTGCAGGATTTATGGTGGGGCTGGGGCGACCCCGATGTGGCAATGGCAACAGCAAGCGCAAATCCCGATGATTTTATACTGCTAATATCCCATAACCCGGATGTGGTAATGCTGCAGCCCACCGCCAACATCGGCCTAACCTTGGCAGGGCATACCCATGGCGGGCAAATTACATTTTTTGGGTATCCCCTTTACCTGCTATTCGGCAACGTATCCGCCTATGGCACCCGTTTTGGTGCGGGTTTTGCCCATTCCGACGATGGCACACCCATATTTACCAGCCGTGGCATTGGGGTGTATTACCACATACCCCGCATCTTTTCCCGTCCGGAAGTTGTAATTTTTACCATGCACCACGGCACGCAATAAGTATTTTGTAGCAGGCCACAAACTTTGCCACCATTTTTACGTATATAGAGTTAAACGGAGGTATTATTATGCAGACTGAAAAAATGATGATATTAAAAATGTTAGAAGAAGGTAAAATTAACGCCGAGGAGGCCTCCCGCCTTTTAGCGGCGGATGGCTCGCCAAAGCCACGCCCTGCGCCAACCCCATCTTCAGGGCATATCCCCAATAGCCAAATCCCGCCGTCAAGCTCCGGCTCATCTGCGCCCGGCAGTAGCGTGGATACTATGACTGCCAAATTTGGTGCATTTATGAAGGATATGGAGCCCAAACTGCAAAAGGCAGGCAAATTTGTAGTGGAAAAAACTGCAGGTGCTGCCGATTATGTTTCCAAATCCTTAGCAAGTCGCACCCCTCACGATGCCCCCAAGCCCAGCTATCAAACCTCCCCCGCCCCACCCCCGCACCCCGCAAGCCCCAGTAGCGGCATTGAAGAAGTTGTGGAAATTAAGGTGGCACAAGGCGGTGCAGAGCTTAATTTGACGGGCTTAAATGGTAATGTGCTAATAAAAGGCTACAATGGCGACAAAATATCCGCTAAAATTTTTACCGTCGCAAAACGTGCAGGGGCAAAAGCCCGCCTGGATGCCCTTGGCAACAAATATTACCTTTCCTTTGATGAAAATGATTTTGAGCGTGTGTGTATTGATGCTTTTGTGCCGGAAGCCATGTTTGACAATATTAAAGCCGCCACCAACAATGGGGATTTAAGCGTTTCCACAGTAACAACCCACTTCCTGCATGCCGAAAACATAAATGGCAATTCGGAAATTGACGGTGTATCCGCCCACAATTTAACCGTGGAGGCATCTAACGGCCGCTTGGATGTTAAAAATTCTTCCGCCCAAGTTGCCCACATTGAAAATTTTAATGGCCCTGTAAACATCAGCAAAATTGATATTGCCGATATGAAAGCTTCCACATTCAACGGTAGTATGGATTTGCAGGTAGCGGCATTTAACAACCACGACAACTACCGCTGGCATGCAGAGACCAGCAATGGCAAGATGAATGTGCTGCTACCCACATATGCCACCTTGGGCTATCACATCAAAGCCCACGCCGCCCTTGATGCGGTGAAATTAGGGCTTGTAAGCATGAATTATATTCGCAACGATAAGTCTTTCGTGGAAGCGCAAAGCGGTAATTTTGACAGCTGCATGAAGAAAGTTGTAATGGAACTTTCCACATCCAATGCACCGCTAATTGTAAATTGATTTAATGATATAATGGGGACGGCTATTGTAGTCGTCCTCAAAATTTTGCGTTCTACCTCGTCCCCTTTGCCATATAATGGTATTGATATCAACGAGGTGCAAGGGGGCAACAACATGGCAGAAGAAAGACGGGCAGGACGACATAAATTAACAGTGGACCAGCGTGAAAACACCGTTATCACAGGGGTTTTGGATGTAATTTCTTTTGACGAGGGACAGGTGGTATGCGAAACCGATTTGGGCGTGATGATTTTGCGGGGCGACAACCTGCATGTGGCAGCCCTTAATTTGGACAGCGGCACCCTAAACATCTTTGGACGGGTAACTGCCATAAATTATGAAGAGGACGCACCCATGGGGCGTAAAAAATCCTCCATGTTCGGCAAAATTTTCAAATAGGGGCGTGGCAAAATGGCTGATTTAACAGGTCAAGGCTTCACCTTTTTATTGACTGCGGCGGCGGGCTTTGTTTTTGGTTTTATTTACGATGGTTTTCGCATTTTCCGCAAAATGTTGCGCCACAATCCATTGCTAACCGCTTTGGAAGATGCCTTATTTTGGTTGTTTTGCGCCCTTTTGTTGTTTGCATTGCTTATGCACATCAATTTTGGGCAATTGCGCTTTTTTACCTTTCTCGGGGTTGGGTTAGGGATAACCTTATATTTATGCACCCTTAGCCGCCTAATTTTCCCTTTGGGCGCAAAATTTGCCGTTGCCATGCGAAAAAAGGCAGGCGTGGCAAAAAGGGGCTTGCAAAGCAGGGCTGATTCTGTTAAAATGAAGGGTACAAAAGTAGCGAGGAGCGTGTGCGGGGTTATGAAACAAAAGATAAAGCATGCAAACCAACGTAACAAGGTGGCTTTGGGTATAAAAGCACTGATACAGCTGCTGGTTTTGATTGCCGTGGTTGGCACTGCCTTGTATTTGGCAGTTGGGCTAATGGGACGTATAAGCGAGGCAAATGCACAAATTGCCTACATAGAAGCACAAATTGCCCAGCAAGAAGAACGCCAAAGGGAGTTAAGTGGCGAAGCCGCATATGTGCAAAGCCTGGACTTTATCGAAAGTGCAGCCCGCCAGCACCTGCGCTTGGTGCATAGGGATGAAATAATTTTTGTAATGGTGGATGGGGATTAAAATGTTTGAATTTAGAGCGGATAGTGATATATCTAAAAATTACCAGCTATTGCAGGGCGCAATTGATGCCCATTTGAGAGATGAGAAGAACCTTATTGCAAATTTAGCAAATATCGCATCTTTTATATACACCGCCTTGCCTGATGTGAACTGGGCGGGGTTTTATTTGGCCATGGACGGCGAGTTGGTGCTTGGTCCATTTTGCGGTAAGCCTGCTTGCACACGCATCCCAATTGGGCGTGGGGTATGCGGCACATCTGCCGAAAAGGGCGAAATTATTGTGGTGCCTGATGTGCATGCTTTTGACGGGCACATCGCCTGCGATTCCCAAAGTAATTCGGAAATTGTATTGCCTTTGTTTATAAAAGGCAGGGTTTTTGGGGTGCTGGATATTGACAGCCCCATGTTTGACAGATTTTCCCAAGCGGATGTGGATGGGCTTGCAAAAATAGCAAATAGTATAAGCCGGTTTTTGGAGGGCATGTAGCAAATGAATGGTTTTGAAATATTAAAGCAACGGGGCTTTATCGCCCAAATGACCCATGAAGCGGAGATGGACAAGCTTTTTGCCGAAAAAAATGTGATATTTTATAATGGTTATGACCCCACAGCAGATTCCCTTCATATTGGGCATTATGTGACATTTATGGCGGCAGCTTGGCTTCAACGGGCAGGGCATGTGCCAATCATACTTATGGGTGGTGGCACAGGCATGGTAGGTGACCCCGATAAGGCTGACGAGATGCGCCCCCTAATGTCCCTGACAGAAATTGACAATAATATTGAGCGATTCAAAACCCAAGCCGCCCAATTTATTGACTTTTCTGATGACAAAGCAATAATGGTAAACAATGGTGATTGGCTTCGACAGCTTAATTACACACAATTTATAAGGGAATACGGCATCCATTTTTCCGTCAACCGCATGCTTGCCACCGACAAATATAAAACCAAATTTGAAGGCAGCGGGCTTAATTTTTTTGAGCTTAATTATGTAGTAATGCAGGCCTATGACTTTTTGGAGCTTAACCGCCGTTTTGGCTGCGTTGTGCAAGCGGGCGGCAGCGACCAGTGGTCCAATATAGTTGCCGGGGTGGATTTGATACGCCGCGTTGATGGCAAAGATGCTTATGGCTTCACCTACAACCTGCTGTTAAAAGGTGATGGGCAAAAAATGGGCAAAACCACCGGCGGCGTAACTTGGCTGGATGCAAACAAAACCAGCCCGCACGATTTTTACCAATATTTCCGTAATACACAGGATACGGTTTTGCGCCAATATCTGTGCATGCTAACATTTTTGCCCTTGGAGCAGATTGATGAGCTAACAGCAACAGAAGGGGAAGCCCTTAACAAGGCCAAAGAGGTGCTGGCGTATGAAGTAACAAAAATTGTACATGGCAAGCAGATAGCAGATGAAGTTAGTAGCGTGAGAATACCAAACCTTGCCCTGTCAAAAGATATTTTTGGGGGCGGTATAAACATTCTGGACTTGCTGGTGCATGCAGGGCTTGTGCCATCCAAATCTGAAGCACGCCGAAATGTACAACAAGGCGGCATAATGGTGGACGGCAAAAAAATCGACGATGCTACCCATGTGGTGGAATTAAGCCACTTTACCGACGGCGGGTTAATTGTTCAAAAGGGCAAAAAAACCTTCTTAAAAATCACCACCAACACTGAGGAGTGAAGCAAATGAAAGCCTTTGCCGTTTGCGGCATAACCAACAGCGGAAAAACCGTCACCACAGAGCGCATAATAGGCGAGCTTATACAACGGGGCTATAGGGTGGGTTCTATCAAACATATCCATTGTGATGATTATAAAATAGATCCCGACCCCACCAAAGACACGGCAAGGCATCTTACGGCAGGCTCCCGTATGGTATGCGCCCATGCGAAACAGGAAACCGCCCTACTCTTCCCCCACAGGCTTCCCACGGAAAAACTTTTGTCCCTTTACCAAGGGGAATGTGATTGGGTTGTGTGTGAAGGGGTTTCTGACATTGCCATACCAAAAATTGTAACCGCCCACAATAAAGATGACCTGCAAGAAAAGTGGAGCGACCAGGTGTTTTGCGTTTCCGGTGTAATTTCATCAAGTATCAGTGAGTATGGCGGGATACCGGCCATCAACGCCCATAAAGATATTAAGGGGCTTGTGGACTTGGTAGAAGGTAAGGTTGTGGACTGGTCCAAATTAATGATTTAAGAAAACAAGCGTACAAAATAAATAAAAAAGCCCTATCAGTTTTGTTGTAGGGCTTTTTGTGGGCAAATAATCTTGCAAAGGCCGCAATTTAGGCACAGGGTTGCATTGTGATGCGGCCGCCCTTCTTCTGTCATTTGCAAAGCCCCGCAGGGGCATAACTTTTCACAAATACCGCAACCATCACAATTTTGGTTTATCAACCATGTTTTCCATCCATGACTTTGACTTTCATTGTACAGCTGGTTTAATAGCAGGTTGCGGTAAAAAGCAGGGTGTTTTTTTATTGCCTTGTCCATTTCAAAAACATCCGCAAAGGCGGGCTTTTTGGGCTTTCTTACAAAAATCCCAAAAAGTTCCCTTCGGGAATATTCTGTGGCAGGTGCGGCCGTATGGCACAAAATTTTTTTGCCATATGCGTCACCCCAAAATATTTGTAGGTTTTGATGAATTGCAAGTATATAATTTTCCGCATTAAGGCCAAGTGGGCAAGTTGCACAAGCTTCCGCCCTTATGGATATAGGGTTTTGGTAGCTTGCCAGTGCATAAAACTCCCAAGGCATAGAAGCGATACAGGGCAGACTAACCTCCATAGAGCCGGCCTTGCACTGTCTGCAGCAAAACATTAAAACAGGATTATCTTCCCCGTTGCCACCCCTAATAAAGCCGCTTTGTTGGTAAATGCACTGGGTGGGACAAACCCCGTGGCAAAGATGGCAACCATTGCAAAGGTTTTTGTTTATTTTTATTTGCCCATCATAAACAATAGCGTTTTTTGGGCAAATATCACGACAAACTGTGCATTCGTGGCGTTTTTGCTTGCGGTTAAAGCAACACTCCCAATCCACAGTGGGTTTTGGGGGCTGCTTGGTTTTATCCGCATCATTGGCAACCAATGCAAAAACAAGCCTATGAATCATTTTGGCCATCCTCACTTACAGGCTTTTTACGTGATGCGGTTAGGCGTATCACAATAATGCTGATTTCGTAGAGAAATAGCAGCGGCAAGGCTAACATTATTTGTGATAAAAAATCCGGCGGGGTTATAATTGTTGCCACCACAAAAACTGCAAAAACAACGTATTTGCGGTTTTTTGTCAACCCTTGTAGTTTGACAATACCAAGCCTGTGCAGCAGATAGGTGATAACAGGCAACTGAAATGCCAACCCAAATGGGATAACAAAATTAAATAACATGCGCAAATACATATCTATGGAAATTTGGGGGGTTGCCACATTTTCTCCCATTAACAAGAAAAAATTTATGGTGATGTTAAATACATAAATATAGGCAAACAGCACCCCCAAAATAAAAAGCAGCATTACAATTACAAATGTAAAGCGAAAGGCCGCACGCTCCTTAGGGAATAGGGCGGGCCGCACAAATGACCAAATTTTCCAAAACACAACAGGGGATGCCAAAACGCATCCCGCCACAAAAGAAACCCGCAGTTGCGCCACAAATGGCTCTGCCAGCCCAATATTAATAATATCCACATCCCTGTCCAGTAGGGGGCGGCTAAAAAACAGCAAAAGCTCTTCCGAAAACAGAAAGAAAATGGCAACAAAACCAACAAATACAGCAATGGCACTAACTGTAAGCACCTTCCGCAGCTCACGAAGGTGCTGCAAAAGACTTTCTTTAGGCATTTGTGGCTTCTTCCTTGTCTTCTTCTGTTTTGGCTTCTTCGGCCTCTGGTTTGTCCACACTTGATGTTTCTTTCTTAAAATCACGGATGCTGGTACCCAAAGCCTTGCCAAGGCCGGCAAGTCTGCTTCCGCCAAAAATTAGCAATGCCAAAATAACCAATAAAATTATTTCGGTTGTGCCAATGCGCATAAACACCAATTCGGCCGTTTCCAAATATGGCAAAATAACCCACTCCTTACAGTTTTTGTATTTCTTTCTTTGCATCGTTAAATTCTTTTTCAACAGGGTTTAGCAGGTTTTTGGGATTTAGGGTATCTGCGGCGGTTTTTTTAATTTCCTGCACTGTGTCAACAGCTTCTTTGGCAGTTGCCTTTAAGTCGCTTGCCGCTTCCATTTCCTCTTCCAGATTAAGTGCTGCTGTCACTTCTGTCCATAAACCCCTTACATACCTAACTGCCTTACCAACGCCCCTTGCAACCTTGGGCAAATCCTTGGGGCCAACCACGATAAATGCCACCAACAATAATACGACCATTTCCATCGTGCCTATGTTAAGCATTTATCGTGATCCCCCTTGGTTTATAGTTAAATAAGCATTTTGGTATCCGCCTTTACAAAGTCTGCACAAAGGCGGTACAAGTCTTGGTAGATTTTTGGCACATCCCTGTCCTTGGCTGTTTTCAGCAACTCTTCCAGCCAGTCCAGATGATATTTGGCAAAATTTGCCTGCGCCTGCCGGGATGCATCTTCAATCAATAAGCTGAAATACTCCAATTCCAGCACAAGATGGTCGGGGCAGTGGTTAAATTGCATTGGGATTTGGAAGCCCGATTTTATCAGCAATTCTTCCATATGGCAGGCCCAGTCACCCTTCAAGTAGCCCTTTTCCTTGGCTATAGATATCCCGCAGGACTCGTCCGTTGTCCAAATTTTATAAAGGGACTCGATAGGTTCTGCCAATGGCGCAACGGGCCCCATCGTCACATCCCACGCCCTGCCCCACTCCACCAAATCAGGAATATTGACAGCTTGCCAGCTTTTAGGGATTTTGATGCCATAAGCCCCCGCCACCCTTTGCCACAATTTATCAAATTCGGGGTTGTTTATATGCTCCAATAACTCCTCATTCGGGCGTTGCAACAGCTGGCTAAGGGACAAGTATGCTTGCACACGCATTTGGGCGTCCTGCATAGCCATTACACCCTTCTAAGTGTTACAAAGGTTTCTTGCAACATGGCATGTCCCGAAATGGGCTCCATGCGGAAGGGCACAAGGTCGTTAGGGTTTACGCCGCCAACGGATGCCGAAAATTCAAAGAAGGGCGTTCTGTTTCCGTATCCGCCGGGGAATGCGATAGCTTCCGGGTGGATAAGTTCCGTTACCTTCATTTGCCCCCTATATGTGCCCTGGGGTGATGTAATTTCTACCCAATCCCCGTCAGCAATGCCCATTTCGGCGGCTTTTGTGGCATTCATCCATGGGCGTTGGGTGTTGTAATCTTTTGTAATTTGCCCAAGTTGCGGGATATTTGCCGTTGCAGTATGGGAATGATATCCTTGCTTAACATTTAGTAAGCGGAATTGGTTGTCCGCCAGCCTAAACCCTGTTACGGGCTCAATCCACCGGGCTACGCCGTTGAAGCCGGCTGCGGCAAAATCCTCGTTATAAAATATAACGGGATTCATACTATTTGGGTTGGTTGGCACTGTGATAGAGCCTTTTTTACGCATTTCTTCTAAGGTAATGCCAAGCGGTGCCAAGCGTGCGGTATTAAGCTCATCCAGCGTAAAGCCGAAATAATTGCCAACCCCTGCCGCATCTGCAAGCATTGGGATAATCTCATCAAGGCTTTTGGTTTCCGGATACACCTTATCAACTGCAATGGTGCGGATGGCGATAGTGTTTCCATGGTTTTCCACAACCTCTTCACGCTCGGCAAAAGAACATTCGGGCAGGATGTAGTCGGCGCAAAGTGCGGTTTCTGTCATATGGGTTTCGATAACCACAAGTGTTTCAAAGGCTTCAAATCCGGTCTTCATATGGTTGTGGTCGGGGAAGGTGCGCACGGGATTAAAATGCCTGATAAAGCCCACTTTAACCGAACCCGGCTCCTCCATCGCCCTTCTGGCGATATTATGCGGCAAACCTTGCGGTGTTGGGGCGAATGGGAATTGGCCGCCACGCCCTGCACCATCAAGCCTTGGCACATCGGGAGCAGGCGGTGCAGGATGGGTTTCGTTAAGATTGCCAAAACCCGTTGCCATGGATGAGCCGATGCCCAAACCACCAGGTTGGCCAATGCTGCCAAGCAAAGCGTTAATATACGCTACCGTACGCACGGTTTCCGTGCAGTTGGCGTAGTTTGCACCAAAAGCACCCTTCCAAGATGGATCCACAAAACAAGCCGGGGCGGCGGCTGCCAGCTCCCTCGCAAGGCGTGTGATGGTTTCTGCGGGGATTGTTGTAATATCTTCCGCCCATTCGGGGGTATATCGGCCTATGGTTGCGGCAAATTGGTCAAAACCAACGGCATATTCCGCAATAAAGCCCTTGTCATACAAATCTTCGGTAATCAGCACATTGCACATGGCAAGGATAAATGCCATGTCCGTACCGGGGCGGATTGGTACCCATTCATCCGCAAGGGCGGCAGATGCGCTAAGGCGGGGGTCCACACAAACAACTTTTGCACCTTCCCTCGCAATGGCTTCTGCAAATTGGGTAGCTTGGGACGTGCGTATACCTTCACCATAGTTTCTGCCAATAATCATCAAATAATTACTTCTTCTTAAATCCGCCGCAGGGCCTTGGCGGCCAATGGTGTTTTGGAAGCCGCAATGGATGGCGGTATTGCATGCCGCATTGTGGGTTACAACCGTACTGGACCCAAGTGCGTGCATAAAACGTGTGCCGTAAAAAACGCCTGTTTGGCGTGGGTTGTGCCCCCAGAAAATCTTTTCGGCTTCGCCACTTTCTCTAACTTCACGCAATTTATTGCCAATTTCCTGTGCGGCCTGTTGCCAGCTGATGGGCTCAAACTGGTTTTCGCCCACTTTTTTAAGGGGTGTGCGCACACGGCCGGGATCGTAAATCCACGCAAGATGTCCGTGGGCTCTGGCACATAGGGTTCCAAGGCTTCTGTTGTGGTTCTCATGCCCTGTAACTTTCCAAGCCCTGCCGTTTTTAACATGTATCCACATGCCGCAGTGGCTGGAGCAAGCATTGCAAAAAGATGCCTTTAATTCCACATCCGCCGCCTGCTGGGTTTCGGTATATGAAGGAAAATCGGTTAAATCATCATAATCGGGGTCTGTTGCTGCTTGGTAATCAGCATCATCATCTTCCCTGCGGTTTAAGGCGATTATACCCGCCGTTACGCCGCCTGCCACTGCAACGGTAGCACCTGCTATTATCAAAAATTTTCTTCTGGATAAAGCCATTTCTCTTCCCTCCTATCGTATTAAGACAAACCAAAGTCGCTGGGGTTTGTGCGCAAAATGGTTAGCATTCCCAAGCCGCCGTGGCTGTCAACGCCATACAAATTGGCAGCGGGGTATTTGGTTCTAATTCGGGCAAGGCGGCTGTTTGCCTTTGCAGCCATCTCGTCAAAAGTGCCGTAAGTTAGCGCATTGGCAATGCAAGTGTCTACACAAGCGGGCTCTTGCCCTGCCGCCACCAATTCTTCACAGCCGGTACATTTGTACATCTTGCCATCAGCAATTTCGGGAATATCATAGGGGCATGCGTTTACGCAAAGCCTGCAACCGACACAGTTTTCGTCAGTATTATCGATATAGTTTACAAAACCTTGCCGGTTGGTATGTAGCACCCCAACGGGGCAAATTTCTGCACAAGGCGCATCGCCGCAGTGCATGCAGCTTTTGCGGGCTATGTGTTGCTCCGCATTGGGAAAAGTGCCTTTTTCCTGAAACTGTAAGGAAAGATATTTTTGATTCTCCGGTAATCCATTGTGGTTTTGGCAAGCCACCCTGCACGCATAACATGCCACGCACAGGCTGGTGTCTTTCAAAATCGCCATACGGGTATTAGACATATTTTCTTCTCCTCTCATTTTTGCGAACACAAAAATAGATATACTTCTGCCTTTAATTATAGCCTAAATCGGCTTGCGAAACAAGTATTTTTTGTAAAAAAATAAGTTTTTCATATATTATCATAGTTTGATAAAAATATCACCAAATAAAGATGGTCGCATTTTTATTGACTAATTCACTTTAATGTGATATACTTGATTGTCATGCAAAATGGTAGTGATGAGTTTTATCGGCGAGCTTTATAGTCGAACTTTATGGGCATGATAGATTTTATCGAAAGGGGGCATAAATCAATGAGATTAGCCAAAACAAAGAGCCTATGGAGGGTGTTATCATTATAAACCCTCTGATATAAGAGGAGGAAGTATGGAAGTCAAAATTTGTAGTTATTCAGATTCGGATTATGTTGCATTCAAAGAAATGTTAACCACTTGTTTTCACCAAGATTATAATGAGCAGCTTACCGAAGACCAGTTAGATAGATGGCAAAATGCACTAATAAGGCGGGCTGCCACCGAAATCGTTTTCTTAGATATTTTGTTTATAGATGATATTGCCAAAGGTTTCATCCTGTATCAGATAGATTCGCAGGAGAGTGATTGGTGCGTAAAGGAAGGATACGGAACCATCCGTGAGATTTATGTAACAGCAGACTTGCGGCATGCCGGGCACGGTAAAGCATTGGCAAATCACGCCGAAAAGCGGCTAAGTACAAAAAATATCCACGGTATGTATTTGACCACCGAGGAGGTAGCCAAGGAATTTTGGACAAAAATGGGTTATAGGGATTCCGGTGAAATTTGCTCCGAAAATGATAGCCCTATATTTGTGAAATAATACAATTTCAAAAAGCCATAACCCCACATCTCGGGGCTATGGCTTTTTTAACTTTAACAAACAGTTGCATTACTAACTTAATTTTGCAGGATTAACCTTAACCCCCGGCCCCATGGTGGAAGCCAGCACCACACTGCGCAAATATTGACCCTTTGCGGCAGATGGCTTAGCCTTAACAACGGCGGCAATAAGGGTTTCAAAGTTTTCGGTCAGTTTTTCCACACCAAAGGAAACCTTGCCCACAGGCACATGCACGATATTGGTTTTATCCAAGCGATATTCGACCTTACCGGCCTTAATTTCCTCAATAGCCTTGGCAACATCCATGGTAACTGTACCTGTTTTGGGGTTTGGCATCAAGCCTTTCGGGCCAAGCACCTTACCAAGGCGGCCAACAACTCCCATCATGTCCGGGGTTGCAACAATAACATCATATTCAAACCAGTTTTCATTTTGGATTTTTGGGATAAGTTCTTCCGCACCCACAAAATCCGCACCGGCAACTTCCGCTTCCTTGGCTTTATCGCCCTTGGCAAAAACCAATATACGCTGGGTTTTGCCTGTTCCGTGGGGCAAAACCACTGTGCCACGCACTTGCTGCTCTGCATGTCTGCCGTCAACACCCAAGCGGATATGGGCTTCCACAGTTTCATCAAACTTAGCAAATGCGGCTTTTGTTACCAATTCAATAGCCTCTGTTGTGTCGTATTGCATTTCGCTGTTAACCATTTCCGCCGCTTTGCGGAATTTTTTACCTTTTTTTGGCATTTTACATCCTCCTTGTGGTACAAACGGGTTTCCCCTCCCACTTATTTCCAATTATTAATTCCAAGTAACTGTTGTGCTAACATCACGCACACCGCTATATCTAAGGGAAAAGCGAATGCGCCCGGGGCTTAAACTGGACGTATCAACATGCCCCATAAAACCCTCTGACAGGTCAAGCACAATCTCCGTACCATCCTCTTCACCGTTTTGGGAGATGGTAAGGGTCAAATCCCCTTCGCCCACAGTGCTGAATACTTGAACCATTCTAAGCTCGGTGGCATTAAGGTTAAATGTGCGGTTGCGGTGCCCTCTATCTATCCTATCAGCGGTTGCAGAAAAGCCGGATTCCAAGGTTCTCTCTTGATGGTTTACAGACACAGTAAAAGCACTGCTATTGGGACCATCGCAAGCAGTAAATACCGCAAGCCCCGCCATCATAATTAGTGCCGCTGCAAAAATCCGTAATACTTTATGCAAATTTAGCTGCTGTGTCATAAGCTACAACCTCCAAATCACTGCCATTAACAGGGTGGTCAATTTCTAAAACTGCAAGTAATCTATCAATTCCAAGTTACCACTGTATAAACATCACGCACACTATTGTAGCGCAATGAAAAGCGGATGCGCCCAGGATTTAGGCTGGATGTGTCAACGAACCCGTCAAAACCGTTTGACAAGTTCAAAACCACCTCCGTGCCATCCTCTGTACCATCTTGGGAAATGGTAAGGGTTACACTACCTTCGCCAACAGTGCTGTATACATGAATCGCCCCGAGATCTGAAGCACTAAGATTAAAGGTGCGGTTACGATGACCTCTATCAATCCTGTCAGCGGTAACAGAGTATCCACCGTCAAAACTTGTAAAATTTTCGTTTACAGATAGGGTAAAGGAGTGGCTGTTTGCCCCGTCACAAGCGGTAAGCACAACAAGCCCCACCACCATAATTAGTGCTACTGCAAAAATCCTTAACGCTTTACGCAAATTTAACTGCCGTGCCATAAGCCATAACCTCCGAAGCGCCACCCATAACAGAACAAGTAATATACCTAACTGCAACAATAGCATCGGCATTAAGGGCTTTTGCCTGCTCCACCATTCTGTCGGTGGCAATTTTACGTGCTTCCACCATCAATTCGGTGTAGGCTTTGATTTCGCCGCCCACAAGGCTTTTGAAGCTTGCACCAATGTCACGGCCGATATGCTTTGTTTGCACAACGCTACCTTGAACAAGACCCATATTTGCAATTTGCTTGCCTGGAATTTCCTGCATGGTTACAATCAACATATCTAATTCCCCCTATATATTTAACCTTCGACAACAATGCCCATGCTGCGGGCCGTGCCGGAAATTATGGACATTGCCGCTTCAATGCTGGCGGCATTAAGGTCTTCCATTTTAGTTTGTGCAATTTCTTTAACCTGGGCAGAGGTTACTGTAGCAACCTTTGTCTTATGCGGCTCGCCGCTGGCTTTTTCGATACCTGCCGCTTTCTTAAGCAAAATTGCTGCAGGTGGTGTTTTGGTAATAAATGTAAAGGATTTATCCGCATAAACGGTGATAACCACAGGAATTATCATACCTTTTTGCTTTGCCGTTCTATCATTAAACTCCTTACAAAAGCCCATAAGGTTTACACCATGCTGGCCAAGCGCAGGGCCAACCGGTGGCGCAGGGGTTGCTGCCCCCGCCGGGATTTGGAACTTAATAAGTCCTGTTACTTTTTTTGCCATTTTTATTTTCCTCCTTGGTGGTATTAACGGGTTTCCCCTCCCACTTATTGGTTATAGCCTCTCAATTTCAGTAAATTCAAGCTCCACAGGGGTTTCCCTGCCGAATATGCTAAGTGCCACCGTAACAGTTTGGCGGTTGTGGTTCACTTCTTGGATTGAACCTGTAGAATCCATAAAGGATCCGGACGTAATCCGCACGACTTCACCTTCCGCAAAGTCAAAGTTGACGGTTTCCGCCGCAATTAAGCCCATGGTGTGCATCTCTTCGTCAGTAAGCGGTACAGGTTTGCTGCCCGGTCCCACAAAACTGGTAACACCACGGGTGTTGCGCACCACATACCACGTTTCATCATTCATATGCATTTGCACCAGCACATAACCGGGTAAAACCTTACGGTTAACCGTTTTGCGCACGCCGTTTTTAACTTCCACTACATTTTGGGTGGGCACGCTAACTTCCAAAATCTGGTCGTGCATTCCACGGGTTTCCACAATCTTTTCAATATTTGCCTTTACTTTGTTTTCATACCCGCTGTATGTATGCACCACATACCATAAAGCCTCACTTTGCTGTGTGTATTCAGACATAGCCACCTCTAACCTACCAAGGTGACTAAGCCACGGTACAAAAAGCCCAAAATAAAATCATAAGCGAAAATTAATGCGCCAAAAATACCACTGATGGTAATTGCTGCAATGGTCATCTTAATCAGTTGTGGGCGTGTTGGCCAAGAAATTCGCTTAAATTCGCCAACAATCCCACCCCACCAAGATGTTGCATTGTTCATAATGGAGCCGTCATCGCCTGTTTTTTTGTTGTTATCATCCATAAAAATACCCTCCAAAAATTATCTGGTTTCTCTATGCGGAGTGTGCTTGTTGCAAAATTTACAATGCTTCTTAAACTCCATACGGTCAGGATGGGTTTTTTTGTCTTTTTTGGATTCGTAGTTGCGCTGCTTGCATTCTGTGCAGGCAAGTGTGATTTTTGTTCTCATCTTGTCACCTCGTATAATTGTGAATAACACAAAAAATAAAGCCATTTTTGGCACTTCATAAGATTCTACCACATTAACCCATCCATGTCAAGAAAAATTTTTGAAAAAATGCCATTGAAATTTGCACCAATTTGGGTTATAATCAACATATGTAAAAAATCTGGGGGCGTTTAGATGAAAAAGAGCCTTTTTTTGGCTGTATGCATTATATTTTTGTTGATTTTGGTGGGATGCAGCAGCAATAACAATTCCCAATTGCATGCCCAAGCCCCTTCCACAAATATTATCCATGCGGATATGGCGGAGGTGCCGCAAGCCCCCACCGCCGATTTTTTGCGTTTTTACGCCGAAACCAGCAGCGGCATGCCCGGCGGGCAGGTACTGGGCATTCCTTTCCAATCTTTTCGTGAGGATGACGGGTATTTTGTAATGGATTTGGTGTATCCCGTCAGCCGCAGCGAAATTCTTAATGATTTGGTAGCGGAGATGGTGTATGGGATAATTTCCCGCTTTGCCACGGAAAATACCAGCGGAAACATACACATGCGCCCCCGCACATACGCCTACGGCGATGATATTTTAGGGATTGCACTGGATTTACGGTTTTACGGCGATATTAGCGGCTTTACAGCCGAGCATTTGGTTGTAAACTACGATTTGTATGAGGAGAGGGAGATAGCACCGGAAGATTTATTTGCCAATGGTGCGGATTTTAGGCAAACCCTTGCCTACTTAGCAGGCGAGCAGATATATCTTGCGGGGGATGAGTGCTTTACGTTTAACAGAGAAAGTATTTTTTTACACATTACCAACGACACAACCACCGAAACCATAACCCTGCCCTTGGAAGGTTTGGGTGAAATTTGGCAGGGGCCTTTCCCGGCACCCCAATCTCAACCGTCCGGCACTAAATTGGCAATCACCTTTGATGACGGCCCCCACCACCGCTTTACCCCCATGCTGCTGGATGCTTTTGCAGAACGGGGCGTGCGTGCCACCTTCTTCCTTTTAGGTGCCAGTGCGCAGGAGCATCCCGAAATTGTGCAGCGCATTTATGACGAAGGGCATCAAATAGGCAACCATTCTTATAGCCATAGGATTTTTACCTCCCAAAGCAGATTGCAAATTGCCCAGGAAATAGAGAAAACCAGCAGTATCATTTATGATATAACAGGCCATTACCCCACCCTTTTACGCCCGCCCTTCGGCGCATTTAACGACACTGTGTTGGAAGCGGCGGAAGAACAGGGCAAATCCGTAATTATGTGGAGTGTGGATCCGCAAGATTGGCGGTATTGGGACACCGATGTAACCCGAAACCACATTGTTGCACGTGCAAGAGAAGGCAGCATAATTTTACTGCACGACATCCACGAAAGCACTGTAATGGCAGCAATACAAGCTGTAGACATATTGTTGGAGCAGGGCTTTACCTTTGTAACCGTAGATGAATTGTATGCCGGTGCAGGCAAAACCCTTGAAGCAGGCAAGGTATACCGTGGTTTTTACAGGGACCAGCGGAGGGAGTAAGATGTTAGATGACAACAAACAATTTGAAACCAAGTTAGCAATATTGGCAGATATTTTAGCAAAAAAACAGCAAGCCCTTGAAACTATACTTAGCATCTGCGAGAATCAAGAAAGTCTGTACTCATCACCATCCGCCGAACACCGGCGGGAGTTTTTGGTGGAAATGGGTAAGCAAAAGCAAACACATATTGACATGGTTTTGCATTGCGATGATACTTTTCAAGCTATATTTGAGCCATTAGAGGCAACATTCCAAGAAAAGGGGCAGCACTATCCGAACCAAGTGCGCCATTTACAGGAGACCATCCAAACCGTACTGGAAATTGATGTAAAAATACGTGCACAGGAAGAGCGCACAAAGATTGCCGCCAAAGCTATATGGGGCAAAGAAGGCAGGGGCATAGGCACAAGGGAATCCAATCCCGCCCAGCAAAGCTATATACTGCAACAATACCAACAAAACAATAGAAACAAACCAAAATAAAGGAGAAATGCTATGATTACAGGACTGGAAGTGTGCATGGTTGCCAAAAGTTCCATTGCCGCCATGGAGCTTTACGAAAAGATTTTTGAAGTGGAGCGGGTGGAAGTGTCCGATTTTGGCGTAGGCAACAGCGAAGTGGTTTTCACCATCTACGGCAGCCGTATACATATGCTGGACGAAAACCCGCAGCATATGCTTATCGCCCCCAAAGCAGGCGACCCGTGCAGCATGTGGATAAATGTGGCGGTGCCCGACATAAATGCCAATTGGAAAGCCGCCATGGACAATGGTTGCCAGCAAGTTGTACCGATTACAGAGATGCCCGCCATGGGCTTAAAAAACGCCATGTTTTCCGACCCCTTCGGCTATATGTGGATGTTGCACCAAATAGACAAAGTTGTAAGCCATGAAGAGCGGATGAGGTTGTATAAAGAACAACAATAATACCATTTGATGTTTTTTCTTGACAAAATTTGTAGCTTGTGATATAATTAGCAGAATGCCCAACACTAGGTACAAGTAGGGCAAGCAACACCAAAGAAGATGACATACTAAACTCTAACTTATCGAGGGGGATTTTTAATGAAATGGTTTAACAACATCAAAATTAGCAGTAAAATGATTATCGGTTTTGGCGCAGTAATTTTGCTAACCATTGTTTTGGCAGTGGTTGCTTGGGTACAAGTTGGCAATGTTAGCGATGCTTACGGCACCCTTTTAGACCAATCCGTGGCAAGGCGGCAAGCTTCTATGGAGGCGCAATCCAACATACGTGCAATAAGGCGCACGCTGACAGGCACGGTAATGCACGCCCCAAATGCCAACCAAGATGCCATCATGTCCCTTTACAATGAAATGCTTGGCTTCCACGCCGGTGTGCTTTCTGCTATGGAAGACTATGATGATACAATAAGAAGAAATTCAGCTTTTACGCAGGCAGACCGGGAAGAAAGATTTTTGTTAAGCCAAAATGTGCGTAATTTGACACAGCAATATATTGACCAGATTTTTATGCCCGCCCATAGATATGCCTTAGCAGGCAACCATGCTGCTGCACTGGATGTTGTAACAGGCGGTGTTTACATCGTTAATAGTGTTATTGATGCCACCGACTATCTCGTGGACATGACCAACACCGCAATTGCGAGTAGTGAAATTAACCTTGCAGGGGATGTACAGGGCATTCGTAATATGGTTATAATTATTGGTGCAGTTGTGGTGCTTGTTGCCATTTTGCTTGCCATACTTATCGCCCGTGCTATTTCAAAGCCTGTTACAGATTTGGTTTCCTTAACTGCCCAAGTTTCTGCCGGCCAGCTTAATATTAACTTGGACAACTCCAAGGTCACAAAAGATGAGATTGGAATACTAACAGGCGATGTTTACAAGCTAATCAACACAATGAAAAGTATTGTGGATGATATTGATAAATTCGCCCACGAGGCCAATACAAACGGCGATATCGAATACCGCATTGATGCCTCTAAATACAAAGGCGGTTATGCAGATATGATAAAAGCACTAAACGGCTTTACCGATGGTTTTGTTAAAGACCTTGTAAATGCGCTTGGTGTTTTGAAGCAAGTTGGCGATGGTGACTTTGGCTTCCACTTGGAGCAACTACCGGGCAAAAAGGCCGTGCTTAACCAAGCTGTGGATTCTTTGAAAGCCAACTTGGAGGCTGTAAATGCTGAAATTGGTGCAATGGTAGATGCCGCCGCCGTAAAAGGTGATATGAATGTGCAAATTGATCCAAGCAGGTATGCAGGCGGTTGGGGCAATATTATGAAAGGCCTTAACCAAATTGCCGCCGCTGTTGATGCGCCGCTAACAGAGATAAGTGATGTTATGGACAATCTTTCCAGAGGCGACTTTGGTACCAATATAACAGGCAACTATGCAGGTGATTTCTTAAAAATCAAAAACGCTGTAAATAGCACCATCGAAATCCTTTCCGCTTATATTGAAGAAATCAGGAAAACCTTATCAGCCGTTTCTGATGGCGATTTAACTGTGCGCATTAACCGTGAGTATGTGGGAAGCTTTGACGCAATTAAGGATAGCTTAAACAACATTGGTTCTACTTTGCACAGAACCATGTCCGAAATCACCAACGCTTCCGAGCATGTGTTTGCAGGTTCTTCCCAAATTTCCACATCCGCAATTGATTTGGCAAATGGTGCGCAAGAGCAAGCAAGCAGTGTAGAGGAGCTTAACGCATCAATCGACCTTATTAACCAGCAAACCCGCACCAATGCAGAAAGTGCAGGAAATGCCAACCGGCTTTCAGGCAAATCTGCTGAAAATGCCCAGGAAGGCAATGCCGCCATGGGGCAAATGGTAGATGCCATGGGGCAAATTAAGGATTCTAGTGACAACATCTCCAAAATAGTACAAACCATACAAGACATAGCCTTCCAAACCAACCTACTTGCCCTAAACGCCAGCGTAGAAGCTGCAAGGGCAGGTGAACACGGTAAAGGCTTTGCAGTAGTAG
>WRAX01000003.1 GCA_009779935.1 Defluviitaleaceae bacterium | reverse complement strand
CAAACTGTGTAATTTGTATGAATGTTCAAAATCGATGGAACGCCGTGTGACGGGAAACTGTCATGCACGGTGTGGAGCGGGGGAAAAGCTGGAGATGACTTCAAAGGCTTACCTATCGCTATTGGGCACAATCCCTGATTTTGAAAATGTCATCTCATATGTGCGTAGCTATGAAATATCTGTCAACATTATCTTGCAATCACTAAGCCAGCTCAAAGCAGGCTACAAAGAGCATATGAACACCATAATAGGCAACTGCGACAGTAAGCTGTTTCTTGGGGGCGATGATGAAGAAACCCTTAAATACCTTACAAGGGTTATTGGCAAAGAAACAATTGACATGATGGACAATTCTGAAACCACGGGCAAAAGTGGTTCGTATAGCAAAAGCTACAAAAAATCCGGTCGTGAGTTGATGACCACCGATGAGCTTGCCCGCCTGGATGGGGGCAAGTGTCTGTTAATCCTTCGGGGTGTTGCTCCATTTTTGTCCAATAAGTTCGATGTAACCGCTCATCCGATGTACCAAAAAATGCAAGGGGGCGGACAATTAAACAAAAAGCCGCAGGTTAGACCAGCTGGCAAAATAAGCCCCGCACCAAAAACAGCACCCAGAACTACCCAAACAGGAACACACAGAACCAAAAAATAAATTAACTGTGTGAATAAAGGAGGAAATTTTATGTTTCAACAGTTTTTAAGCAACACGGGATTTGCCGTAGGCATAACCCTAAACCCCAACATTGGTGTGGATATGTGGAACACCATTGTTGATGTATTACAGACCCTCGTGGTTGCTGGTGGCGGAGCCTTGGGAGCCTTTGGCGCAATCAAGCTCTTTGACGGTCAAGGCGAGGGTGACGGCAGCAAGGTTAGCCAAGGAAGATGGCAGCTCATTGGCGGCATCGGTATTATCGTTGTGGGCTTCCTTATCATTCCAATGCTGGGAGATTTGTTCTAAAAGGACAAGCCCAATCAATTAATGCTACATAATTGCAATTTTAGGAGGTTTTGCACCTATGCGCTGGATAATTGACATTATTAATGATGGGGTGGGGGGTGTTATAAGTGATTGGCTGATAGATGGCATTATCTCGAATGTGGAAAATGCCTTTGTAATGTGGGAAGATGAGATTGCGATAGCGGCGGATACACTAACCATTACTCCCGAAGACTTTTTGGGATGCAATCCATTCAACCTGCTTCAAACCCTATCAGACAACATAATTTTACCCGTTGCCGTGGTAATCTTTGGGCTTATCGTGGCTTATGAGTTTATGTCCATGCTGTCAGAGGGCAATAATTTTAGGGATTTTGATTACACCCACCTTTTCAAATGGCTTGCAAAAGTGGTCATAGGTGCATTTCTCCTAACCAATGTATTCCCCATAGTCAACTGGATTTTTGAGGTGGGGGTAAGTGCTGTTACCTTGGCAGAAGGTCATCTCACCCTTGATTTAATCGACTTCGAGTTTATGTTTGAGGAGTTGGAGGATGCACTAAGAAATGATTACACAGTAGGTACATTAGCCAATATATGGATGGTAAGCTTCTTGCTGGGCCTTTTTATGGTGGTCAGCAGGGTTGCAATCATCATCATCGTGCTTTATAGGATGTTTTTGATTATACTAAAAATCTCACTTGCACCAATGCCATTTGCCACGCTTATAAATCGGGAATGGGGCAATATTGGAACGAATTATATAAAAACCCTTACATCAACAGCTTTCCAAGGATTTTTAATGATGGTTATTTTAGGAATGTATGGATTTTTAATGATGACATTTGCGGTTGTGCCCACCAGCGCCATGGAGGTTTTGGTGTCAATGTTGGAGGTCACTGCGTATTCCGTTATGCTAATCATACTGCTAATAAAAACCCAGCAAATATCAAAAAGCATCTTTGGAGCGAATTGATAATCAATGAAAGGGTGACAAAATGGAAGATTTGCACATCTCAATCCCAAAAGACCTTGACAAAATGACAGTTAAGGCGGGTCTATTTACAAAGCGGCAATGGACATACTTAGGCATTGCCGCAGCCTTGGGCTTCATTGCCTATCAAATAGCATCCCGCTTCATGCCCATCACGGGAGCGGTGTGGATTATAATCATAATAGTGATGCCCGCTTGCTTCTTGGCTTTTTATAAGCGTGATGGAATGTCTGTTGAAAATTTATTATTACTAAAATTGAGGTTCTGGCTCTTTCCCTCTGTAAGGAGTTCCCAGCCCGCCCTAAAAACAAATCCCGAGGAGGTGAAGCAAAATGTTGCAAGTAAGGTCACAAGTCCCACAAACAAAGCCACCACAACAACAAGCCCGTCAAAGCCCAAAACAACCACCCATAAGCCCACCACAAGCTAAGTCCTTCCTCGCCCGGTCAAAGGAATTTGTATACAAAAAGGCTTTTGGACAAGTAATACCGCCCGTCACTGTTGAAGATACAATACCTTACACTTTGATGCTTCCCAGTGGCCTGTGCCAAGTATCCGAAGATTACTACACCAAAACCATTGCATTTGAGGACACAAACTTTCAATTGGCGGGTACATATGAAAAACAAAGGGTTTTCGGTTATTGGTGTCAGTTGCTTAATTCTTTTAACGAGGAAATAACCCTACAACTAACTTACATCAATTATTACCCGGATTTGCGGGAGATTGAAGCGGCAATTAAGCTTAGTGGCAAGAAAGACCAGTTCGAAAGCATACGTAAAGAATTTTATACCATGCTAAAACAAAAATTATTCCAAGCCAACAAAGGCTTAATTAAGCGAAAATACGCAACCTTTGGCATCCATGCGAAGAATATAAAAGATGCTGCCAATAGGCTTAACCGTATTGAAAAAGAGATATTGGATGTTTTTGCCGGACTTAGGGTTATGGCTTACCCGCTGGATGGGCGAGAGCGGCTAAGGCTGCTACACAAGCAATTAAATCCAAGCCCGGCGGACAAGTTTTCAATGAAAGACTTTCCCAAAGATAACAATAAGAACGCCCCAACCAAGGACTACATAAAGCCGGAAGATTTCCGTTTCCAGCCGGAAACATTTGTGCTGTCAGCCCCACACAAAACAGGTCGATTAACTTTTGGGGCAATGTCTTATCTGGAAATATCTACCGAGGAATTGCCCGATAAATTCTTAACTAAATTATTGGATACGGACTATCCAATAATGATAAATCAGCATATACGCCCTATGGATAAAACCAAGGCTCTAAAATACGCTAAGGGCAAGTTATCTGATGTTGATGCAGCAAAAGCCAGCAGGCAGAAAAAAGCTTTTGCAAACAACCATGATTCGGACATTTTACCGCCGGATATCCAAATGTATTCCGATGCGGCAAAAAGCCTAATAAGTGAGTTACAGGGCAATGAAGAATATTTTGATACACACTTCCTTGTAACGCATCTTGCACAAAATCCCAATGACCTAACCAGCAGGATAACCGCAACCAAAAGCCTTGCATCCCAATACGGCTGCAAACTTCGCAGGATGGGATACATGCAGGAGCAGGGGCTGATGTCATCGCTGGCACTTGGCGTTAATCAAACACCGGAGCCATTGTCCCGCAAGCTGATAACATCCGCTTTGGCAGCCTTTATCCCATTTTCTACACAAGAAATATTCCAAGAAGACAAGGAAGCCATTTATTACGGCACTAACGCAATTTCAGGCAAAGTTATCCTTGCCAATCGTAAGCATCTTAAAAATGCAAATGGCGTTGTGCTGGGCATTCCCGGCAGTGGCAAATCCTTCCTTGTGAAAAGAGAGTTTGTTCACGTTTTTCTGGCAACATCCGACACCATTTTGGTGCTTGACCCAGAGGGTGAATATTCCGCCCTGATTGAAAGGTTGGGCGGCACGGTAATTAAGCTTTCATCATCAACAAAAAGCCATATAAATCCCATGGACATTGTGCTGGATTACGGCACACCAGAAGAGCCTAACGACCCAATAGAGCTGAAAAGCGAGTTTGTAACAGCGATGATGGAAGTTATCACTACAAGACCCATGGGGCTTGAGGATGTAGAAAAGTCCATCATTGACCACTGTGTGAATGTGGTGTACAGAGAATATCTTGAAAATCCTACTCCTGCAAATATGCCCATATTAGAAGATTTGTACAATGCGCTGATGATTGAAGCTGACCCCAAAGAGCCCACCAGCAAAAACTGGGAAGAAAAGTCACAAGGCTTGGCGCAAGCCCTTCACCACTTTGTGCATGGCTCATACACCATGTTCAACCACCAAACCGATATAGACACCAAAAACCGCATTATCTGCTTTGATACAAAATCACTGGGAGAAAGCATGCGGCCGCTGGCAATGCTTGTCATCCAAGACCAAATATGGTCAAGGGTGTCTCAAAACAGAAAGGATAGGCGTGGAACTTGGACATATTTTGATGAGTTTCACCTTTTAATCCGACATCAGCAGACTGCATCATATTCTGCCGAGATGTATAAACGATTCAGAAAGTGGGGCGCAATACCCAGCGTTATCACCCAGAATGTAAAGGAATTTTTACAATCACCCCAAGTTGCAACCATTCTTGAAAACTGTGAGTTTGTGGCACTTCTTGACCAAGCCCCTGATGATGGCAAGATTTTGGCAGAACGCTTTAATATCTCGCCAAAACTGCTTAACCACGTAACTAACGCATCCCCGGGAGATGCCTTAATCAAGTATGGCAATATTATAATCGCTTCGGTAGACAATTTCCCAACAGATACCCAGCTGTACAAGCTGATGTCCACCAAGCCTAATGAAAAACACGGAAGCGCAGGTAATAGCCCTGCCCCAGATGAGGAGGCAGCCAATGAGCACATATCAACATAAATTGCTGGAAAGCAATAAAAAACGCATTGCAGAAGCCAGTGCCAAGGTTAAAAGGATTGAAGAGCAGCTATCAGCCGCCAAAAAGGAGGTTGCCGACTTGGAACTTAGAGGCAAGGAGATTGAAAGTGGCATCATTCAAGGAGTTATGCAAAAATATGATGTACCCCTTGCGAATATTGAAGAACTGCTACACAGCACATTTCGAGCAAAGCCAACAAAGGAGGAGCCAAGCAATGACTAAATGGTTAAGAGCTTTACCAATTCTATCCATTCTCATTTTCACCATGGTATTTTCACCGTTAATAGTGTTTGGTGATGAAGTGGATGACGCACCGTCTTATAATATCCATACATACCAAAACGGCAGAAATGCAATTAATCACACGCCATTAAACATTTTATCCATTACACCTGTGTCAGATTTGGAGGTTGGTGCTGGTGGTCAAAGCGCAAGCAGCCAAACTGTGGCTCCACAAGCACCCGTTACCACAAGTCCCCCAGAACCCGAGGAAATCAACATATCCGGACTACCGGACGAACCACCCCCAGACTGGTTTTTCGACCTATTCGGCATAAACGTGGATGTTTTGTCACTTTACCAAGAAGATGCCGCACCAGAAATGCCACCAGAACCATTACCCGACCTATTAGAAACCAATGGTCAAGTTATATTACCAAGCCCATCATCCCTAACCCCCAGTGGTGGCGGTGAGCTGGTGGATTCAATCATGGTTGGTGATATGGAGTTTATCACCATCAACAGCCAAGCGGGCAATGTGTTTTTCCTCATCATCGACAGAAGCAGGGAGGAAAACAATGTTTACTTCTTAGCCCCGGTAACAGAGTTTTACCTTATGTCGCTTGCCGGGCAAGTGGACGAATATGCCAGCATCCAGCGAGGCGGGATGCCAAGTGGATTTACAGGTGGTTTCCATCAAGCCCAGAACCAGACTGCTGCCCCATCAGAAGCAGAGGGGGGTGGTCGCAGGGCTGGGATGAGCCCCGTTGCCCTGTTTGCAATCCTGGCAATGATGGGCGCAATATTCTTTTTCTATGCACGCTCCCGCAAGAAAAAGAGTGCAGCCAACTTGGAATCCTTTGGCACTAATGATGACGAGTATGCAGAGGACTTCTTAATTGAAGATGGCAATGATGAGTTTACACAAGAGAGCGACCATATCATGGCGGAAGTCAGCGACCCGGACTTCCAATCCCTTGAAAGTGCCGACAATGCTTTTGATGATAGCCCTGCGGAGTTTGCCTATGACACCCACGACCATGAAGGAAGATAAGCCCATAGCCAGAAACAACTGCATAAAAATATACCTCTCCGATGAGGAATTGGCTTCCTTATCGGAGAGGATGGGGCAGGCGGGGGCAAAAAACCGCTCCAATTTCATAAGAACAATGGTTAATCAAGGCTGCATCTTAAATGTGGATTTATCCGGTTTGAATAAATTGATGTTTTTGATGTCCAACGCTACCAATAACCTGAATCAGATTGCAAGGGCAGCCAACAGCGGACAAGCCGTGCGGGCGGCTGATGTGGATGCCTTGCGCAGGGATTACAACGCACTTGCCCATGAAGTTGGTGAGATTTTGAGATTGGTTACTGCTCCTGCTCGTCATTCCTTAAAATATTAACCCAGTCCTGGCGGCCATGAAGTACACGAGCCACATAGGACTTTGCAGTTCCTCTGCAATATGAGTGTATATATGCTGTAAATCGATTTCCGCCAGTTTAGATAAGTGTATTGTGTGTGTCATCTTGGTACATTTCCTTTCTAAACTCCGCTACAAAGTCATCAAACTTTCTATAATTGCCCGCCTTTATATCTTCCATGCCTTCGTCCAGTAAGTTGTAAAGCTCATAACGGCCAAAAAGCCTTTGATAAGTCTTAATGCTCATAACTGCCAAGTCACCATGACCGTTTTTGGTGATAAACATGGGCTCATCATTGGAATGACAAAACTCGGACACCTCGTTATAATTATTGCGCAGATATGCGCTGGGCTTAATTGTTGGCATAATTACCTCCGTTAAATTAATCTTATATCAATATTATACACAAATTTAGGTATAATGTCAATCGATTTTTAGATAGTTGCGCAGATGGCAACGGCGAAAGCAGGAGCCTGTTGAAAGGAGGCGAAACAATGAAACCCGATAAAATAGACCCTATTGCACCCCATCTATCTCAATTCGCCTCCCAAGTGGGCAGAACCTTGGCTCCGGGCAAAATGGCTGACACGGGCAATGAGGAGGAAGACTTTTCCAAGCAGGTTTCCGGCTGGGCTAAAAAGACTCAGCGTGTAGGCAAGGTTGCTAGTCAAAGCTTAGGCGGCAAACTTAGAAGCACAAGTGATAAAGCCAAGCTTGCCAATGTTGCACGGACAAGCGGTATTGACAGCTCCGCCTATAAATCTGCAAGGGATAAAATCCAGCGCAGAGCAAAAATGCGCATGATGCGGCAAAGGTCGTTAGCCTTAGTAAACTTTCGGCTACTAAACCCCAGAAGCTGGATACCTACATCGCTAAGGGCGTTGCGTAGATGGATTGGCAGAGGGATTAGGGCGGCCATGACCAATCCCTATGTACTTGCCATTGTTGGCGGTATTGCACTTGCCATTCTTGTAATAGCAGCAATTGTGGCCTTAATTATGATGGTTATCATCATGGCAACAACTATTGCCATCACCAGCTACCTCGCCGATGACTACGATTTGAATAGTACTACAATAGCCTATACCGAAGGTGAAGTGGTTGTAAAGGAATATCTGCTAAGCATGGGCGTTGGTGGTTTTAACGAGGCGGCATCATTTCTAAACGGAGGGGAGCAAGTTCGCCTTGTGGGTACGTGGTCATTGGAGACCGGGCCACTCACCATAGGCGACCTTTTCGGAGATGAAGTTGCCACGAGGATATTGGTAATGCCCCTTATGGGGGCAATACGCCATTGTCCCCACGTACTGTTATCGGGTTTCACGGCACTATATCACGATGAAATAAACTACCCACAAATACGCCCAAGGATTTTTGGGTTAATTGACCAGCAATATGAGATAATCACCGAAGACTTTTATGAGATACGAAGCCGCACAGTCATTATGACTTTTGGCGAATATCAAGACCATGGGTGGTATGAGTATGATGATGATGGCTACTCCCATTGGATTGAAGATTGGGTCTGGGTAGAATGGCAAGAGCCTGTGGTGATTGAATATGAGTGGCATTCTATGCACATATACCTAAACGCCACCCCTATGGAGTTTTTGTTTAGGGAGATGTTTAGGAATAACCCCGATAGGGAAGAGGGTGCGGACCAAGAAGAACATTTCGACATGTTTTTAGAGATTGGACACGGCAACAGGCAGTTTGTTGGTTCGCCTTTTCCCTTTCGTTGGGATGGGTTTGTAAGCAGCCATTTTGGTTATCGCCTTGACCCTTTCTCGCTCACTCGCCAGATGCACCGTGGTACAGACATTGCCTTGCCCACAGGCATACCAGTATTGGCGAGCCAAGGCGGTGTGGTTACAAGGGCGGAATACCAAGCTAATGGCTTTGGAAATTGGGTTGAGATAACTCACTACATCCCCGCCCGGTTATTTCCGCCACGATTGCCCTATATGATACATACCAGATACGCCCACTTACACCAAATATCCGTATATGTAGGGCAAGAGCTGGAAGCGGGCGACCCCATTGGCATGGTGGGTAGTACAGGAGCATCCACAGGGGCGCACTTGCATTTTGAGATTATACGGACAAATTGGCTGGGTAATCGTACTCATTTTAATCCCTTTATATTTGGGTTTATTGGGGATGATGATTAATGGCATGGACGCATATTAGTTCCATCAAAGCATCGGGTGGCAAGTCCGTATCCAACACCATGAGTGACTGTATCAATTACGGCATTAATCCCGAAAAGACAGATGGCGGACAACTTGTGTCAGTTTACGGATGCACCCCAAGCACTGCACCCCAGAAATTCTTGCAAAGCAAGCACCAGTACCACGCTGCGGGTGGTCGTGAGCTTCCTGTCCATAAGGATGTGCTATTGTATCACATGAAGCAGTCTTTTAAGCCGGGTGAAATTTCGCCAGATGAAGCCAACCGCATAGGTTATGAAACTGCCCTGCGGTTTACCAAGGGAAACCATGCTTTTGTGGTTGGTACACATGTGGACAGGGGTCATGTTCATAATCACATATACTTTAATGCTGTACAATTGGATTTGGACAAGAAGTTCAAAAACTCTGACTGGCCAGCCATAGCTTTACGAAGAACCAGTGACCACATCTGTCTTGAAAATGGTTTATCTATTATTGAAAATCCCAAGCAGAGTTCGCTTAGTAAGAAGCTGACCGCCCAATATAGACAAGATAATAAATACACCCGACTAACCAACCGTGATGCATTGCGAGCTAATATAGACCTCGCCCTACACAAGCACCAACCCAAAAACCTTAAAGAGTTTTTGGAAGTTCTTAAAAATGATTTTGGCTGGTTGGCAAAGCAACGTGGCAAAAACATTTCTCTGTCCCACAAAGATTATAAGCAGCCCATCAGGCTGACAGAAAAATCTTTGGGCGAGGGTTACGGTAAGGACGATATTGAATCCAAGCTATCCAACCACAAAGAGATGGCACATATTGATGCATCAAATACACCCTCCGCCGATTTATCGACTGCACTGCATCAACCGGAACCACAAAGCTTTTTAGCCCAACTACAATCCTCCATCCATGCCCTGCTGGAAGCTGGCTACAAAGATAGAGATGCAATCAATGCCCTGTCCTATCTTAACCAACATGGCATTGACACTTTGGACAAGCTGGATGGGCGGCTGGAAGCAGTCCGGAACAAGCAGGACTTGGCTGGTGATGCTCTTGTGAGCACCGACAAGCGGTTGGCGGAGATAGATGAGTTATCAATTGAAATCAAGAACTACAACGAGGGTGCGCCCGTTCATGAGCAGTATGTCAAACTTAAAGCTTGGCAACCATCCGCCACGGATAAAATCAAAGGCACCCCACACCCTGCACCGCAGTTTTATGAAGCCAACCGAGCCACACTTATGCGCTATGAAGCGGCTATAAATTATTTTACCCAGCATGGCTACGGTAAGTCAAAAGGTAAGCCCGTGCCGCATACCGATGACTTGCGAAGGGAGAGGGCGGCTCTGCAAAAGGAACGGGGCAAACAGTCCAATAATCATAGGAAGTATAGTAAAGAGGTGCGTGAGCTTTCCAAGGTAAAAGCCGTTAGCCGCGCTTTGCTAAATGCTCCCACTCACCAGTTGTCCCAACCAAATCTTGACCATGTACAGGTGGGACGATAATTGTGCCGGAGGTCTTGGAATTTTAGTAGTGCAATTTTTGTTGAGGATATGTAAATTTGGTCTTGGAATTTATGATGGGGGTCTTAAAGTTTTGTATTGTGTTTTGTCACGAGGTCTTGGAATTTTCGTACTGCCTTTTGCCGGGCTGCCTTTCATTTTAGAAGCACCCTTCGCAGATGGGTCTTCTGGTTTTTGGGGAGTGCGACCGCAGGGAGTGCGACCTGCTCTTGGGGGGGCTTGGGGCGCAGCACCAACAAGCGGGAGTCGAGGGCATGGGCCCACGACTCCCTGCTTGCCAAAGTTGAATCATGCAATTTTGACCCCTTTTATCTCGTGCCTTTGGCGACCACTTTTTTAACGCTTTCGCTCTATGGGCTGTTGATTTTGGATTTGCAAATTGCTGTTCAAAATCTGAATCTATTAAAAATCTACCGGGTGAAATCGAAGTCCATCCCACCACAAGGAGACTATCATATGGCTAAAAACAATAGTAACACACCAATAAAAAATATGTCACTCAACCCAACAACCGTCCTAACGCCTTTTGAAATTTTCAAAGGAACTCTGCCTTTCGTCTTTATCAAGTTGGGCTTGCGGTTGCTGTTCGTGGCACTCCTAACCCTTATCATAGCCTTACTGGTTCGTGGGTTTATTTCCATGCAACATATTACCGCTTCATGGTATTGCTGGACTAACTGGGATACATGGACTAACTTTGGCAGCCATGCTTTATGGGGCATCTTTTTGGCCGTGGTGGTCTTGCCTTTATTGGGCTTCATCTTCAAAAGATACTTGCGCTTCATGTTTCGTGTCGGCCACATCTCTGTCATTGTTAGAGCTGTGAATTTTAACAGTATACCCGACTACCAAGTGGCTTATGGCATGGAACGGGTTAAGAAGAAATTTGCCAAGGCAAATATATTTTTCGTAATTGATAAAATGGTACACAGGGCATTAGTTGAACTGCAACCAATGATGAATAGCGCAACATCATCCCTTGGATTTTTGGCATTGCCTGTTAGAGCTTTTAAGGGCAAGTTGCTACGGCATGTTGATGATTGTTGTCTGGCATTTACATTCTTGCGCGAGGATATCAGCCCCCTACGTGCTTCGGTGTTGGGCGTGATAAGTTATGTACGTGGATGGAGAGCCATGGCAAAGCAAGCCGCCCTTGCTACCCTGTATTCCTTTTTAGTGTCGCTGGCATTTTATGTGATGGGATTCATCTGGCTTTACAATGGGGTAATGTCTGGTAGCTCGGATATGATTACATCAGCTGTGGTCTTTATTCTTGTGATGGGAGCAGTTAAAAGATGTATATTGGATAGCTATGTGATGACTGTGATGGTTGCCGCTTTCCTGCGAGAAATTGCAAATCATGGTATTGCTGATAATTGGATGGCGGGAGATGCTCCACTTATTGCGGAGATGTCCCATGTGTCCACCGGTTTCCGAAAGCTCGTTGCACAATCAAGCCTTGCTACACAATCAAATCTTGGTTTCAGCACCACACCAGACCCCAATCAAAAACCCACGAGGTGAAAGAAAAATGAAACTGGCACTCCATAATCTGGACAAGCTTTTACAGCACGGCAAAGGTAAAGATATTAGCCTTGCCATCCATCTTGCCCAATTCCAAGATGATGATGGGCTTGTTTGTGGTGTCCATTATGGGTCAGTTGCTGATGCTTTGGGGATGTCTTATTCCAGTTTTTACAAGTCCCTAAACCGTTTAGAAGCCATGGGCTTGATTGAGATTGAATGGCGCAGGGATGTAGATAATTGGCATTATGGTTGGTGGACTTTGCGGTTTGTTGATAATGATTTTTCGTCCAAAGATTATACCGCCGTGCCTTACATGAACATGAACCACGAAATATTACATAGCCCAAAATTTCACACACTATCCCGTAGCCAGAAAATAATTATCCTGCGAATTATTAAGCTGATGAACTATCACGCTAAGCGTGATGGGATTTCCTTGCGCATTGAAACAATTGTGGAGTGGACAGGCAAATCAAAGCGGTCTGTGGTTCGTATGCTTTATGAGTTGTCCCGCATCGATGGTATCAAAGAAATGGTGTCATTTGAGCTGGATGGCGATAATGTTTTTATTCCTTTCGGTGACTTTGGTATGAACTTCAAGCTAAACGAACGCCGCCCAAGGAAAGAAGCTGATACCAAGACTATCCACGCTATAAAATTTGCTACCAGAAGGATGCGCAGCACATCACCCGTCACAGCGGACGAACTGCACCAAGCCGTTACCGACATATGCGGACTTATGCGCCAGCATCGCATTATGGATTTTAGAAGCAAAGCTACTCTTGTTATGGAGGCCATAAAAGCCTGTGGTTATCTTTCTGCCCGGTATGTGCATTATTTGATACGAGAAGGTCACGGCCGCCCATCGGTAACGGTAAGCCCAAGCATGGCATAAAAAGCCAGTTGCTTTTTTATTTGTCTTCAACGGACAAAAATAATCATTTGTGTAATTTGATGACAACAATTAATAAACAAAAACCGCACCAAGCAATAAAAGTGGCTGCGGTTTTTTATGTTCAAAGTTTTTTGGGCTTAAAATTGCTGTGGACTTTGTATTTTGTTGCCGATTTGTGATGTGGATTTTTTGTTTTGGTGGTGGGGGTTTTGTAATTGATGACATAGGCACAGGCAAGCAAAAGCCACCAGACAAGGAGGTTTGATGACCTTTGGCTGGTGGCTATATCTTTTAATTATAATATTCTTATTATCTTATTTAATTGGGTCTGGTGAACGCATAGCCCCACGGAGGTCTTTCACGAGTCATTAATCTCATTTGGTCACGTACAAAATCAACCTTCACTTCCACTTCTCTGTCGTCAAAGATTTTGGTTAGCGTTTCGCCCTCTATTGCCCAATTGAAATCTTCACCATCTTGCACGCCGCTTCCGTAAGAGTTAAAGATTATATACTCAGGCATGCGACCAATGCCGCTTGCAGCAAGACTTTGAAGTCCAGACAAGAATCCGGCAAATTCCCACTCACCTATCAAAGTATTTCCTTGTGATGCGGCCATACCAGACGAAGGCAAAGTGCCATCCGCTGTATGCTCATCACCCCCACAAGCGGACAGGGTAAAAAACATAGAAAGCAACAGCATTACTGCTAACAAATTTTTTAACATTTTTCTTGATTTCATAATATCATCCCCCTTATTGAATAGTTGATTGTCGCCCTTGCTTTTAATTATTCAACCAAAGCCATAAGAGCTTCGATTTCTTCGTGTGTTAGGCCTGTATCTTCCATTATTTCAGTAATTGGCCTGTTTCTTTTTAGGAGTTTTAAGGCAACATCCATGCGCCCTTCCATGCGCCCTTCCGCTCTTGCCCCCCCCATCCGAGAAGCCCAATCCCTACGCTCATTCTCCCTAGCTTCAAACAGCATCCTGGTCTGCTCATCAGCTGATAACTCTTTCAAAACTCCAACGGCCTTGCCCATTTGAGGGCTTGTTTGTGCTAACATGTTCAAAACCTCCTCACTGTCCGTCTTGATAAATTTCATCCAATGCCACAGTTCCGAATTGTCGGTATTGTGGGGCAATTTTGAAAGCTCCAAGGTGTTTATTTCCGTTAAGTCAGTATATTCTATTCCGCTTGTTGTGCGGTATCGGAATTGATGATGATAATTTTTATCTGACAGGATTAGGTCATAGTCTGTTATTATGATGGATATCGATTTTTTGATTGCTGACCAATCTTGCCCGGATGATATTTGCTCCGTTACCATTTTTGATTGGTAAAATATTGTTCTTTCAATCATCTCTGGAACAGGCTGCACTTGAATTTCTATATGGATTACTTTGCCCATTTTGGTATTCACCCTTACATCAAGTATGCCCTGTTTATCGTCTTCTGTTTCCTTTTTGGTGTAAGGGTTTACAATTGTTATCCCCGCTAAATCATCATCGGCAATGCTAAGCACCGCTAACAGGAAACTGGTCAGAATGTCCGTGTTCCTTTCGTCACCAAATATCAACTTGAACACGAAGTCTGATTTAACTGGAAGTAGGTTTTTATTAGTGCTTCCCATGATTATTCCCCCTATTGGTTATATTCTATCATATGCGGTTGGGTTTATCAACTGTATTTTCGGTTGTCGCCCAGTCTTCATATTTATATTATAAACCATTTTCTTTATTTTGTCAAGTATTTTCTTCAAATAATCCAAAGTGTTTTCAATTGTTTTATTTAATTTATCAAAATTAGCTTGACAAAATAAAGAATTTGCTTTACAATAGCGCAAAGGAGGGATTTGATTGTCAAATGCAACCAAAATTAGAATGGCTTTGGCTTATAAAGGCATCAAAGAAGCAGAATTGGCTCGAAGAATAGGCACTTCTCCGCAAGCCTTCAATCAGCGCATGAAAACAGATAAATTTACAATAGAGGAATTAAACAGAATAGCACTTGAACTGGGTGCCGTTTATTCGTTTGCCTTTGAATTTTCAGATGGAACGAAGATTTAGCTGGCTGATGTGGACTACATTTTTCTTTTCACCAAGTAGGATTTTGAGTTCTAAGACAAGAAATAGTGTGGTAATGGTGCGGTAATTAATTACTTAAAGCGGGTTAAAAGCCCTTAATTTCGTTACCGTACATAAGCACAAAATAAGGGCTTTTAAGTCTACAAAACCTTGATTTACTGGGTTTTTGGTCGTGTCAATCGTACATCTTACAAGCGGGAGGTCACTGGTTCAAGTCCAGTTGTTCCCATTATTAAAACCCCTCGGATGAGGGGTTTTGTTTTGTGTGGATGGAGTGAAACTAATGGGCTTAACTTTTCTTAGAACTACGCATTTCCTTTATAATCGAAATCATCCACCAGCCATCACTTTTGATGCCTGTGGTTTTGTAGGTTTGCGGGATTAAGCATGCCGCAATTTGTATTAAGTTTGTTATGAAAAATATGCTTGCAGGGGTGTTAATCCAAAAGAATATCCGCACCAGCTGTCCGGTGGCGTAGAGGTGGGCACCGAGCATTCTGCCAAGTACAAAGACTGCTATTGCAAGCAGTATGTTTACAAAAACCCCACCCAAAGTAAACATAAGGCGGTTTAATGCCTTTTCTTCCTCGAGGTTTTTGGAGGTATAGCATCTACCAAACCAGAAGAAACAAGCGTTGATTGTGAACTTTCCGAATTGCAATATTTTTTTGCCGGTGCCTATGTGAATGGTCCAATCTTTATCACCCAAAAAGATGCGGGCTGTCATTGCATGCCCCAATTCGTGTAACAGTGTTACAAAAAACAATACAATTGGTAAAAGGGCTATGTAGTAAAGTGTTGCTATGGTGGATATGGTGGCTTCGCTTAGGTTTTGCATATTAAGCTAAGCCCCCTCTGTATTGTTATTGAATTTGTGCAGCAGGACTAAGAAAAGGGATAGGGACAGGATGGTGGCCAGGGTGGCGAAAGTGCCGATGCCCAGATGACCCATGGGGAGGTGGGTGGTGAACATTTCTATTAACTGGGCATCCATACCCAAATTGGTTAGAAGGTTTGGGGTTATAAAGAGCATGGAGAAGCCGAGTGCAATATCAAAGCCCACGATGGCGGTAAAAAGCCCGGTGGCGGGCAGGGGTTGGAAGTTGCCGCTGTAAATGTTGTTACGCAGGTTTTTGATGATGCCAAGGGCAAGGACGTGCCATAAAATAGAAATGCCGCTGCCGACCACAATAAGGGCGGCTGTTATAGGAAAGTAGCCCGGGGGCAGGCCTGCTACCTCACCCAAGGCATTGCCGGCTAAGCCGAGAAGGGCAAGGCCAAGCAGGCCAAATACCACAACAACGCTTAAAAGGCAGATTGTGATGATAATATATACTTGTGACATTTTAAGGGCGGTTAGCACCTTTTGTCCTGATAAGTTTGGGTTTTGTTCAAACTTTGCGCCATCGAAGATTAGCCATAGGGCTATTATGGGCACTGCCGCCAAAACTGCACCCAGTATGCCGCCAAAAACACCTGCAAAGCTGCCCAAAGCCCCGAGGGGCGTATCCCAAGCAAGACTTAAAAAGACATCTGCCAAACCGAGGATGGTGGCGAGGGTGTACAGGCCGATGGCGATTAAGAAAAGGTTGCTGCTACCGATTTGTTTGATTTTGGTCATAAAAATCCCCTCCTGCGATTATTATATCACGGAGGGGGATTGTGGGTCAAGTCTGCAATGGCGGTTATAGTAGTTTGCTATGTTCGGTTTAGGATGCGTAGTACCAGCACTGTCATATCGTCTTTGATTTGGTGGGCGTAGTTGCGTTTGGCTTCTTCCAAAATATGGTTGGCTATGTCTTGTGGGTTTTTTAGGGTTAAGCTCTCCAAGATGCGTATTAACCACCCATCCTCTCCATTGGAAACGGAATCCGCCACACCGTCGGTTACCATAACGATAATATCGCCATGGGAGATGTAGCGTTGGCATGTGTCAATTTCCACAGTTTCCAGTATGCCTACGGGTAGGGTCCAGCTGCCGATGGTTTCCGCTTTACCATCCCGCAGCAGATAGGATGCGGATGCACCGATTTTCATAAATTCTGACAGGCCTGTATTTAAGTCCACCACGCAGATGTCCAGGGTTGAAAAAAACTCCTCACTTGATTTTAGTAGCAGGGCGGAATTTATTAGTTTTATTGCAATATCTTTTTTGAAGCCTTTTTCCATTAACTCTTCCAACAGCTCTATGGCGGCTTCGCTGCCTTCTTTTGCTTTTTGGCCGCTGCCCATGCCATCGGATAAGGCGGCGATAAGGCGGCCATCCCGCAGTTGTACCAGCGAAAAACTGTCCCCCGATTGGGTTGCGTGGCCTTTACATGTTTTGGCAATGCCGCTGTTAATGTAAAACTTTTCCCTTTCCAGGTAGTTTAGATGCACAATGCGCCCGGCGTACTTTTCCTCTGCCAGCTCCATTTGCCTGCCTGTTAGGCGGCTTATAATTTCGCCTATTTGGCCTGCGCATTTTGGCTGGCCACGCCGGCCTTTGCGGGTTATGCTTATCTCGTATTTACCTAAGGTATTTTCTATTACAATCAAATTTTCCACCTCCACTTTTTCTTTTGTAAATTCTTGTAAAATTCTATCTTCCATTTCTTTTTGAAAGTTTAGGATTGTGGACAGTTCCACGGCAAATTCGTACATCACAGCTGATAGGCCTGAAAATTGGTGGTAGATGGTTGCTTTGGCTTCCACCACCTTTTGTTGCCATTCCTGGGCTAATTTGTCAATTTCCAAGGCGGATGACAGATGCGCCATAAAATCGGGCAGATTGATGCAGTTGTTGTGAAAGGTGGCTGGGGCATCCTCCAAATGCAATTTGCCACGTTTTTGGGCTTTTTGCACCATATCATCCATAAATTGCCATGTTTGCTTGTGTTTGTCCTGCCAGCAAATGTTTAGGCGGGTGCAGGCCAAGCAAACATTTTCTTGGGCGGTTTTTATCAGCTTGTCCGTTATGGGGTGCGGGGCATGGTGTGTGCCTGTTATTACACGCTTTTCAAATATTTTTGCCAATTTGCCATAGCCTGCCGCAATATCATATACCCTGGAAAGCACCTGTTGGCGCACCCTTTCCAAGTATTCCCCTTGGGGGCTGCCGGCAGGGCTTACGGTGGCGTGGATGTTTGACAAAAACCTTTTGGGCAAGGCCAAAAAGATGGCGGCGGTTAGGGTGAAGGACATTAGGGTTTGCCACGAGAACAGGCCAATATCAAAATACAGGGCTGTTATGGCTGATGTGGCAGCAAATGCCAGCAGGGATGGGATTTTGCCATGGGGGCGGGCAAGGCCTGCGGCGAAACCGCCAATCCCCAGCCATACGGCGAAAAAGATATATTCAAAGCCGGTAATGTTTAGCAAAAAGCCCAGCAACATGCCGCAAACGGCGGATATGGCCGCACCGCCACTGCCTGCCGCCAGCAATACCAATAAAATGGCGGCGGTTAGCCTTAGGGAGACTAACCAAATATGCACATCTGCCATGCCAACTACCAGTACGGAGGTTAGTAGGAGAACCGACATAAGTTCCGCATTAGAAAGGGCACCACGGCGGAAGTTTGATGTGGGGGCGATGCAGGTTATGGCTTTTGACATTACAATGGTCATGGCGAAGATTAGGCCGCTTTCCAGGGTGGTTATTGCCATTTCGTAAAAACCCTGCCCCCGCAGAAAGATTAGGGCAAAACCTGCAATGGCGGCGCAAATGGTTACGGTGGCGGCTTGGGCAAAGGCGGTTGCATCCCATCCCGCCTCCCGCCGTAGGGACATTAGTAGGTTGGCGATGCATAGCAGGCCAATTGCCAAAAGGTATTTTATGGAATATTGGGTGGAAAAGTTGGTAAACAACCCCAATGCGGACAGCAGTGCGGCCAAGTAAAACCGGTTGCCACGGAATAGGAAAGTGGCTATGTAGATTAGGGCAAAGGGGCTTGCCGCACCAAAAATTACCCCCCTTGCGGCAAAAAAAGACCCTGCCAATAAGGCAATTTCTGCTACATTGCGGCGGTTTATATTAAATTTTACGGGGGATTGCTTACGGGTTATTTGCATAAAGCTTTGCCACCTACCTTTTGTACGTCTTAGGGGGTGGGGGCAAGCGCCCACCCTACTGTGTTAGAAATTATACATGATATGTATGGGAAAAAATGTAAAAAGTTGTAGAGGGTTGGAAATTTTTTCTAATCATACCAATTCCAATTCGAAACATGGAAAAGGATATTTTGAAAATCGCAGGTTTCAGTGCGTTTTCAAAATGTGCTTTTCCATGATTGAGAATGGAATTGGTATCAACTGTTAAGGAAATTTGATGTCCAACAACATGTCCCACAACATGTCCTGCAATGTGTCCACATATATAAACAAAAGAAAACGAAATTAAACAAAAGAAAAGAGAGAGATAAGACGAGGCAAAGTTTTGCCTCGCACCCTCTCTCTCCACTTTGTTTTGTAAAGAGTAGATTGAATGTTGGTTGCGGATGTGGTATTATTATAACATGCCTGTTTGGGTGGACAGGAGGGTGGCTTGGTAGGGGGCTAAGCGGTTTTTGGCTTCTTCATCCACAATAAGGTGGAAGAAGTTGCCTGCTTCTTCGTGGCTGTGGGTTATTATTTCGCAGTTTTCGTGGATATAGGATACCAATTTGCTTTCGGCGTAGGGGATGATGACCGTTATTTGGATTTTACTGCTGTTGTAGGCTTCTTCCAAGGCATGCAAAAGCTCGCCCTTACCATCGGCGGTTATGGCGGACATTTCTACGGCTACATCCAGCCTGTTATCACGTGGCAGGGGCAGGGCAGGGCTTTTGTCCATTTTATTAAATACGGTTATAATTTTGGTGTCCGTTATCATCAAATCTGCAAGGGTTTTAAGTACAACGTCCTTATGGGCGTCCCGTTGGGGGTGGCTGGCATCCAGCACAAAAATTAACACATCGGCATGGGCTAATTCTTCCAAGGTAGCTTTGAAGGCTTGGATTAGGTGGTGGGGCAGTTTTTCGATAAAGCCTACCGTGTCGGATATAAGAACTTCTGCCCCGCCGGGTAGGTTTATGCGGCGCAGGGTTGTATCCAAGGTGGCGAAAAGTTTATCGGCCACTTCTACATGCTCGCTACCTGCCAATAGGTTTAGGATGCTGGATTTGCCCGCATTGGTGTAGCCCACAAGGGCGGCAACAAAGGCACCGCCACGTTTGCGCTTTTTGCGCATGTTTTCACGGTTTTTGCTTATTTCTTTAAGGTTTGCTTCCAAGTTTTGGATGCGGTTACGGATATGCCTTCTATCGGTTTCCAACTTAGTTTCGCCGGGGCCACGGGTGCCTATGCCGCCCCCAAGGCGGCTAAGCATTTTACCCATACCTGATAGGCGGGAAAGGCGGTATTTAAGCTGGGCAAGCTCTACTTGCAACTTACCTTCTGCTGATGCGGCACCGGTTGCAAATATATCCAAAATAAGTATACTACGGTCTATAATATTACAGTTAAAGCGGTTTGTAAGGTTGCGGAATTGAGCCGGGGACAGCTCGTCGTTAAAAATTAGGATATTTGGTTTGGGATTGGCCCATTCTATCATTTCTTCCAATTCATCCAGCTTGCCTTTGCCCAGGTGGGTGGCGGGGTGGGGGCGTTCCCGTTTTTGGGTTATGGTGTTTGAAATTTGTATGCCTGCTGTTTTTGCAAGCTCTGCCAATTCATCCAGCGACCACTCTATATTGCCGCTATCATCATCCACAGCGACCAGAATGGCCAGGTTTTCTTCTTTTTTCAAATCGTGCATAAATTACTACCTCCTACTTAGAACTGCGGGTTCTTGAAAAACAAAACAAAAAAGTGCATTACATATGCCTACCAACCCAATTACAACGCAAAACAAGCCATGCAGGCTTTAGTTTTGACGGAAAGTGGATTAGATAAACATCGAGCGCAGCACCCCTTGGGAAATATTGTGTGGATATTATAGCATAAAGCAACTGCAATGTCAACAAAAATTTATTGTTTTTCCAACGGAAAAGGAAGGTGTTAAGGACTAAACATAAAAGGAGACTGGATACATTAGCCGCACACCCATCTCTATATCAGCAACCATAATTTACCTTATTCGATGATTTTGTCGCATAGAGACGAGGAAACGGAGCAGTAGAACAAAACCCGCAAACACACAGTTGTTTGCGGGTTTTACTTGTTCAAAAAATACTCTCCTAATGTCAACAAAAAATTGCCCTTTCAAAATGTTGTGTTTTGGTGTATAATAATGGCGGGTGATTTTATGAGTAGAAACGGCAGGCGCAAAAACCGCCTAAGCGGCAGGTTTATTGGTCTTTTAGCAATTGTTGGTATTGCCCTTGCGGCAATTTTTATTATGCCCCGTGTGCTGGGGCTGGATGAGGATGCAGATACGCCCCCCTTGCAGACTAACCACAGCGGGGTGGGGGAGGGTGCGCTTAGCATAACCGGTAACCATGTTACAATGGCATATACTTTTGCCCACCCAACAGCAACCCTTGGCTGGCATAATTTAAGGGACCCCCATGGCCTTGTAAATTTGATTACATACAACCCAAGAAATGGTGTTTTGGAGGTGTTTACCGACCAGCCCGCCGCTTTTGTTGTGGAGGATGGGGATGGGGGCGTTTTGCTTATCCACATAACCAGCCTGCGCCAGATGTATGAGCGTATAGTGATTATTGACCCCGGGCATGGCGGGGCGGACGTGGGTGCCATAGTGGCGGGTGCTTACGAATCCCATATTGTTTTGGATATTTCTTTATATTTATATGAATTGTTTGCCGAGTCCGACAGCGGGATAAAGGCGTTTATGACCCGCCACGGGGATGATTGGGTGGAATTAAGCGACCGTGCCGCAATAGCAAATAATTTAGGGGATTTGTTTGTATCAATCCACACCAACACATATAGCGACCCCGCCGTGGCAGGCACAGAAACCCTTTACAACACCCCGCAAAGCCTGTTTTTGGCGCAAACGGTGCAAAGGCATTTGGTGCAGGAATTGGGCACAAGGGACAGGGGAACAATACACCGCACCGACTTGTATGTGCTTAATACAACCCGCATACCCGCCGTGTTTGCAGAAATTGATTTTAAGACCAACCCCACGGGCTTTGTTAACTTAACCAGCTACGCCTACCAACAGCGGGTGGCATATGCTTTGTACAATGCTATTGTGGAAATGTTTGAGGGCTGGTGATATCCCTGATGACGGAAAAACGGCTTGTTGTTGCCATTTTAATATTGGTGCTGATTTTTGTTGGCATGCTTGCTTTGGTGCTTGTTGCCATGGGGCAGGCGGGCATTTTGCAACGCCCGGAAATACGCCAGGTGGTAAGGCAAACTGTGCGCCCTGACCCTTATAAACATCCAGACCCGCCAATTATTGCGGAAGCAGGCTTTGCCCGCCCATACCCGCCAACCACCCAAACTTTGGAGGAATTTTTTGAGGCTTTCCCCTACCAAGTATCCATCTTTTACCAAAATTTGGATACAGGTTTTACTTTTACCCATCGGGATGATGTTATTTACACATCCGCCAGCCTTAACAAGGCAAGCCATGCCCTGTATGTGTACCATTTAGCAGAAATGGGGCTGACAGAGCTAAGCCGAACACATATATTTAGGCAGGGGGAAAGGCGAAGCGGCACGGGGGTGATACGCCATGGCACGCCCTACGGCACCCGGTTTAGCCATTTGGAATTGTTAATGTATTCGGTTTTATATTCTGATAATACGGCATTTGATATACTTAGGTTGGCGTATAGGTATTACAGCCCCAGTTATTACCGGTTTAACCACCAACAGGGCAGGGATGCCCGCCTGTTTACCAACGACCGTACACATAGGGTAACAGCGGCGGATATGGGGGTGTTGATGCAGGCCATACACCAATATTTTGAAAGTGATACGGAGCTTGCAAGGCATTTTAGGCATAGCATGTTAAATTCCGATGTGCCTATTATTGTGGCGGATTATCCTGTGGCACAAAAATACGGGCATTGGGGGGATGGTAATATTAATGCCTTCCATGATATGGCAATTGTTTATGCCCCATCGCCCTATATCCTTATAATACTGTCGGATATGAATGACATGGCGCCATTCCACGCTTTTGAGGAAATTTCCATGTTTATCCAAAATTTTAATGCTAAATATTTTGAGGAGGGAACACCATGAACTTGAAAAAAGACTTTATCAGCACCGAAAACGCACCTGCCGCCATTGGCCCCTATGCCCAAGGCACCACTTTTGGGGATTTAATTTTTACATCAGGCCAATTGCCCATAGACTCTGCAACGGGCAAAATGGTGGATGGGGATATTAAAGATGCTACCCGCCAAGTACTTAAAAATGTGCAGGCCATATTACAAGCAGCGGACAGCGGCTTGGATAATGTGCTAAAAGCCACCGTTTACCTTTCGGATATGGCAAATTTTGTAAAGATGAATGAGGTTTATAACGAGTTTTTTGGAACAAACCCGCCTGCCCGCACATGTTTTCAGGTAGCAAAGCTGCCCATGGATGCCATTGTGGAAATTGAGGTTATTGCACATAGATAGGCATGCCGCCCCAATGTTACGGGGCGGTTAAATTTTTTTAGAAATAATGCTAATATAAACATTGTAATGTGCCGATAATAAAGTAAGACAAAAAACAGAAAGGAAACAAAACCATGAAAATTGCTGGAATTAACCCATTGCAAGGCATGACACGCCCAAGCGATGTAAATGCTGCAAGCCGTAAAAAGGCTGCCGCAAAGGAGCTTGATAGCTACACACCAAGCACAGAAGCTAAGGAAAAATCCGTTGCCCGCAGGGCTTATATGGCAACCCCTGATGTGCGTGCGGATCGTGTTGCATCCCTTATGGCACAAATCGAAGCGGGTACTTACAAAGTAAACCCCTACAACATTGCTTCAAAAATGGTAGATGCTAGGGTGTAGCCCGTTTACACTCTGGTTTTTTACGCCCAATTTTATAGGAAAAAATTACCAATACTAAATAAAGCAACCACAAACAATTATATATTATGAGGAAAATTTATGGCAGGTTTGATAAGCGACTTAATCGCCACAATAAAAGGGCAGACCATACTTTTTAAGGAGGTCATTGCCCTTTCTGCAGATAAAAAGGATTTTATAATTAAAAATGATATTGAGGGCTTACGTGGCATTGTGGCGAAGGAAAACGCCATTGTACCCAAAGCCCTAAAAGGCGATAAAGAACGGGAGCGGATAATGGCAGATATTGCCACCGTGCTTAACAAAAAAGGGGACGAATTAACGCTTACCAAACTGGCAGAACTTACCAAGGGACAGCCCGAAAACCCCGAATTTGTTATCGCTGTGGATGAGTTTATTTTGGCGTTGGATGAGATGAAACAGGTAAATGATGCCAATAAAATCTTAATCGAAAATGCTTTGGAGTTTTTGGAGTTTAATATGAACATTGTTCATTCCAGTTTAGATGCAGGGCCTGTGGGCTACGGCGAAACGCTGGAAGACGGGCACGAGCCCGGAAGTTTTCTGGACACAAAATCGTAATACAAGGGGGAGCAACCGATGAGCATGTCAGGTCTTTTTGCATCTATCAGCGGCTTGCAAGCAGCGCAGACGAATTTATATGTAACAGGCCACAACATGGCAAACCACAGCACAAGGGGCTTTACACGCCAAATGGTGCATCAAGCCCATTTTAACAGCCGCACCATTGGCATGTCCATGATGCAGGGACCCATGCAAATTGGCCACGGCACAAGTATGAATGGCATACGCCAAGTGCGTGATCATTTTTTGGATGTGCGGTTTAGGGAAACCGTACCACGCCTTGCTTATTGGGAGGTGCGCAATGGCACCCACAACGAAATGGATGCTATTTTTGGGGAGTTGGAAGGCCACTACCGCCTGCAGCTTTCCTTGGAGCAACTAAATTCTGCCCTTAATGAGCTGATTAACGATACCCCGTCACGGGATACACGCAGCAATTTTGTATCGCAAGCAAATACGTTTATTGACAGGGCAAATGCTGCCGCCCGTGCCACCAATGAGTATCAAATGCAACTAAACCAAGAAGTTAAGCGCAGCGTGCAGCGCATTAACCAACTTTTGACAGAGATACATGACCTTAACCAGCGCATTGTAAGGGAGCGCACATTTGGGCAAAACCCCAATGATTTTATGGATTTGCGCAACAATGCCCTGGATGAGCTGGCAACCATTATCGACATTAATTTTACCGAGGTACCCGGTGGCAGTGTTAATATTATGACAGCCCACAGCGGCCAGCAACTTTTGGTAAACGGACTTATAAATCCCGTGGGCTTGCGCCAATCCGCACCAATGTCTTTGTTTGTAGAGCCCGTTTTTACAGCACAAGATCGTGTTTTGGAGTTTCACGAGCGTGCACCGGCTCTATTTAACTGGGATAGGTTAGGCCGCAACTATTCCATGGAAAATGGTGGGCAGATGGGCAGTTTGCTATCCCTGCTTACAAGCCGTGGTTTAACGCCAACCAACTACACATCCCACCCCGTGGAAGAAGCGTGGAATATTAGGGATCGTGTAGATATGTCCGGTGCAATTTCCGCCCTTATGCCTGCGGTTGTGCCGCCCACATTAGCGGCTTTGGACAGCATTTTAACTGATTGGAATGCGATGATAACCACAACCATATTTACAGGCTTTGCACCCAACCCGCCCCCCGGGGGGCCAACAACACGCACCTTTGAGCAGGTAATGACAACCCCCCGATGGGACCGCCCACCAAATATAAACCAGCAAATTACCGCTGCATTTCCCGCAAGCATTACCCCGGCGGCTGTGGCAACCGCCCGCCAAGGTGTGGCAGATGCCCTTGCCGCAGGCGATATAACGGTGGAAGAAGCGGCGCAGATGAACGCTTTCCTAAACAGCATGGTAAGCACCAACCCAAGCGGCAACCCTGCCGTGGAAATTATGCACGATTTTGATTTGGTTGCCGCCCGCAGGTTTGATATGAACCACGGGGTAATCCCCCGTATAAATTCCCAATTTGATACATTGATAAACACCATGGTAAATATGTTTAACACAAGCCTTACCACCGAATTTGGAACCCTTGGCATGCCACGCAACCAGCATGGGCACTACCATGGGCAAACAACCCCACCGTTTTCCGCTGCAAACCCCGCCGATTTGCGCTTGTTTATACAAATAAGGCCGGGGGAAGGGTATACGCTTGGTAATTTGCAAATTAACCCCATATATTTGGAGCAGGGCGGCGGTAGCCACCTACCGCTTAATTTTGACGGCGAATCGGATAACCGCTTGCTATTGCATATGATGAACCAGTGGAATAGCCCCATTGTACGTTTTGATGATTGGGAGCCTGTAAACTTCAACTTCTTCTACCGCAATATGATTACGGAAATGGCAACAGGCGGGGCAGAGGCACGCAGCCACATGGCTGCAACCAATGAAGAGGTTTTGATGGTGGAAAACCGGCGCATGTCCGTTTCTGCCGTGTCGCTGGAAGAGGAAATGTCCAATATGATACGTTTTCAACATGCCTACAACGCATCCGCACGCATGATAAGCACCCTTGATGCTATGTTAGAGCGGCTTGTAAATGTAGGGCGTGCATAACTAACGGAAAAATGAAACGCCAAGGATGGCATAGTAGGGTGGGCAAACGAAGGTGATAGCCGATTTAACCCCCACCCGGTTCAACAGACGCATTGATAAGGAGTGAATATTATGCGATCAGCCTTCTTTGGCTTGCATGTGGCAACATCTGCCATGCGCACATCCCGTGCAAATTTGCACACAATATCCCACAATATGGCCAATGTACAAACCCCGGGCTTTTCCCGCCAGGTGGCCATACAACAAGCCACAACCCCCCTGCGCACCGCAATGGGGCGGGGCATGGTTGGTACAGGTTCGGAAATTATCAGCATACAACAAATACGCAACCAATTTTTGGATGGTAAGTTTTGGGCTAACCATTCTGTACTTGGGCAATTTAGCAAAAAATATGATGTGCTTTCGCTGGTGCAAGGCATTTTGCACGAAGCACCCGGCGTGGGCATTACCCATAATGTAAATAATGTTTTTGCAAGGATAAGCGAGCTTGGCACCAACGCCGGCGACCCTACATATCGCCGTAACTTTTTATCAAGTTTTGAAACCTTTGGTGTGACGGTGAATACCGCATACAGCCAGCTACGCCAGCAACAAGCGGACCTTAACCAAGAAATTGGTGTAACGGTTGGTATCATCAACAGCCTTGGCCGCCAAATAACTGCCCTAAACCGCCAAATATCTGTTTTGGAGTTGGACGGCAGCAATGCCAACGACCTGCGTGACCAAAGGGCGTTGCTTATTGACCAGCTAAGCGGCCTTGTAAATATAGAAGTGCGGGAAATTGAAACAAACCCGGAATTTGCCGCAGGCCGCACCACCGACCCAAGGGATTCCCGTAGGGAATTGTTAATTTTGCTTGATGGAAACCAATTTGTAAACCATTTTAATGTAAACCAAATAGAGGTGCGCCCGAGAATGCTTGATGACGGCGTTACCCGTATTGCCCGCAACCCTGAGGAATACCAGGGTATGTATGACATTGTGTGGTCCAATGGGCGCAGTTTTAACATGTATTCATCCACCCTGCGGGGAGAGCTTGCCGCACTTATCCACCTGCGGGATGGTAATGGGGGCAGTTTTGGTAGCTTTAACACAGGCGGTACAACCTATCCTGCCACTGCCGCATCCATGGGCACTGCCGCCCACCCATATGTGCTGCCTTTTGAAGACCCCGGCCCTAACATCGTCCGTATGGAATTTGGACCAAACAGCCGTGTGGATATGTCCGGTACAGGCATCATCACTATCAGGGACGCCAATGGCGTAAACCGTCAATTTAGATATACCGAGTTTAGGTTGGAGCTTGATGCAACAGGCAACCCCATTGCCGGCTGGTTTAACCTATACCCCGGGGATGACCCTGCAATAACCAGTCCGGACACCTTTGCAACCGTTTTTGGCGGTGCGCAGGAAGCCACAGTGGGGCGCACCGTGTCCTATATGGGTATACCCTATTTTATGGCAAGGTTAAACGAACTGGTGCGCACCAAAGCCGCCGCCTTTAACGAAGGCCGCTTCCTTAACGGGCAAGCCATAAATGGCGTAACCGGGCATTTGGACGGTTTTGACCTTAATGGCGTGCAGGCAAGGGATTTGGCCGGTGGCGGTGCGGGCTTCTTATTATCCCATCAGGATCCCATGTCGGGTGCCTTTGTAAATTTTGACCCCACAAGGCCTTTTAACTACTTTAACATTACAGCAGGCAATTTTATGATAAACCCACACCTTTTGGCAAGCCCAAGCTATCTTGCTGTTTCTTCTGACCCGTCCAATGCCCCATCGGAAAACACTGTTGCCCATTCTTGGGGCGCAATTACCGAAGAGCGTGGATTGTTTAGAGAAGGCAGGCTGGGCGACTTTATCGCCGCAATAACAGGTGATTTAGGTATCACAGGCAGGCAAGCGCAAAACTTTACCCGCAGTTATACAGAGCTTATAGTAACCGTGGAAAACCAACGCTTAGCTTTTTCCGGTGTAAGTATGGATGAAGAGACCGCCCATATGATACAGCACCAGCTGGTTTTCCAAGCGGCTGCACGCTTGTTTTCGGTTATCGATAATATTTATGATACCATGATAAACCGCATGGGTAGCTGGGGTTAACCTGCATTGATTTTTAGGGGGACGAATATATGAGAATAACAAATTCAATGACAACAAATAGATTATTAATGAACCTTAACCGCAACGCCAACAATGTGGACAGGCTTTTTATGCAACTTTCCAGCGGTAAGGTTATCCAACGCCCATCGGATAACCCCATTGTGGCAAGCCGTGCCCTGCGCTTCCGCACTAATGTGACGGAGGTGCAACAGCACCAGCGCAATGTGGCACAAGCCCAATCCTGGATGGAAGTTAGTGAGCAAAACCTGCATAATATGACCCAAATATTAACCACCCAAAGGCATGAGCTTATGGTGCAAGGTGCCAGCGGCACATACACCTTCCAAAACCGCCAAACCATAACCCGTGTTATCGAACTTATGTTCCAACAAATGCATACGGAGCTTAATGGAACATTTGCAGGCAGATATGTGTTTTCGGGATTTAGAACGGACCAGCCGCCAATCATCACCCAAAACAACCTAACCACCGCAGGTCCGCCCACTAATGATATTGAATTTGAAATTAGCAAAACAGTAAACCGCCAAGATATACAAGATTCGGAAGTGGTATTTTGGCGTGACCCCGCCAGCACCCCGCCCGGCCAGCTTAATGTGGTTGCCACATACCAATGGCTAAACCGTCCTGACCGTGTGCCCGCCAATTGGGAAACTGACCCAAACATCAACCTTACCGTTGTGGGCTCTTCCACTGCCAATGAGGGCATAAATATACTTCGCCTACCTTATCAAGAGGTGTTGGATGATGCAGGTAATGTGATACGCCAATTTAGCCAGTTGCCGGAATTTGCCCCACCCTCCCCACTGGCCGGCTTTGTGATAAACGATGTGGCTGTGGGTGATGCGCCCAACCCATATCTGCCACCACCACCCGGCACCATAACCTTTATCCGTGATACCGGCGAAATGATTATAAACGGTGCAGATTTGCACCACTTTAACGCCCCCGGTGTTGAACTGAATTATGCCATAGACGGTGTTTTCCAAGGCGAGCTTAACCCGGTTATCTTTTTTGACACAAACCGCATCCACAACGGGCAAACTATGATGTTTTCCCAAAGCAACCAGGAATTGCAGTTTGAAATGGGGGTAAACACCCACCTAACCATTAACACCCAAGCCCGCCATGCCGTACCGTGGCAAAAGTTTGCGGATATGGCAAGCCTTGTGCGTTGGGTAAATGATATACACATCCATCCGGACTTTGACAGCAACAGCGAAGAAGCTGCGAGAGAGCGTGCGTTTTTTACCGAGCAGCTGTATAGCAAATTTACCAACACCATGGCAAGGTTTGACCAGCATATGCAAATAACCACAACCGAATTTACTGCCCTTGGCAGCCGCATGGACAGGATGGAGATGATTTCCATACGCCTGGATGAAAATGAGGATACCTTCCGTGCCCTGCGGGATGAAAATGAAAATATTGACTATATCGAAATCCTAATGCGCCTTAACTCCGCAGAAGCAGTTTTCCAAGCCGCCATGCAGATTGGTGCAAGGGTAAATCAACTCTCTCTAGTAAACTTTATTTAATGACGCAATATGGACACGGCTTGAAAGGAGAATGCCCGTGACGATACCCACCCAAAACTTTGGCGAAATAACCATCAATCCAGCTGACATTATAAATTTTGACGAAGGCCTGCCGGGTTTTAACACTAACACCCGCTTCATCATCCTTTTTCAGGAATCTGATGACGGGGATCAGCCAAACCCTGTATCCTTCCTGCAATCCGTGGATAGTGCCGACCTTTGCTTTGTGCTGGTGGATATGGTAAGTTTTAACCCCGAATACGCCCCAATGGTGCTACCCTTTGCCGAAAAAGAGAACTTTGATATAACCGGCGCAACGGCAATATACAATATTGCCACTGTTTACGAAGATATGGCGCAAACCACAGTAAATCTAAAAGGCCCTGTGCTGGTAGATTTTGACAGGAAAAAGGGCAAGCAAATCATATGTGCGGGGGACGAATTTCCCCTAAGAGCCAAGCTTTTTGCACAAGTAGAAGAAAGTGCGGGTGATGCTTAGTGTTAGCCCTAACCCGAAGAAGAGGCGAAACCATCATCATAGGTGATGATATTATTATCACCGTACTGTCCGTAACAGGTGACACTGTGAAGATTGGCATTGATGCGCCACGCCACATCCCCGTAAACCGTCAGGAAGTTTACCTGCAAATTCAAGAGCAAAATAAAAAAGCAGCCGAAACTTCCCCGGCGGATATCTTTACCTTATCTGAATTTATGGTACGCAAAAATAAATAAAAAAAGGCGCATATGCGCCTTTTTTAGTAACTCAATATATCCATACCAATTCCAATTCGAAACATGGAAAAGGATATTTTGAAAATCGCAGGTTTCAGTGCGTTTTCAAAATATCCTTTTCCATGATTGAGAATGGAATTGGTACCAGTTGATAATGCCGCCAAAATCATACACATGCAAATAACCCAGCCCGGCTAAAACGGCCGCTGCCGTCGCACTTCTTTGCCCGCTGCGGCAATGCACCAAGATAACCGCATTTTTATCCGGCAATTCTTCCGCTGCCCTGTCCAAAATTTGGTTATGGGGGATTAAAATTGCTCCATCAATGCGCCTTGCTTCAAACTCCTCCAAGGTGCGCACATCCAGAAGGATAAAGTCATCCAACTCCATCATCATATCACGGGCGGTTTGGGCAGTTATGGTTTGCCAAGTTATTGGCGTTACCGTGTATTCGTACTCATTATAGGCACAGCCCGCAAGCAAAACCAGCAAAACAAAAGCAAATAACAACTTTTTCATGGCTGCCCCCTAATTAATGCCAAAAAGTCGCTTGGCATTTTGTGTGGTTATTTCTGCCACTTCCTCACAAGTTATGCCCCAGATAACTGCAATTTTCTCAGCGATATGGACAAGGTTGCGGCTGTCATTGCGTTGCCCCCTGTTTGGCTCGGGGGAAAGGTAAGGGCAGTCGGTTTCTATTACAAGGCGGTGGCGTGGTGTAATTTCCACCACTTCCCGCAGGGCGGGGGCGTTTTTGTAGGTTACAACACCGCCAACGCCAATATGCCAACCCAAATCCAAATACTTCTGCGCATCGGCCGCCCCCGATGAAAAGCAGTGCATTATGCCGCCAACCGCCTGCCCTGCGCCACTATTTGCTAAAATGTCATAAACTTCCTCATTAGCATCACGGCAGTGGATTATAACAGGCAGCTGCAAATCCATGGCCAAATTAAGCTGCTCCTTAAACCGCTCCCTTTGCGCATCCCTCGGGGAATGGTCGTAATGGAAGTCCAGTCCAATTTCCCCAATGGCAACCACCTTGGCATCCTCGGCCATTTTAGCAATAATTTCCAAGTCCCGATAGCGCAAATCCTTAGCATTGTGTGGGTGAAAACCCAGTGCGGCGTACACATAATCATATTTCTGTGCCATTTCCAGCGTGGTGCGGCTGGTTTTCATGGATGTGCCTATGTTTAGGATATGGCTAATGCCTGCTTGGGGCAAAATACGGCTTAAAAGCTCGTCCCTGTCGCTGTTGTATTGGTCAAAATCGTAGTGGCTATGGGTTTCAAAGTACATTTTTATCCCTCGTTTGGTTTTTGATTTTAGTATACCATCAAATCCCAATGGATGTCAAATTTATCAATAAAGGTGGTGACGAAGGGACTGTATGTGGCGGCAGACGGCGGGGCAAGGATTTTTGCCTCTTCCGATAAAATATCAAAGGCGGCTTGCGCCTCCTCGGTCGTATTAAAACAAACCACGGGATATACCGAATGTCCACGGGGCAGGTTATTAAAAAGATTGTCGCACAACAATATGCGCTGGCTGCCAATCATTAACTGGGCGTGGTAAATCAAGCTTTTCTGCTCATCAGCAATGGCCGGATAATCTTTGGGATTGGCATCCGAATATCGCATAAATACGGCAACCTTTGCGTCAAAGGCTTTTTTATACATCTCAATAGCCTGTTCGCAATTGCCGTTAAATTGCAGCATAGGTTCGATTGATGGGTTGGTTTTGGCAGGCGCAAGCTCGCCTGCGGCATAATCACCATTGTCCACAAAAAATATGGTGTAACGCTGGGTGGCAAAGCGCAAAACCAGCAGCTGGGGGTCGTCCGGTCCGCTCCAATGGTTTTCCATGGCGGTATCTTCAATCCAAAAATCCTCTTTTGCTTTGCTGTCAGTTAACGCCTCTATTGTGCCAACCAAATTTATGGCATATCCCTTGGCGTTTATGCATACGCAAGCACGGTTGTTTTTGGCAATGCGCCCCGCATAAGGCCTGCCAACAAGCCCTGTTCCAAATGTCATCCAATTTATGCCATCTGCCTGCGCAATGGTAAAGGTGGTAGCGGATGGGTAGCCACTTTCGTCAATAAGGGAAAGGGTGGCAAATTCCATACCGCCGTTTGCATACCCCGCCTTGGAATTTATTAGCTGGCTTGCTCTTTCGATAGCTTTTTCACTCATTTTATAACCTACCTTCTGTAAATGCGCTGTCATCTGCAAATAAAATGCTGTAACGCTGGGTTTTGAACAGTAGTGCGCAATACTCCGGGTCGTCAAAAGTGCCGTGGGGCTCGTTAAAAGCCTCTTGCCAATGGGGCTTTCTATCAGCCGGGTTGGTTAGGATTTCCACAGTACCAACCAATGCAATATTGTATTGGGGTGTGGCAAAGGTTAGGCTGGCTTTGTTGTTTGCTTTAAGGCGCAGCACCTTGTTGCTGTCCATGCTTGTAAGCATACTAACCCATTCAATACCTTGCGATTTGGAAACCGTGATGGCGGAACCGCTGGGAAAACCATCTTCATCAATCACACTAAGCACCACAAAACCCTCCATACCGCCGCCAACATAGTCGGTTTTTGCAGCGATAACCTCACCCGCTCTTTTTAATATTTGCTCGCTCATATCTACAAAACTCCTTCCTCGCAAAATTCTTCGTCGCCCATCTATGTTATATTAAATGCTTCTGTTGTGAATTTGAAGCAGCAAAAGATGGGGTTACTTGCTTTCATCCGTGCCGCCACTAAAATACAGGGTTTTGATGCCCTACACTTGGGTGATTGTGATGGTGGATACGGTAGGGTAGCCATTTTCACGCACAAGTCCAATGTGCAGTATTTGCCACGGAAATTGTCAGCAATCTCGCTTGCTTTTTTAATTGTTTTTTCTCTGTTGCCCATACTACCTATCCTCTATCGGTCTGCCAATTTTCATATCTTTGCGCCACCCGGGTGCATCGCCTACATCGCTGTAATATTCATCCAAATGGGTGATTTTGTCATCTTTAAGGCGGGCAAAAGCCGCCACAAAGTGGGTGGATTTGTTTGACCATATTTTTGTAACCATGGCTACACCGCCATCTATCTGCTCCACCCTTATGGATTTACCCTGCCACTTACCGGGATATTCGCAATTTGCCCGCACATATTCTGCCACTGTAAACTGCTCATTACTATCATGCCAGCAAATTATAGCATCATGTGCAAAGTGCCCTACCAAAGCTTCCGCATTTTGTGTCACCACATCCTGCACAAATTTTTCTGCATCAAACACTTTCTGCACCCCTTTCTGCCAATTCACTTTCCAGCATTTTTAACAAAAATGGTACGCTTTCTGCATCCACATCAAATTGAAAGCTACCAAAGCGGCATTTTTGATAATGCTTTTCGCCTATGTAAAAATCATATCCGGAGCATTTTTCCATGCAAGAACCGGGATTTAACAAATGTTGGCAGTTGCTTGCTTTATCCAGTTTATTTACCATGCCGGCGGGCAAACCGTTTATCACGGATGGGTATTTGCTGCAGTTTTTTGCAAAAACAGCCATCTTAAAGCTTCGCTTACGCAGGTAAAAATTAACAATGCCACGCCTTGTTTTTGGCTGGCTGTATGCCACCTTAAAAGGGTCTGTTTTGGATGAAGTGACTTTTATGTTGATAAAACTGGCCTGCCGCACCATTTCGTCAACGGTGCTTACAAGGTCCTTAAAATCATCACTTACATTTATAAAAAAGTCATTGTAATCGTAATCAATTTTATCCATGTCATACCAATTCCAATTCGAAACATGGAAAAGGATATTTTGAAAATCGCAGGTTTCAGTGCGTTTTCAAAATGTGCTTTTCCATGATTGAGAATGGAATTGGTATCAACCCTCTATCCTGTCAAGTGCATGGCTTTTCGCACATCTTGGGGTATTTGGATGCCCAAACACCAGCAAAAAGCATGTATTTGCCCAAGGTGCATCATTTCGTGTTCACAAATTATGGCAAGGTGGCCATGTACACCTTTGCTTTCACCAAACCAATCCACTTCTTCCGTTCCATCGCATTTTTCCAATAAATCAGCCATCCTTGCATCGGTGCTGGCCATAAACGCTAACAGCTCGTCCTTAGTAAATGCTGGAATGTTCCAATCCACAACATCCAAGGTTTTTGCTTCCAAGGCATTTATAAGCCCGTGCTGCACCCAAGCCATTTCCGCAATTTGCTCAAAAATTGTGGTAAAGGTTTTGCGGGGCAGGGGTTTGCGTAGCTCGCCATCGCTTAACTGTTGCAAAAAACATATTGTGCTGCCACGTGCCGCACCCCAGTTTTCCAGTTGCTCTTTAAGTGATTTTATCATAATGTCATCTCCCTTAAATTTTCTCTTTCTATCATTTCTTTTTCGATTAAGCCCAACAAAAAGGGCACACTTGCCTCGTCCACATCCAGCAAAAAGCAGGCGGTAAGGCACTTAAAATAACGCTTGCCTTTTATTTGGAAGTCATAACCCCTGCAACCTTTCCAGCATTTGTCGGGATGGGTGGATTTTAGGCAGTTGGGAGCCTTAGCAATTTGATTTTCGATGTGCTTCGGCAAGGCATCAACCGTATCCGGATATGCTTTATGGTTTGCGCCGTAAATGCGCACCTTCATGCTCTTTTCACCAAATAGCAACACGGCAATTATGCCCGCTGTGGTTTTGGATTTTGGCTCGTGATAGCTAATGCGCAAACCATCTGTTTTTGTAACTTGTATTTTGGTTTTGTATCCGCCCCCAAGCAATATTTTATGCACATGGTTAAAAAAAGTCACATTCCCATCATTTGCAGGGGCAAGAAAGTCCGAAATCTGGTATTTAGCCCGTGCCATTTGCTTCTCCTATCCAAAAATAAATTTTTTGATTTTTTTGTCATCCGCATCAGGGTTAAGGTGCTTGATTTGCGCCCTTATCTTCTCGCTGGCTTCTTCTTTGGTGGTTTTGGCGGCCTGCGCAAACACATCACCGCCCCAAAAATGCTCCGTTGTGCAAAACACGGTAGCAGACCAGTTGCCATTTGTGGGATTGTGCTTTCTGCCGCACATGGTTAAAAACAAGCCCATTTGCAGCTCCACCAACGCTTTGTCAAATGCTGCCTTGTCATCCCCGCCAAAGCATGCTGCCCTTTTAATATCAGGCACAGCCAGCATGCCGGCCGCCGACACCGCATCATAAATGCGCTTGGCATTGTGGCTTACTTTACCCGCTTCATAGGCATCTTCAAATGCGGCACCATCCCGCCGTGCCGCCAAAAAATAGGGATACCATTCCTTGGTAATATACCCACTTTTTTTGAAAAACATTTTGGCATAAGCAATGTCATCCCGCTCGTCCAGCACCCGCATGCGCCACTCCCACGGGTCGGTTTCGGGGCATTCGGTATGCCATTGTATTGGTCCGTCAGGGTTTTCTTGCCAGCTATGGGGTATGGCGCAATAAATACCGTCGGTTTGCCCGCCGCCCATGGAAAAGCCCGCATTCATCATCACATCAACAAAGTCGCTAAAATTTTGAATCATTTTTGTGGCCATCCTCCTCGTACGCAATATAAGCCCAGTCATGGTCGGGTTCAAAACAAACTTCAAAGCTTAGCCCAAACCCCTCTATGCGAAATGACAGGAATGTGTAGTGCCCAAATCTCTCCCCATCAACCAAAACCCCCGTTTTATCGGAAGAATCCACGATGTCCGATGGGTTAAACCCTGCACGTTCAAGGTGTGCATGGGCAGCATAATACCTATCCCTATCAACAAACTTGGGCAGGTGCACTGCTCCATCCCCCTGTAAATAAGGGTTTTTAGATGGAAAGCACCATATATAGCTACCATTTTCAAAAACGATAACAGTGGCTGCTCCATCTTGCCAATCCCTTGCAAGCCTCACTTTTTCGCCATAAATGTTAAACACGGCTTTTTGCAACCAATTAAGTTGCTCACAAGAAAGGTTAAAAAATACATTCATACACAAACCTCCTCCCTGATGTACATTAATACTTATCTTAACACAAAAAACACGACAACAGTGTGTCATGTTTCGTATTGGTTTGAAATATTTTTTGCAATTGCCTGTATTTGCTGCACAAGCTCCGGCGGATTTATCACCTTAACCTTGTCGCCAAAGGATAACAGCCAGCTTAAAATATAGTCAGGATTGTCATAGGGAAATTCAAAATGCAACCCCTTATCAGTTTCGTGGTAGCAATTAAGCCCAAAACTATCAATTAGCTGATATTTAACGGATTTGTGAAATACTGCTATCAGCTTATACTCATCCTTCCAATGGCTACCGAAATCCTTACGCTCGGGCGGTATTTCCCTTGGGGCAAACTGCGTGTTAAGGGCAAGCAAATTCCACAGGCGGTTTAGCTTAAACATGCGCCAATCCTGCCTGTCCAAACAAAAGCCGAAAATATACCAAGATGTCCACTTAAAAACTACTAAATAAGGTTCTATGCACCTATGGTCGTCACCCTTGCTGTAAAAATAATCAAATTCCACTAATTGCTTGCTTAGAATGGCTTGTTTAAGGGTTTCAACTTTTTCGGTTAAATGGCTTTTATAGTGGCTGGCAAGGTCTATCACCACAGGCTCGGGCAGGGAAATAACTGCTTCGGAATTTGCCCCAAGCTTGTCTAACGTGCGCTGGATATTAGCCTGATTGCTTACGCTGCCAAAACCCCGCAATGCGGACAGCAAATCCCCCAACTCGCTGGCTGTTAGCAGGCTTTTGTCCAGCTTAAACCCCTCAGCAATAGAAATGCCGCCCCCCGCCCCCTGCCGGGTGATTATGGGGATGCCCGCCATGCAAAGCGTGTCAATATCCCTGTTGATGGTGCGGCGGGAAACCTCAAACCGCTCTGCCAGGTCGGGGGCTGTTAGCTTTTCGCTTTGCAAAAGGGCAGTTAAAATGCCCATTAGGCGGTCCAGCTTCATGGGCGTTTGCCCCTTCGCTTTGCGGCAAGGCCGAAAAATTTGTCAAACTTAGCGGTAATTATTTTTATTCGCCTATCATCTTTTGAAAGGTGCTCCATAAACTTATCTAATGCAACCAGAAATATCAAGCAGTATTCTATGGACAGAACAAAACTGCGGAACAGCGGGTCAAACAAGTACGGCTCCAACAGGGATACCCTTGATATTATCAACACAAAGGCATAGAAAAGGTAAAGGGTGGTTTTGAAGGATATAAAGCTTAGGGAATGGGCAAGCCCTGCTATAAAATAGTTTTTCTTGTTTATGGTGATTTCTTTCGATAGCAGGTAGCTATTTGCCAGTTTATCCAGCAACAAAAACCCGAATATGAACACCACATTCCAAATATAGGCATGCAGCATGTTTTCGCCGGCAAGCCCACGAAAAATAACAAAGAAAGCCAGCAACCCGTAAACGGCGGCGGAAATTAGGGCGTAAATCAAATATGTGATTATTTGGGATGGTTTTACTTTCATGCTGTTTTCCCCCAACCTGCACCCATTATGTGCGCAGGTTTTTAGTGTCAATCCTTGGAAACATGGCATCACCTTTGGTTATCTGCACTTCTTTGGGCAAAAGCCCGAAAGTGGCGGCATCATCCCAATCGGTGTGGGTTGCAATATTAAGCTGTTGGTAAATTTTGGCGGGTGTATCCGGCATCACAGGCTCTATTAGGATTGCAGCAATGCGTAGGCATTCCGCCAGCATCCAAAGGCTACCCGCTAAAATGTCTTGCTTATCGGCTTCTTTGGTTAGCTTCCAAGGTTCCACCTGGTCTATATATTTGTTGGCACGCCCAATCATCGCCCAAATTTTGCCAAGGGCTTGGTCAAACTCCATACGGTCAAAGTGGTGGTTTGCGCCGCTTGCCGCCTCTGCGGCGGCTGTTTTTAATTCTTCATCAAAATCCGTGGGGGCATGGTTTGCGGGTAGTTTGCCGCCAAAATATTTGTCAATCATCCCCACAGTGCGGGACAGCATGTTTCCTAAATCATTAGCAAGGTCGCTGTTTATGCGGCTTATTAGTATTTCGGGGGTATAGTTGCCATCCTGTCCAAAAGCCACCTCTTTTAACAAAAAATAGCGTATGGCATCAATCCCGAACTGCTCCACAAGCTCGGCAGGGTCAATGGAATTACCAAGAGATTTGCCGATTTTTACCCCATCCACATGTAGCCAGCCATGTCCAAAAACCTGCTTTGGCAAGGGTTGGTCCAAGGCCATAAGCAGGGCAGGCCAAATTATGGTATGAAAGCGCACAATATCCTTGCCCACAATATGCACATCTGCCGGCCAATATTTTTTATATTCACTGTCATCATCGCCCATAAAGCCCAGCGCAACAGCGTAATTGGACAAGGCATCAACCCATACATAGGATACATGGTTGGGGTCAAAATCCAGCGGTATGCCCCACTTAAAGCTGGTGCGGCTTACGCACAAATCGGTCAGCCCCGGGCGCAAAAAGTTGTTTAGCATCTCCTGTGCACGGCTTGCGGGCATAATAAATGTAGGATTTTTCTCAATATGCTCTATTAACCTGTCCTGATATTTGCTAAGGCGGAAGAAATAAGCCTCCTCGTCCACCTCTTCCACTTTGCGCTTGCAAACGGGGCAGTTGCCCTCTTCCAGCTGGGATTTGGTGTAAAATGTTTCGCAAGGGGTGCAATAAAGCCCTTTATATGCGCCTTTGTAAATATCGCCCTGCTCATACAACTGGTTAAAAATCTTTTTAACGGCAGTTGAATGCGGTAGGCAGGTGGTGCACCAAAAAATATCATAATCAATATTTAGGGTGCCAAAAAGGGCTTTTGTTGCACTTGCCACACCATCCACTTGCTGTTGGGGGGTTATGCCCGCCGCCGCCGCCGCCTGTTCTATTTTCTGGCCATGTTCATCCATTCCCGTTAAAAATTTAACATCATAACCCCGCAAACGTTTGTAGCGTGCCATGGCATCTGCCGCTACAACCTCGTAAGCATGGCCGATGTGCAAGCTGGAATTGGAATAATACAATGCTGTGGTGATATAAAATGTCTTCTGCGCCAATATAAAAACCTCCGTTTATGATGGGTTGGCCATTCGACCAATGGGTTTGTAGCGAATATACACTGAGGTGTTTTGCTACAAACCCATTGGGCGGCGGATAAGGTTTGCCATCTCAAAATCAAACAAACTATGCAGTACACTGCCAAAGCCAATAAAACCTATTATCCATAGCATTCCCTGCCCTTCGGGAAAATTTGTGCCCATGAAAAAGAAAATAACCGTTATTGCCTCGGAAATACCATGCACAAGGGCAACTACCAACGAAAACATCCGCAAACCCAAGGGGGATGCGGCTGTTTTGCTAAACTTTGCTAAATAAATCGCCCCGGGCAAGGCGAAAAATATATGGCTTGCCGCCCGCAGGACGATTACAATGGGAAACCCGCCGAGAAAAAACCCCGCGGTTGTACCGATTGTAACCGCAACAGCAACCTTAGGCGAAATAAACATTGCCACAAATATGGGAATGTGTACACCCAAGGTGTAAGATGCAGGCGGAATAACAATGCGCAAAGGCGAAACCATGGGGATAAGCACCCCGATGGCAATTAATAAGCCCGAAATAACAATTTGGAATATTATGGTTCTGCGTGTAGTTTTCATGTTGAAATTGTAACATTAAAGCCAATCCATGTCAACTATTATTTGGATTTTGGTTCAAAAATTAAGGATGCGAGGAAGGATAGGGCAACCGCCGCCATAACCCCTGCCGCCGATGCCTTTAAGCCACCTGTTAAAATACCAATTGCACCTACTTGGTCAATTTCCTGCTTAACACCTTTTGCAAGCAAGTTACCAAAACCGGGTAAAGGCACGGTTGCGCCCGCCCCGGCAAATTCCGCCAATCGGGGATATAGGCCAATACCGCCCAAAATTACCCCGGCCACCACAAACAGCACCAAAATGCGGGCTGATGTTAGCTTAGTTTTGTCTATCAAAATTTGCCCGATGACGCAAATTGCACCGCCCACCAAAAATGCCCATAAATATTGCATATTTAACCCCCCACATTCTCAATAATTACGGCATGGGCAATGCCCGGTATACTTTCGCCCTGCTGCACGCTAACAGGTGACATTAGCGCACCCGTCGGCACAAAAAGGATTTTGGAAAGCCTACCCGCCTTCATCTCCTCATAAAAATGGGCTGCAAATGTTACGCCGGAGCAGGCACAGCCGCTACCGCCAGCAAGGGTGTTTTGTCTGTCCCTGTCAAAAATTTCTATACCGCAATCCTTATGGTTGTGGGTGATTTGGTAGCCGGCCTTGTCCACCATTTGCAAAAGTAAATCCGAGCCTATATAACCCAAATCCCCCGTAATTATGGCATCGTAATAATGGGGACTACGACCAGTATCCTTAAAATGCGCCACAATGGTATCTGCCGCCGCCCCTGCCATTGCCGCCCCCATATTGTTTGCATCGGTAACCCCCATATCCACCATTTTGCCTGTGGTGCAACCCAGCACACTAACCCCGCCGACCTTGGACGTTAAAGCCGCCGCTGCCGCCCCTGTAACCGTCCAAGATGATGTGGGGGGGCGTTGTGCCCCAAATTCCAAAGGAAAGCGAAACTGCTTTTCCGCCGAGCAAAAATGGCTGGATGCGGATACAAGCACATTATCAGCAAAGCCGCCATCAATCAACATACCGCCGATGGATAAGCCCTCCCCCATGGCAGAACACGCCCCGAAAATGCCCAAATAAGGCACATTTGTATCACGCACCCCAAAAATACTGCCCGTGGACTGGTTAAGCAAGTCGCCCGCAATAAGATAGTCAAAATTTGCCGTTTCCATCCCTGCTTTGCTTGCACACAACTGCACAGACTGTTTAACCAATGCAGATTCGGCTTTTTCCCAACTATCTGCACCCGCCATGGGGTCATCCAGCACCACATCAAACTTGCTGCCCAGCGGCCCTTCCCCCTCTTTGGGCCCCACTACGGAAGAGGTTGCCAAAATGCCCACGGGACGGGAGAAAAGCACCGTTTGCTTGCCTAATCGCTTCGTCATAACGCTTACTACCCCCCAAAGAAAAAGTAAAATACGCCCACAACCATGGATGCCAATGTGCCATAAACAATTACGGGCCCTGCAATAATAAACATTTTTGCACCCACACCAAAGATATAACCTTCTTTCTTAAATTCGATGGCGGGTGCGGCCATGGCGTTGGCGAAGCCCGTAATCGGTACACCGGAACCCGCCCCGGCAAATGTTGCCAAATCATCATATTTTCCAAGGCCCGTAAGTAACACAGCCAAAAAAATTAGGGACATTGCCACATAAGTCCCTGCCTGGTCCGCATTTGCGCCCCAAAACATATACAGGCTGTTTAGCACCTGCCCAAAAGCACAAATTAAGCCGCCCACCACAAAGGCTTTTGCACAATTTGCCCCCAACCGGCTGTTGGGTGAAGCTTTTTCAACCATTTTTTTGTAATGACTTTTTGAAATATCCATTTTTAACCTTTAACCTCCTTGTGTATAAAATCCCGACACAATAAAATATAAAAGCGACCCCGCAATTTTGCCCAGTGCAAGGGCACAAATTAACCAAAACAGACCTTTGCGTAGCTTTAACCGCCTTGTCAACACCGGTATCACATCCAGTGATTCCGCCAGCGACATTGCAAGGGATCCGAAAAACACACCAACCGAAAGGGATAGGGCTGCCACAAGCCACCCATGCAGGGGCAAGCGCATATTAAAAGCAATGGTAAGCACACCTGCCACACCGCCCCAAATTATGGCATTTTCGTAAATGCGCACATGGGGGCGTGTATTTGTCATCCTTGCCATGTGGGGCACAATGCCAATGGCTGATATAAAGGCAAAAACCGCACTTGCCACTGCCGTGCCTGTTGCCAAGCCCAAAAAAACCGCCAAAACATACATCATGGTTTATCACCCTCTTGACCTTGCTGGTGGCGGCCGATCCGCTCTATCAGCGCATCTTCCACATCTTTTTCGTAGGTTTCCATCTCCACCTCAATCGGTGTTGGCTCGGAGGTGATTTTTTTGCCTGCAAAGCGGTTAAAAAACACCATAATGCCAAGCCCCAAACCAATGGAGTAGGGGATAGTGATGATATAGGGCTTTTCGCTGGTTTCGCCAAAGAAAATACGGTGGTAATTTTGAAAAACCGTTGCCAACTGGCTGTCTGTGTGAAAGGTCATAATTGCGGTGATGGAGCCCGTAAACAGAACAACGGATACCAATGCAACCTTAACCCAAGCCCACAATTTAGACTTTTTTGCAGGATGAGCCGCAACCACAATCGTATCCATTTCCCCTAAATTAACCACCGTATGACCGGGTAAAGCTGCAGTTATGGCTGCCACCATATCTAATACAGAAATAACCTGCGGCCTATCCCCCGGCGCAGGAAGAAGTTTAACGCCCTCCACCCGCTTTTTAAGTCCATCTTCCGCCAAAACATCCGCTACATCAACCACACAAACACTACTATCACCTGCCACATGTGCTTTTTTCTTGGGTTTAATATAAATTTCCACGCCGCCCTCCGCTTTTTTCGACATGGAAGTATTTTTTACTACCACTGTGTAAATATCCTATTAATTTTTGCCAGCATGTGTTATAATTGCATAAGCAAATAAAAAAGGCGCACAGCATGTGCGCCGATGGCTATTTCGCTTTGGATAAGGTTAGTGATTTATTGCAAAGATTATTTAGTACATTTTCGCTATGGGTTATTACGATGAAGATGCAACCGTTTTCCCGTTGCACAGCTTTTAAGTTTTCGATGATTTTGGTTTCGGTTGCCGCATCCAGCTCGGTGGTGGGCTCGTCTAAAATCAGCACATCATATTGGCATGCTAATGCACGGGCAAGCCCCAGCCTTTGCCGCTCGCCACCGGATAGTTTAACGGCTCTGTCATCCAAATCCAGATGGTCCAGGGCGCAAATTTGCGCTATCCGCCGCACCTCTTCATCAGAAATGTCCTTGCCAAATTTGATGTTAGCGGTTATGCTGTCATCAAACACAAAAATGTCCTGTGTTAGCACTGCAATTCGGTTTATATAGCTTTTTTCGTCCACGTGGTGGTGGCTTTTGCCGTTTATTTCAATCTGCCCCCAGGATGGTTCCAATTGCCGCTTTAACATGCGTAAAAACGTGGTTTTGCCGGCACCGGAAGGTCCAATAACCGCCAGCGCATCCCCGGGCACAACCTTAAAATTAACATCCCACAAAACCTCTGTGCCATCCTCGTATTTATAACATATATTGGAAAACTCCAAGCTGTTAATTTTGTCCATCTGTGCAAGCTTGTTGTCGGCAAGGGCATCGTCTGCTAAAAGCTCTTCCAGCCGCCCTTCTACTGCCTTGGCGTTTTGGAAATCAATATTAAACTCTGTCAGCGACTTTATAGGGTCCGCAATGGATGGTAAAAGCAGGTAAAAGGGCACGATTGTGCCAATACCAACAACAACAATATCCGCACGGTACAGGAAAAGCCCAACGAACACGGCACCAAGGGGCAATAGACCTACTATTTTGTTATTGGCGGCAATTGACAACCCTTTCCATTTGCGCAAGGTAATAAGGAAATGCTCGTATTTATCCACCGTTTTCTCAAAGCGATGGGCAAAGTACTCCTCCTCGCCGTAAAGTTGTATTGTGTTTACCCCTGCAAGGGTTTCGTGGGTGGTTGTTAATACCCGTGAGTATCCCTCGCGCTCTTTCAAAGCTGCTTTGCGGATGTGTTTGTTAATAAATTTGTACAACACATAAAAGATGACGGAAAAGGCGGCCGTCGCCAGCGTCATAGGTATATCAAGAGAAAACAGCAAGCCCAAAATTACTAATATATGGATGATGTTTAGGAAAAGCATGGGCATCATAGAGATTTTGGCGTGGGCATAAATGCCCGCATCATGCACAACTTTGCCTTCCAAATCCCCCACACTGCGGTCCTTGTGATAAAGAAAGCTTTTGCGCATAACATTGGCAAAAAGATAGGATCGGATTATGCCCGTTCCAATATATTCCATTTTGTACCAAAAATAATCCTGTGCCCAGTCCAGCAAAAAATACACCACCAAAACTGCCGCAATTGCACCGATGTAGAAGAAGGCACGGTCGCCATCATATTCAGTTAGGTTGTTTAGTAAACGTCCTGTAAAAACAGGCGGTAGCAGGGAAATTAGGATATTTGCACCCTTTAACAGGATGATGGGCATCCGTTGTTTGTAAATTGGTTCCAGCACTTGCTCTATTCGTTTTGAAAGGGACATTTGCGCCACCTCCTTAATATTAATCATACATTATATCACAAAATTTAGTAAAATGGAAGGAGAAATTTTTGTGGGCAATACTTTTGGGAAAATTTTTACGGTTACAACCTTCGGGGAAAGCCATGGAACGGCCATTGGAGCAGTTGTGGATGGCTGCCCCGCAGGGATTGCCCTAAACGAAGCGGATTTTTTGGCGGATATGAAGCGTCGCAGGCCGGGCAAAGCATTAACCACATCCCGCAAGGAAAGGGATGATGTAACCATACTTTCCGGGGTTTTTGAGGGTAAAACATTGGGCACGCCCATTGCCCTGCTTATCCAAAATAAGGACCAACGCCCGGATGACTATGCAAACTTAAAGCATATTTTCCGTGCCGGGCATGGGGATTTTACATATTACGCCAAATACGGGCATCGTGATTATCGTGGCGGCGGGCGTGCCAGCGGGCGGGAAACGGCAGCAAGGGTGGCCGCCGGGGTAATAGCCAAAAAAATCCTGGGGGAATTAGGCATTACCATATCCGCCAAAATCTCCCAAATAGGTAATATACGGCTAATCGACAAAAAATCGGCAGAATTTGCTAAAAAGTTGTTGCACAAGGCGAAAGGGGAGGGGTTTTCCGTAAGTAGTGAGGTGGCGTGTAGGATAAACGGTGTTAAAGCGGGTATTGGCCAACCTGTTTTTGACAAGTTAAATGCCGATTTGGCAAAGGCTTTAATGTCCATTGGCGGTGCACGCTTCATAAAATTCGATGCGTGCAGTATTTTGGCAGGCATTTCCAGCGGAGAGGAAATGCGTATAATTATTGCATTCAAACCCCCATCGTCCGTAGGGGATGTTGCGAAAAAAGGCCGCCATGACCCCGCAATTGCCCCACGTGCCGCTGTTGTAGCGGAGGCTATGGCCGCATTAACACTAACCGACCATATTTTTCGGGATTTTTCCGGTAGACTTGACAAGTTGAAAAAAATCTGGTAAAATCAACGCAAAGCAATAATACTAAGGAGGAACCCCATGTCACTAATCGGCACAAAACTTGGCGAGTTCAAAGTACAAGCCTACCACAATTCGGAATTTAAGGAAGTTACCCACGAAGATTTGAAGGGCAAGTGGTCCGCTATATTCTTCTACCCGGCGGATTTCACCTTCGTCTGACCCACCGAGCTTGGGGATTTAGTTGAATCCTATGACGAGTTTCAAAAGGCAGGGTGCGAAATCTACTCCGTATCCACAGATACACATTTTAGCCACAAAGCCTGGCATGATACCAGCAGAACTGTGCAAAAGGTGCGTTTTCCCATGCTGGCAGATCCAAACCACCAACTTTCCAGAATGTTTAGTGTTTTGAATGAGGAAGACGGCATGGCGCATCGTGCATCTTTTGTAATTTCGCCTGATGGGGAAGTGATGGCATATGAAGTGCATCATCCCAGCGTGGGGAGAAATTCCAAAGAATTACTGCGCAAGGTGCAGGCCGCCAAATTCTGCGTAGAAAATGACGGGCAAGCCTGCCCCGCTAAATGGACGCCCGGTTTGCCTACATTGCGCCCCGGTGTTGGTTTGGTTGGTAAGTTATAAATCAGGTTGCACACCAATTTTAATAATACGCTGCAAAGGGCGATAGGTGCTTGTGTTCACCTTCGTCCTTTTTGCTTCGCCATTTTCTGCCACAACTTTGTACAGCTCGTATTTTGCACCATCCATGCCAAATGATGCGATTTGGCTGTAATTTGGCGGCAGGGCGGCATCTTCCACAAATTTGTCGTCATAGGGCATGGTTTCAATCAGCACTGCCTCAAAAGTTATATGGCGGCCGTTGGGGCGGCTTTCGTGTCCATAAATATTAACTGTATGTCCGTGGGAGCTTAAAACCGACTGCACCAGCATGGGAAACGCCGTGCTGTTTCTAATTTTAAGGTCGATGGCTCCTTCGGCCAGCGTTGCATCGGTGGCGGGTCCGGCATATGCCACCATAAGGCTGTGGTTTCGCCGCTCCACAATATCCAATTCGGCATATAATGCTGCCATATACAAGGTGCTGGAAATTTGGCAAATGCCCCCGCCAATGCCGGATGACGGCAGGCCGTTAATAATCTGCCCTGCCTCCACATAACCATTTTCAAGGATACGGGGGCGCAAAACTCGGCAAACGGACATGGTTTCGCCCGGTAGGATGGTTTGGTTGTTAAGGTAATTGTTGGCGGTTGATAGATTTACGGCACGCTCGGTGCGGGAAGGGTCGAAGGGGGTGGTAAAACTGCCCAGCAACTGGGTGGATATGGCAAAATCTGCCTCTTTCAACCGGGGGGCAACCGGAATTAGCGGTAAAACAACATCCCCGCCCTTGCAGCTGAGCAAAACCTGAATAATTTGGGCTTGCAAGGCCGCTGTATCAACTTCTTGCCCCATTTTGTGGCCGATGATAACGAACCGGCCATCTTCAAGTGTGTAACCGGCATCAATGGGGTTGATACACCTGCTTGCGGCTATTTGGGCAACGGCTTCCGCTACCCTGTCTTCATCATAGATAAAATTAGCATAAATTTCCAAAGGGCTGGATCTTAATGCCCGTTTTTTCTTTAATCTGTCAAAAAAACCGCCGCAATCGCTAAATGCCAAGGCTTCGTCCACGGCGGTGGCGAAATCGTAACCTGCACCAAAGTCCGCAAAAATATAAATCTGACCATCAATGGTGATTTTTTGCTCACCAATGGGACAGGAAGTTTCCAGCAACTCCAAGGCATCGTATCCGCTTATATCGCCCATATCCACACCATTTATGCGGATGTTTTGTAAAATTTTCTTATCATAATCAGGTGTTGCCATTGCTAACATTGTTATTATGCCTAAGCTTAGGCCAAAAGCCAAAATATTTTTCATAAAATCACCCAAGGTATATTCTGTCCACAATCCAGCCTGATAAAATGACAAAAAACGGGATTAGCAACCAATTGCCAATCCCGCATCTTTATTTTTTTGCTACGCAACAGCCCAATGACCAATAAAGCCGCACCAACATGTGCCATTTTGTTAGCCCCTTATACGTCATCAATTTGGTTGTTTTTAATTTTCTCCAATGTGGCGGCGCACATTGGTTGCGCACCATTAAATGCTTCTGCACCATTTTTTATGTTCATTATATTTCCGGCCTTTCTTGAATTTTTAATCGGGCATGGTGAGGTCGCCCTTGCCCAGCTTTCTGCTTTCCCAAAAATCAAACCAATTTTCTTGAAAGACAATTCCACGAACGTCCGCAGGGAAAAGTCTCTTTATGGGTTCTTCCGGCTCGCACAACACCTGATGGATGCGGAAGGGCTATATCAGTTAGATGTGCCGTTTCAAATTCGTTACAAAATTTTTCTAAAAAATAAAAATGGCACACAAAATAAAAACACCCCTGCCACATGGCCTAGGGGTGCATTATATATGTTTACTTGTTTACAGCATCCTTCAAAGCCTTGCCAACCTTAAAGCGTGGAGCTTTAGAAGCGGCAATTTTCATTGGTGCACCGGTTTGCGGGTTTCTGCCTTCACGGGCGGCTCTCTCAGCCACATCAAAGGTACCAAAGCCTACCAATTGCACTTTGCCGCCTTTCGCAAGCTCACCAGTTACAACATCTACGAAAGTTGATATGAACTTCTCGGCATCCTTTTTGGTTATTTCTGCTTTTTCAGCTACTGCTGAAACTAATTCAGATTTGTTCATTAAAATTTCCTCCTTGGGTAATTATGGCGGGGTGCGTCCCCAGTAACTAATAAAATACACCTTTTTGGAGCGTTTGTCAAGTCCTATTTGTGAAAAAATCGCATTTTTATTATTTTTTTGCAATTTCTATACAAATACTTCCATCCTTGGCATCAATTGCCAAATAAATACAACGTTTTAGATGCACCGATACTTTTCGATGATTTGTTTGGCGTATGTGGAGATTTCCGTCCTTATAAAATCCCAATCATAATCTTGGTGGGGGAAAATGCACCCCTCTATAAACGCCACCTTTTTCACGGGCAAGGAAATTCCGGTTTCCCACTCTTCGTTCAACGGTACGGTTTTTAGCTGTATTGTATCAAGTGCATTAGCGATTGTGTCGTTAACCATGGCTTTGTAGCTTTTAAGTGCCCATTCCCCGCCGCCGCCATGGGATATTAACCCCGCAGGTTTTCCAAACACCTCGGATTTATAAGAGTTGTCCTTGCCCCAATGCAAGAATGTTATCTGCTCCATCTTTTCCAGCAAGGCTGCTAATTTCGCCGGAATTGGAGCATAGTGAGGTGAAACGATGATGACGGCATTCGCTTCAATCACTTTTTCGTATATAAAGTTAAAGTCATCATTAAAAACACATCTAAGGGAGTGATAGCACTTGCCGCAGCCCATACAGGGATGTATAGACTTGTTCTTTAACTCTATAATTTCACCTTTTGCAACTCCTAACTCTTTGCTTATTTCATTTATTGCAAGCTCACAAATTCTGTATGATGTGCTGCTTTGCGGGCTTTGATGTGAAATATTTGATGCGGATATGCAAATAAGCTTCAAGGCGGATTCCTCCTTGTTTTTTGTAAGCCCCTATGCCTTTGCAATTTCGATGCAAATACTTCCGTCCTTGGCATCAATTATTAAATCGGCAAAACGGGGAATATCCCCGGACAGTATTTTTTCTGCCGCCAAATCTTCCACCTTAGATTGGATTGCACGGCGAAGGGGGCGTGCACCGTAATTGGGGTCAAAACCGGCATCCGCAATAAGTGTAACCGCCGCATCTGTTACGGTTATTTCTATGCCCATGGCAAGCTTTACCCGCTTTGCGCTTTCCACAAGCATAAGGCGGGCAATTTGTGCAATTTCGTCCTTAGTAAGCTGCTGGAAGGTGATAATGTCATCAATGCGGTTTAGAAACTCGGGCTTAAAAATCCGCTTAACCTCTTCCATTATGCCCCTTTGCATTTCCTTGTGCTGTGCTGTATCATCCTGCTGGGTGGCAAAACCCATTTTTTTAGGCGAAACAATGTTGCGGGCACCCACATTGGATGTCATTATAATAACGGTGTTCTTAAAATCCACCTTACGGCCGTGGCTGTCGGTTATATGCCCGTCATCCAGTACTTGCAGCAGGATGTTAAATACATCCGGATGGGCTTTTTCCACCTCATCAAAAAGTAGGACGGAATAGGGCTTGCGGCGTATTTTTTCGCTTAACTGGCCACCCCTTTCGTCGTGCCCCACATAGCCGGGCGGCGAACCTATCATCTTAGAAACGCTGTGTTTTTCCATATATTCGGACATATCTACCCTTATTAAAGCTTCTTCATTACCGAAAAGAACCTGGGCAAGGCTACGGGCAAGCTCTGTTTTACCAACTCCCGTAGGGCCAAGGAAAAGGAAGGAGCCTGTTGGGCGTTTGGGGTCCTTTAAGCCTACACGCCCACGGCGTATTGCCTTGGAAACGGCGGCAACTGCCTCTTTTTGCCCGATAAGACGTTGGTGTATCTCGTCTTCCATTTTGATAAGTCTTTCACTTTCCTCTTGCTGTAACTTTTTAACGGGCATGCCGGTCCAAGATGCCACAATGTCCGCAATATCATCTTCGGTGACGATTTGCTGCCCATCCGCACTTTTTTTAGCCCAGTCATCTTTTTCCCGTTCTAAATTCCCTTTAAGCCCGTCTTGCTTGGCTTTTATTTTGGCGGCGGCTTCATAATTCTGGGTTTTTACCGCCTCTTCTTTTTCTTGTTCCAGCGTGGCAATTTCTGCTTCAATTTCCTTAACGCCGGTGGGCATTGTGTGGGTTTTAAGGCGCACCCTGGATGCTGCCTCGTCCAGCAAGTCTATTGCCTTGTCGGGCAAAAAGCGGTCGCTAATATAACGGACGGACAGTTTTACAGATGCTTTAATGGCATCTTCCGTAATTTGTACGGAATGGTGGGCTTCGTATTTATCCCGCAAACCCATCAGCATGTGGATTGCATCTTCCTCACTTGGTTCATCTACAATAACGGGCTGGAAGCGCCGCTCCAATGCCGCATCTTTTTCGATATACTTGCGGTATTCGTCCATGGTGGTGGCACCAATCATCTGTATTTCCCCACGGGACAGGGATGGTTTCATAATATTGGAAGCGTCGATTGACCCTTCTGCCCCGCCGGCACCGATTATTGTGTGCAATTCGTCCACAAACAAGATAATATTGGTGGCTTGCTTAACCTCTGCCATCACTTTTTTAATGCGCTCTTCAAACTCTCCCCGGTATTTGGTGCCTGCTACCATTGCCGCCAAATCCAGCGAAACAATGCGCTTTTCCTTTAAGGTTTCAGGCACATCACCGGCGATAATTTTTTGGGCAAGCCCCTCTGCTACTGCGGTTTTGCCCACGCCGGGGTCGCCTACCAAGCAGGGGTTGTTTTTTGTGCGTCGGGATAGTATTTGCACAATGCGCTCGATTTCCTTGGTGCGGCCTATAATGGGGTCAAACTTTTGGTCTGTTGCCATTTGGTTAAAATCCCTGCTAAACTGGTCCAGCGTGGGGGTTGTGGATTTTTGCTGTTTGCCCCCCTGCTGGAATTTGGTGTAAGGGTTTTGGATGTTTGATGAATATTCGCTTAGCATGGCAAGCATATCATCATGGGCTTTTTGTATATTAACACCGATGGATGCCAAAATTTGCACCGCAAGGGAATCATGCTCCTTTAACAAGGCAAGTAATAAATGCTCTGTGCCAATATAACCGGTGCCCATCCTTTGCGCCTCTGCGTTAGATTGTTCAAAAATCCGTTTGGTGCGGGGGGTGTAGCCTTGCGGCTTACTGCTTCCCATTTCCATGGTGTTGCCTGTGCCGCTTTCCATAATCTCGTAAATTTTGCGTTCTATCACATCGGCGGTTGCACCTTGCATTTCCAAGGTTTTTTTGGATACAGAATCATTCGCTTGGGCAAGCCCTAACAGCAAATGCTCCGTACCAATAAAGTTGTGCCCGAAACGGCGGGCGGCATTGTCGGAATTTCTAATGGCCTCTTGCGCCTTTTGTGTGAATTTTGATTGCATTTTTCCTCCTTATAACGGCCTATTGAAACATTGCCGCAAATAATCTGCCCGCAAAATTTCCAGATGGCGGGCATCGTCGGCCGGCATTGTTATGGCTTGCAGGGTGGCATCTTGTATATTGGTCATAATGCTATATATGGTGTGCCCGCCCATTGGGGGTGGCAGGATGCCCATCATAATCCCAAGGCGTATGTCCGAAAGCAGTTTCATGGCCTCATCAAGGGCAATTTTACGGCAATTGGCTAAAATGCCATGGGCACGCCAAATGGCATCCATCACTTCTGCATTTAGGTCTTTGGTCAGCTGGGTGCGCAGATGGGCTTCTTTGTCCGCAATTTGCTCCACCAGCCGCTGTATTGCGGTGATAATCTCATCCTCACTTTTACCAAGGGTAATTTGGTTGGAAATTTGGTAAATGCCGCCACGGGGACTGCTACCCTCCCCATGGGCGCCACGTATGGCAAAGCCTGTTTTGGTAAGCATTTCCGCCTGCGCCTTTAACATGCCTGTGGATTCCAAAAAGGGGATGTGCAACATATAAGAAGCACGCAAACCCGTGCCCGTGTTGGTTGGGCAGGATGTTAAAAAGCCAAAATCGCCGTCAAAGGCATAGTCCAAATCCTGCCCCAAGGCATTGTCCGCTTCCATGGCTTTTTTATAAGCCGCCTCCAAATTATTGCCTTCAAAAACCGCCTGTATACGGATATGGTCCTCTTCATTAATCATTATTGATAAATTTTCGCCTTCACCATAAGCTATTCCGCAGGGCAGGGTTTTTTCTGCCATATGGCGGCTTATTAAATGCCTTTCGTATAAAACATTGCTCTCCCAAGGTGGCGTACTGGTTAGCTCCATAAAATCCAGTCTATTTTCAAGGCCGGAAACGGCTTCACAAACTTCCTGCAAAACCTCCTTAGCCATGGCGGGATTTAGGCGGTAAGGGAAGGCGAATTTATCCAAATTGCGGGCAAGGCGCACACGGGAGGAGATGACAATGTTTTTGTCAACCTCCGCCTGCTCAAACCACTTCATTTTCGCCACCTCCTTGCTCCAAATTATGGATAATGTCCCGCAGGCGGGCGGCTTCTTCATATTGCTCGCTTTCCAGGGCTTTTTTTAACATCAGGCGGTTTTCTGCAAGTTCCCGCCTTATAACCAATTCTTGGTGCCTGCCCCCCATGCCACGGGGAATTTTTCCCCTATGCACTTCCGAACCATGTATATTAACCAAAGCCCTGGAAAGATGTGGGCGAAAGGCGTCATAACACCGGGCACAACCCATTTTTCCGCTTTTTTTGAAGCCGGCATAGGTTGTGGCACATTTTGGGCAAGCCAAAACTCCCCCGTCCCGTTGGGATAAACGCTCCATATCCTCCACCATCTCAAAAACATATTGCAGAAAGTTTTGTATCTTATTATTTATGTCATTATCCAAATTATCAACTCCTTATTGCATTACAATGCCCGCCCGCAGGACATACAAAACCGCTCGCCCACAGCTGCTACCGAACCGCAAATACCGCAAGTTTTCCCCTGTGGTACAGGATTTGGTACAGGCATGGGCTCCGGTTCAGAAACCGGGGGCGCAACATGGGGGGTGTGCCGTGCATGGGGGGCAACGGCGGGCGTTTCCGACGCTTCTGCCGCTTCGCCAAAGCTTTCCCCGCATTTGGGGCAAAAAGCCGACCCACGCTTGGCGGATGCGTTGCATTTTGCGCAAAGCACCACGCCCTTGGCGATTTCTAAACGGTTTTTAATATCCGCAATGCGTGCCTCTGCCTCCAAAATCTCTTTATACCTTTCGTCAAACATTGCACCCAGCGAGCCGCCGTGCTTATAAATTTCGTGCACACTTTTCCCGATTTGGGTGTAAATGTTGTTTAACTTGCCTTCCTCACTGGAAAGGGATATGGTTAATTTAGTTGTCTTAACAAATGTGCCGCCGCCATGTGCAACAGCCTTTACTGCCTTCTCAATGCCGCCTTTAATGTCTGCCATAAGCCAAAGCCTCCCGTTTCTATCTCTTCATTATATATAAAATATACGCAAATTTCAAGATAAAGTTTTCTGAATAAAATTTTACAAAAAGAATGCAAAAAACACTTGACACCACCATTTGTATTTGCTATAATATTACAAGGAGCTTCGAAAGGAGCTTCGAAAGGAGCTTCCTAAAAAAACATTTTTTAGGAGGAATTGCAAATGAAAAAGAAAATCGTTGCGTCAATTTTGACGCTGACCATGGTGTTTTCCGCCAGTGCTGTTGTTATGGCCGGAAGCCTGAATAGCCAACCAGATTACATAGGTGTTGGCGCACTTTCAACCCAACCCGGGGTTTGTGATGGGGGCGGCGGTGGACACAGACCACCATTTCGTCCGGATCCATTTCCACCTTGCTGCTGTGGATGGAGACCCGGACAAGACTAAAATAGGGCTTAAATTAATTAATTAGTTTTTCACCACACAGCCCCGCATCATGGGTTGTGTGGTGTTTTATTTTAGGAGGAAGCGATGGAAAAGTATAAAGCGATTTTAGGCATAACTGTAGCTATATCCCTACTATCTGCGGTATTAATTTTTTTGCCGGCTATTTTTATGCCACAGGGTAGTGATTGTGACTTTGAAGTGACAAATAATGCTAATGTGATAGAACCTACACAGCCTGCATTAACAAGAGAGCGCCACCAATGGCGGCCGCCGGAGCTAACCCGGGAACAGTTTTTGGAAGATTTTGATTTTCTAATAACCACCCTGGAAGAAAACTTCCCATCCTTTGGGGTAATTTACAGGCGCAATGGTGTTGATATGCTGGCCCTGGCACCGGAGCTTAGGGAGCGCATTTTAGATGAGAGCATAGAGTGGGACTATGCCCCCTTTTTTAATATGCTTAGGCAGGACTTTTTTAGACATGCTTTTCCTGTTGGGCATTTATATTTAAAAAGTCACCAATACTTTCCGCCGGGCCCAATGAACCAAAGAAATGTTTATGCTTACTTTGGGGGCAGGCTTGGAAATGCTATGTGGCATACCGATCACCATGTCCTACATATATCAAATATGTACAAGGGGTTCAGTGAAAGCCAGATAGTTGCAAATATCATGCAGGAAGGGCGTGTTGCCTATATAAGGTTGCCGAGTAGCGTAATGTTGGACAACGCAATGCCCACCCCCAGCAATATACGGCGTGTTGATGATTTCTATAGCCAACTGGAAGGTGCCGAGCATCTTATTATAGATATGAGAGGCATACTGGGAGGTTGGCCAACTGCCCTAACCCGCTTGTTAATTGCACCCCTTATTGATTATCCTTTGGAAACCACCTTTCACCAGTTTATTATGGCCGGTGACCGCAATACAAGGTTTATGATTAGCATGCCAAGGGCTATCGGCGAAAGAGTGCCTTTTTATATGGATGATCTAAGCTATATATTCCCCCATGGCGGCCTTACGGAAGCGGTGGCGGAAGATTTACGATATATGGATTACCATATTGCGCGCACAATTAGCGTGGCACCCCATCCAGAACGCCGTGCGCCATTTAATGGCAAAGTGTGGTTATTAACAGATATGAATAACTTTTCTGCCGCACAGCAGGTCGCATCTTTTCTTCACCAAACAGGCTTTGCTACCCTTGTTGGGCAAACCACAGGCGGTGCGGCGGCGGATGCGCTTACAAGCTCTTTTAACTTCACGCTACCAAACACAGGCTTTATGGTGCGCTATGACCCCCTATACATAATAAGCGCAGACGGCAGACCCTGGGAGTACGGCACAGTACCCCACCATTTTAACCGTGATGGTATGAATGCTTTGCAAACAGTGCTTGCGTTAATTGCGGAGGGGAATTACTGAATTTAACCAAACAAACGTTAAGTATTAAAAAATAATTGTCCAAAAGCATCAAAAAACACTTGACAATACAGATGGCGTTTGATATAATGTTACAAGAAGCCTCCTAAAAAAACATTTTTTAGGAGGAATTGCAAATGAAAAAGAAAATCGTTGCGTCAATTTTGACGCTGACCATGGTATTTTCCGCCAGTGCTGTTGTTATGGCAGGAAGCCTGGATAGCCAACCGGATTACATAGGTGTTGGCGCACTTTCCCCTCACCCCGATTTTTGCGATGGCAGTGGAGGTGTTAATATACCAGGCGTTTTCCGCCCGGGTCAAACAAGGCCTTAACGTGCTAAATGCAACATAATACAAAACACCCCAACCCCACCATCGCACATGCAGGGGTTGGGGTGTTTCACTTTGGAGGTTAAATATGAAAAAAAGCAAAACAGTTTTTATGGTAACCATGCTTGTAGCCTTGTTTGCAGCGGTTGTAATTATTTTGCCAATTATTTTTATGCCCGGTGACGATGCCTACGCACCAGAAGTGGTTGCCCAACAGCCCACAGAGCTGGACTTAATAAAAACCCTTGTCACAGACCCGCCCCGCCCCCAATGGCAACCGCCCCAACTAACCCGGGAGCAGTTTTTGGAAGATTTTGACTATTTAATGACTGCCCTTAAAGAAAATGTTCCAACCTTTGGTATCATTTACAGGCGCAATGAGGTTGATATGCTGGCTCTTGTGCCGGAGTTAAGAGAGCGCATTTTAGACGAATCCATAGAATGGGATTATATACCCTTTTGGGAAATGCTAAGGCTGGATTTTTTTAGCCACGCTTCTCCTGTGGGTCACTTATGGCTGGCTTCTTATGATACATACTTTCGAAGTGCTTATGAAAGGTTTGATAATCGCCGAAGAACCGTTTACAGCTACTTTGGTGACAGGTTAGCCAATCCAACATTTGACGAAAAACATCTTTATCACAGCCAAATGGTAACACCTTTGCTTGGGTTCGATGATTACAACATAACCACAAATATAATAGAAGATGGGAGAATTGCATATATAAGGTTGCCAAGAATTTATGGAGATAATTGGGTGCGCAACCCCGCCTCGGACACTTTGCGGCAGGTAGATGAGTTTTACAGCCAACTGGAAGGTTTTGAGCACCTAATTTTGGATATGAGGGGGATTTACGGCGGTTATACCGAGTTTTTTACACGCCCTTTAATCGCCCCCTTAATTGACTATCCGTTGGAAACCATCTTTCACCAATTTTATATGGCGGGGGAATATAACACACGACTTATGAGGCGAGCGCCAAGGAGCATGGGTGAAAGGGTGCCTTTTAACATTGATGACTTGCCAAATATCTTCCCGGAAGTCACCCTTTCAGAAGATGTGGTAAACGATTTGCGCCTTATGGATTACTATATATCACGAACCGTATCCATTGCACCCCATCCCGAACGCCGTGCGCCTTTTAATGGCAAAGTATGGTTGCTCACTGATATGAATAACTTTTCTGCTGCACAACAAATAGCAGCATTTCTTCACCAAACAGGATTTGCTACATTGGTAGGGCAAACCACAGGGGGCATGGTATCGGATGCGGCTTTAATGCCTGCTTTTATTACTTTACCCAACACCACCTTCGAAGTGCGATACGACATGCTGTATATAATAAGCGCAGACGGCAGACCCTGGGAATATGGCACAGTGCCCCACCATTTTAACCGTGATGGTATGGATGCTTTGCAAACAGTGCTTGCGTTAATTGCGGAGGGCAACTGGTAAGGCGGGGGCTTGCCCCGGTCATGTGGCAATTATTACAATTCTATAACATGGCGACAGCATATTGCAAAATGTGTTTTTTTGTGTTACAATTAATGTCGTAATAACATGATTATAGGGGGATTTGCTGTGACACACAAGCTTATTAAAAATGTTACAAAATTGTTAATATATTCTGTCACATTTTTGTGTTTTGTTGTTTTAATGGGGCAGGGGGCTTATGCCGGTACCCTTGCAAGTGGTGCAAGGGTGGTAAATTTGGTGCTGGATGGGCGGCCGCTGCCGGAAGCTGACGCACCATCCTTTATCCTTGATAACCGCACATTTGTGCCCGTGCGCCATGTTTTTGAGCAGTTAGATGCTGTGGTGGATTTTCAACCCGAGCAACAGCGCATTATTATCAACCATCCGCAAAGTCTGATTATAATGCATGTGGGTGACCATCAATTTAGGATGGACGACGCCATGCTTACTATGGATGTTGCCCCGCAAATTATAAACGACCGTACCATGGTACCCTTGTCCTTTGTGGCGGGGGCTTTGGGCTTTGATGTGGGCTGGGACAATGCAACCAGCACAGTTTTTTTGACATATAATGGCAATGATAGTATGGAGGACGAGCATCCTTCCACCGAGGAAGAAGAGGAAATAGAAGATACACACTACGATGACATGGAGCTTATGGCGGAACCTGAGGAAGAGGGGGAGAAAAGACCTAATTTGGCCTATCTGTCCATTGACAATTCCCGGCCCATTGCCATGGAAAGCAATGCCTTAACCAATGTAAATTCCATTACCTGGAACGAGCACCACAACCAATTTACAATCACTGCCGCTGGGCGCATTACAGGGGTGGATTGGTATATGCACCAAGATGGTCGCCTGCGGGTGGATATTTTGAACGGGCGTGCCAACTTCGCCCCAAGCACCCATGGTATTAATAACGAATTTTTGGGGCTTGTGCGCACAGGTCAAAATTATATCCACGGCCATTCTGTTGCCCGTGTGGTTTTTGATTTAACTGCCCCGGTGGTGTATCGTGTGGCACTGTCACAGGACCGCCGCCACGTAGTTGTCACCTTTGAGCCTAAGGAGATTTTGGATGTGGCGTTTACCTCCTCCTATTCCCAAAACGGCACAGAAACCATCACCATCAGCGGCAGCGTGTTGCCCCAAACCGATATTTTCTTTTTGGATAACCCCCCACGCATGGTAATAGACCTGCCAAATGCCCGCATGATGGCCTTTGGCGAAATCGGCGGCGGCGTACTTGCAAATGCTGTGCGCCTTGGGCAATTTGACCCCCACACAGCCCGTGTGGTGGTGGATTTATCACAAAATGTGTCCTTTAATGTTAAACGGGATTACTATGCCGCCACCGTGGAAATTATACTAACAGACCCTACATATCGCAATATCTACTTTCAAGAGGAGACGGGCACAGTTGGCTTGCGCCGTCCCGCCGGGCTTGATATGAGCCAAATACAGCGTGTGGATGATTATTTGCGAGGTCGCTACACATTTATCCTTCCCGGGGATTTTTCAAGCTTTTTTGGATATGGTACATATATGGTGCGCCGTGGTGCGCTAAACAGCGTGGAAATTACAACCGAAAACGGGCAAACCCGCCTAATTTTCCACACCAACAGCATACGTGCCTTTACGCTGACTTATGATGCTGACAGCTTTTTCATCCGCCACGTTAACCCGCGTGATATCCACCCCTTTGTGGTGATGTTGGACCCGGGGCACGGCGGGCAAGACCCCGGCGCAGTACACCATGGCATGCGGGAAGCCAATGTGGTACTGGATATTTCCCTGCGGGTGGCGGAAATTTTGCGGGCAGACGGGTTTGTGCAGGTTTATATGACCCGTGACAGTGATATTACCGTGGTAAACGCCCACCGTGCCGCCACCGCCAACGATGTTGCGGATATCTTTATATCTGTACATGTAAATGCCGCAAACCGTGTAGCGACCGGTACAGAAACCCTATACACCATACATGATGACGAGCCTGCCGACTTTAATTCCCGCCATCTTGCGGAAATTTTCCAAGCTAATATGGTGGAAGCCTTTGAATCTGTGGATAGAGGTGTGCGCCACCGCCCACGTATACAGGTGCTAAATTCCACCCGCATACCTGCGGCTTTGTTGGAATTGGAGTTTATTGACACCCCCCGTGGCGGCGAGCTTTTTGCCTGTGATAATTTCCGACAGCTGGCGGCCGTAACCATTGTGCGGTCCATCTACGAAGTTGTGAATATTTGGACACCGGCGAGGTAGCAGCGATGAATGTTTCCGACAATCTGAAACGTGTAAATGATAATATTGCCAAATCAGCGGCAAAATCGGGACGGGCGGCTTCTGATATTATTTTGATTGTTGTTACCAAGTCCGTTGATTTGGTGGATTTGCAAGGCTTACAAGGCTTGCACCATGTGGGGGAAAATCGGGCGCAGGATTTGGTGGCAAAACAACCACATTTACAAGATTTGGTATGGCATTTTCTTGGGCATTTACAAAGGAACAAGGTGGGTCAGGTACTGGGCAAAGCCGCACTTATCCATAGTTTAGACAGTTTGCGTTTGGCAGAAGAAATAAGCCGCATGGCAAACCAACGGGATTCGATGGCAGATGTGCTGATAGAAGTGAATATTGCCGGCGAAGCAAGCAAGCACGGCATTGTGCCAGAAGAGGTGCTGGAATTTGCCGAGCAAGTAATACAACTGCCCAGTATCGCCGTACACGGTTTGATGACCATGGGGCCGGCCGATGCAACCGAGAGCCAAAGGCGCAATTATTTTGAAAAAATGGCGCAACTGCACCAAGATTTGAATAAAATTGCCCAGGCAAGGTTTTTATCCATGGGTATGAGTGGGGATTATGAAGCCGCAATAGAATGCGGTGCGAATATTGTGCGCATCGGGCGGGGTATTTTTGGGTAGATACGGAAAAGGGCGGACAATGTCCGCCCTGCCTTTATCGCTTATTAAAGTTAATGCCAATTGCCCCGCCAATACCGCCGCCTACCAGCGATAAGCCAAGCAATAAAAACTTTCGCACATCCAACACAAAACCGCCGGTGGTAATAACGATGATGGTGATAAAAACAATGGCATAAATTAACCCTGCACACATGCCCCAAGCCCAGCCGTTTTTAGAAGCCTTGCGAGAGGCATCAAAGCCTGCAAACATCACGCTTATCACGCATGTTATCATAACAATGGCAGGCAGCACACTTTCGGACAAATTGGTGTATGTGATGGCCAATGCCGTGGCGATAAAGGCAATGGCAGTAATGGCATAGGCGATTATAACGCCCAAAACAACGCCTAAAACCTGCTCCCGCTTAATGCTAAAACCTCTCTTTTCCAATATAATCCACCTCGTACTTATTTTTTATAAGTTTACTACAGTAAGTCCAAATTTATGACGGAAGGTTGGTTGACGTGCCATTTTTGCCAACTACAATTGAAGAAACACAGGATGTTCCCGTGGATTTTGTGCTGGTTACAGGGGATGCCTATGTGGACCACCCCAGTTTTGGTGCTGCCATCATAGCCCGTGTGCTGGAATCCCGTGGGTATAGCGTGGCCGTAATCCCCCAGCCAAACTGGAAAACCACCGATGACTTTACACGTTTTGGCCGCCCAAAGTTGGGTTTTTTGGTAACCGGGGGTAATATCGACTCCATGGTAAACCACTATAGCGTTGCCCTGCATAAGCGCAAAACCGATACATATACGGCAGGGGGAGAAGCAGGCAAACGCCCTAACCGTGCCACAATTGTATATTGCAACAAAATTCGTGAAGCTTATAAGGATGTGCCAATTATCATCGGCGGGCTGGAAGCAAGCTTGCGCCGCCTTGCCCATTATGACTACTGGGACAATGCCGTGCGGCGATCCATTTTACTGGATTCTTCTGCTGATTTGTTGGTTTATGGCATGGGCGAACGGCAAATTGTGGAAATTGCAGAAGCCTTGGAAAGTGGGCTGGATGCCCAACACATCACATTTATTAACGGTACGGTGTTCAAAACCAAAGATATCAGCTTTTTATACGAACCTGTTTTGTTGCCTTCATTTAAGCAAATAAAAGATGCCACATCCGAGGGCAAAAAGCAATTTGCCCAAAGTTTTGTGGCACAATATGATAATACAGACTTTTTAACGGCAAAAACCTTGGTGGAGGATTATGGCGGCACATATGTGGTGCAAAACCGCCCCGCCGACCCCCTAACCACATCTGAGCTTGACAGGGTTCACTCCCTTCCCTATATGCGGGATTTTCACCCAATGTACGCAAAACAAGGCGGCGTGCCTGCCATAGAGGAAGTTAAGTTTAGCATTACCAACAACCGTGGCTGTTTTGGCAGCTGCAATTTTTGCGCCTTAAGCTTTCATCAGGGGCGTTATGTGCAGGTGCGTAGCCATAAATCAGTTATTGCCGAGGCAATAAATTTTACCCACGACCCGTCTTTTAAGGGGCATATACACGATGTGGGCGGCCCCACCGCAAACTTTTCCGCACCCCCTTGTGATAGGTGGAAAAAAGAGGATGCAAAGCCTTGCAAACGCAAATGCCTTGCCCCCACGCCTTGCCCCAATCTAAAATTTGACCATAAGCCATATTTGAAACTTTTGCGAGCTTTGCGGGAAATACCTAAGGTTAAAAAGGTTTTTGTGCGTTCCGGCATACGTTATGATTATTTGTTGGGCGACCCCGACGGGGATGACTTTTTGCGGGAATTATGCCAGCATCATGTTAGCGGTCGCCTAAAAGTTGCCCCCGAACATGTTTCCGATAAGGCGTTGACCCATATGGGCAAGCCCGGTTTTGACCTATATAAAAAATTTGCCGTAAAATTTGAGCGTGCCAATAGGCAACTGGGTAAAGCCCAGTATCTTGTGCCATATCTAATTTCCAGCCACCCGGGCTGTAATTTGGAAGATGCCATACAGTTGGCGGAATATTTGCGGGATGCAGGTGCAAAACCGGAACAGGTGCAGGATTTTTATCCAACCCCCGGAACTCTGTCCACCTGTATGTTTTACACGGGGCTGGAACCCCGCACCATGGCAAAAATTTTTGTTCCAAAAAGCCAGCGGGAAAAAACCGCCCAAAGGGCATTGATTCAGTATCGCCTGCCTGTTAATTACGAAATTGTTAAAGCTGCCCTAATACGTGCAGGGCGTAAGGATCTTATCGGGCACGATCCCAAAGCATTGTTGCGCCCCAAGTCTCCCAAACGATCTAAAAAGTGATTAAAATACGTCACTGCCGCCTATGCGCTGGGCAAAAAATGTGCGGGACGAGCCTATGGGGACAACTAAAACATGGGCACTTACAGGGGATAACGGTTCGCAAGGATCATCATCGGTTATGACGATGGCAATTTCCGGGTTATGATGCCAAATACTGTCCCGCACGGCTTGATAATTGGTGCCGTTGGCCCCTTGCACGGGGTCTGCTTCCAAAATGTGGTCATTAAAATACAACACATCCACCTGCACATTGGCACGGTATTTTTTGCAAATTTCTGCTATACGGTCGGTGGCAGTTTGGGTTTTTTGCCGGTCAAAGCTGGCACTGCGGTCACAATATACGATAATATGGGGGCGGGTGCGTATTTTAACTGCCCCTTTTTGGATAAAATCGGGATTTTCCCGCCTTTTGGGTCGGCGGTAAGATGGTTTGCGTTGCACAGCATAACAGGCGGCAAGTTCTGCTTCCAAAGCCCCGTGAAGGGTAAATTTGCGCTGTTCTGCCACATGCTTTTGAAAATCCTCCATCATTTGCCTGCTTGTGCCGGCCTGTGCCCTATCAGCAACAGCTTGTGCTAAATTTTGGCAAAAATCTTGGGCTTTGGATATTAGCTCACAAGGGTCTTTTGGCTCGGCTTGGTTATGGTTTTCGCCATCATCGTAGTCATTGGCACCCTCGTCGTGGGAGCTGGGGAAATTAAGCTGTTTTGCCATGGGTTGCGCCGCAAGCCATGCGTAAATTTCCTCGGCGTAAATCAAACTATCCGGCAAGCCTTCGGGCAGGTTTTGCTTTGTAATCACACCTTTTAACAGGCTTCGGGGGCGGTTAATAATAAATTCATCATCTTCGTTATAGAGATTAAGTGCAATCTCCGCATCGGTAGCGATGCTCCATAGCTTACAGTCTGCATTATCAGGCTTGCGCAGGTTGTGCTGTAACCAAATGTGGCAGCTGGCATGTTTGCGCATAACACCGGCTTGCGGGTCGGATAAGGAGCGGGAGATGTAGATGCGCCGAAAATCCGTGTAACCGGGGGCGGGATGAAGCCCGTCAAAATGTTTTTCCTCAATAATCATAAGCGAAGCACCTGGCCAAGCCTTTGCTGGCTGATTATTTGGCGTGCCTGCTTTTCGGCGGCGGACTGTTCCACGAAAAAGGATGCGGCTTGGGGCGTTAACAAACCCTTGATTTTATCAACACGGCTGGCCAAGGGACAATCTTCCGCCAAAATAGCCATTTCAAGGGTGCGGGGGCAGGTTGTGCGTGTATCAAGTCCCTGCCCAACCCTGTCATAAATTGGGATTTGGCCATTTCGCACTGCATCTGCAATGTCCGCCGCATGGGGGTATTTTTCTAAGCACCAATTCGCCCACTTTACGGGATCGGGCAGCCAGTTTATAATGGAAAAACGAGACTGCATTGGCTCGCTAATCCCGTTGCCGCCGCCAAATTCAGGCGGATTAGCCGCCGCTACAATTTGACAGTTATCAGGCAAGCCCCATTCGTTTATTTTGCGGCTTTGGATAAGGGTTAGCAATGTGTCTGCCACTTCTTGCCTTGCTTTGTCCAATTCATCCAAAAAAAGGCAGGCTTTTTGGTTGTTTCGTGCCTTTTCCTCCAATTCCCGCAAAAATTTGGGTTGGGTGCGCCGCTCCGTTGCTCCTTCACGGTAGGGCAGGCCACCCACGTCCTCTTCCAACATAGTGGACACAAGGATTTTTACCAGACCATCCCCAAAAATATTCTCCACAATAGCCGTTTTGCCAATTCCCGGCATGCCCACCAACATTAGGTTCATTGCCTCATCCCCCTCATCTTTTCCCGATAATCTTCGCCCCAGCGGCATATTACGTCAAACACGGGCTCCAAGCTGCGCCCCGTGTCTGTTAGGGAATATTCCACCCTTGGCGGCACTTCTGCAAAAACTTCACGATGCACAAGTTTGCTTTCCTCCATGGCTCGCAAATGCTGGGTTAGCACCTTTTGGGATATGCCGGTCAGCCTTTTTCGCAATTCACCAAAACGCTTTGTGCCAAATAACAATTCACGAATTATTAATATTTTCCATTTGTCGCCAACCAACATTAATGTTATTTCTGCCGGACAATTTGGAAATTCTTCAAACTTAGTCATGGTGCATCTTCCTCCATTGGTTACTAAAAGGTAATTACAGCACTTTTAAGTGCCTACTTTACATTTTGCTATTACATAACTATTATAATATTAGCACACATAAAAATCAAGGAGGAAAAATTATGGAAAATTTTAACATGGCTAAATTGGGTGCACTGTCTAATGTAAAGGGTAAGCTATTTTTAAGGGAGCAGCTGGGTTTGACAGGTTGCGAAATATCAATAAGTAAAATTGATGCAGGGCAAACAAGCCCATTTATTCACACCCACAAGGAAAATGAGGAAATCTTTATTTTTCTGAAAGGAAGCGGCGTGCTGTATATCGACGGGCAGACGGTTGCACTGGAAGAGGGGAGTGTGGTTAAAGTTAAGCCGGCAGGTGCACGAAGCTTAAAAGCAGACAGTGACTTGGTTTACATATGCATCCAAACAAAAGAAGGTAGCCTAAAACAAGCTACCAGAGATGATGGCGTTATCTTGGAAGGGAATGTGGTGTGGTAGCTTATAAACGAATAATCAAGGCGTGGGGATACCCCTCGCCGTTTTCTTTATGGGGATTGCCATTACCGAAACCACCGCCATCTCCATGGGCATGGCCGCCGTCGAAGCCATTACCGAAACCACCGCCAAAAGCCCCGCCACCGCCAATGCCATAGCCACCCCCTACAATCACCCGCAAAGCGGAAAAGCCATCATCCCCACCTGTGTAAGTGTTGTCGGTTCCCCTATTTTCTGCGGTGGTTACTGTGGGTATGGGTTGCCGGCTACGGCTGTTAAAGGTAAAATACCGCCCATAGCCATAACTATAACCATAACCGCTTCCATGGCCGTTTCCGCTGCCTGCGGGATGTGCGTGTTTATCCCCGTCCCCAAAGCCGCCTTTAAGCATCAATTTTTGCCCCCTTAAATTCATACAAATTTATGCTGGGCAAAATGGCATACACGGCAGAAACAGGGAAAAATACTTCTTGTGCCGGGTTAAAGGTGTCAAGGTACACAATGGCATTTTCGTCTCCACGGGCGACGCCGGGCAAACCCTTACCCCCTTCAAAACGGCGGAACATGGCGGCTTTTACGCATGCAATATAACCCTCGGGGGCGGCAACCTCTTCCCCGAAGAAGTAAAATCCGCCTGACACAGTAAATATTTTCCAATTCATCTAATCACTCCTTAAAATAGGATTATACCACATCCACAGCCCAATTGGAATAACTTGGTATTATTTTCCAGCAAAATGTTTGGGTTTTTTACATTTTTATTAATAATGTCTTGACAAATATTAAATTTGGTGGTAAAATCAATCAAGTATGGCTGTGCTTTGCATTGCCATTTTATAGTAAACATTGTCTTTTTGTCACATAGGAGGTTGGCCGTGGAAAACTACAAGCTTTCTGGAGTGGACGTGGATGCTGGCTATCAAGCTATAGATTTAATTAAAGCCCATGTAAAATCAACTGCCCGGCAGGGGGTATTTTCCTCTATCGGCGGTTTTGCGGGGCTTTTTTCGCTTGCCCAGTTTAAGCATATGGAAGAACCCATCCTTGCCAGTGGCACGGACGGGGTTGGCACAAAGCTGAAAATTGCCTTTGTTATGGATAAGCATGACACTATTGGTATTGACTGTGTGGCATATTCTGTCAACGATATTATTTGCACAGGGGCAGAGCCCTTGTATTTTCTTGATTATATTGCCTGTGGTAAGGTTTATCCCGAAAAAATTGGGCAAATTGTGGCAGGGGTGGCAGAGGGTTGCCGCCAGTCCAATTGCGCCTTGATTGGTGGAGAAACCGCCGAAATGCCCGGCTTTTACGCTGATGATGAGTATGATTTGGCAGGCATGGCCGTTGGTATTGTTGATAAAAAGGATATCATAGATGGTTCAAAAATCAATGATGGAGATGTGCTGATTGGTATTGGTTCCAGCGGCTTACATTCCAATGGATATTCGCTGGTGCGCAAGGTTATCCAGCCAAATCCCGAAAATGTGGGAAGATATATTACAGAATTTGGTAAAACCATGGGTGAAGAGTTGCTGGCACCCACTAAAATTTATGCAAATACGGTAAAGGGCTTGATTTCTGCCGTTGATGTGAAGGGCATTGCCAATATTACCGGCGGCGGATTTTTGGAGAATGTACCACGTTTTCTTTCTGATAACTTGCAGGCTCGCATTAACATGGGTTCATGGGACGTGCACCCGATTTTCCAATATTTGGAACGTGAAGGGCGCATTAATAGGGAAGAAATGCACAATATCTTTAATATGGGCATTGGTTTAGTGGTTTGCGTGGAAGAAAGCCAAGTGGATGCCGCCATGAAAAAGTTAAAGGAAATGGGCGATGCCGCCTTTGTTGTTGGCGATGTGCGCAAAAACGAAGCAGGCGGCTTGATTTATGCTTAAAATTGCCGCTTTGGTTTCCGGTGGCGGCACCAATTTGCAGGCTATTTTGGATGCCATCGACGCAAGTAAAATCCGCAATGTGCAGGTTGCATTGGTAGTTAGCACCAATGGACAAGCCCATGCACTTGAAAGGGCAAAAAACGCAGGGATTGACAGCCTTGTGCTTAGTAAAGACGATTTTGCGGACAACGTAGCGAGAGAAGAAGCCCTGTTGGATGCGCTAACCCGCAAAAACATTGATTTGGTAGTGCTTTGCGGATGCCTTATGGTTTTAAGTGAAAAATTTATTAACGATTTGGGTAAACCCATTATAAATGTGCATCCGTCGCTGTTGCCTGCCCATGGGGGTAAGGGATTTTACGGTTTGGCGGTGCATGAGGCGGTTCTGGCGGCCGGGGAGCGGGAAACGGGCGCAACCGTCCACTATGTTGATGGGGGAATTGATACAGGAAGTATTATTTTACAGAAAAAAGTTGCCGTAAAACAGGGGGACACAGCAGAAACGCTACAAAAGCGAGTGATGGAAGAGGCTGAATGGCAAATTTTGCCACAAGTTGTATTTAGCTTTGCGAAGGGAGAATTGCCATGAAAATCTTGGTTGTAGGCGGTGGTGGGCGAGAACATGCCATTTGCTGGGCTTTAAGCAAAAGCAACAATGTAAGCCGCATTTATGCCGCACCCGGTAATGGCGGAATTGAAGATATCGCCCAATGCGTCCCTATAAACCCTATGAATTTTGAAGAACTTATTGCATTTGCTAAAAATGTGGGTGTGGATTTGACCATTTGCCCCATGGATGCACCCCTTGTGGCTGGTATTGTGGATGCTTTCCAAGGAGAGGGACTGACGATTTTTGGTCCCAACAAGCATGCCGCACAAATCGAGGGTAGCAAGTCCTTTGCCAAGGATTTTATGAAGAAATACAGCATACCCACTGCATCCTATGAAGTTTTTGAGGATTACGAAGCTGCCATGCTGCATGTGGTAAATTCCGAATTTCCGCTGGTTATTAAGGCTGATGGGCTTGCGGCAGGCAAAGGTGTGCTTATTTGTGCCAATATCGAAAGTGCAGAGCGGGCTTTGGACAGCATACTTAACAAGCGCATTTTCGGCGCATCAGGCAAAACCGTTGTGATTGAGGAATTTTTGCACGGCGTTGAATGTTCCATGCTGTGTTTTTGTGACGGTGAAAACATTTTGCCGATGACATCCGCTAAGGATCACAAAGCGGCTTTTGACCGGGATTACGGGCCAAACACAGGCGGTATGGGAGTTATTTCGCCAAACCCCCATTATACCAGAGCTGTGTCCCTGAGGGCGACGGAGGAGATTTTTAAGCCCACAATGGAAGGTTTTAAGCAAGAAGGGATTGACTTTGTGGGTGTACTTTTCGTTGGTTTGATGCTGACGGAGGACGGCCCAAAAGTTATTGAATACAACTGCCGCCCCGGCGACCCTGAAACACAAGCAGTTTTAATGCGGCTGGACACGGATTTTTTGGATTGCATGCTTGCTTGCGTGCACAAAAAATTGGATAATTTTAAGCTTAGATGGAAAAATAGTGCTACATGCTGCGTGGTTGCCGCCAGCAAGGGGTACCCCGGCGAGCCTAAGACGGGCTTTGAAATCTATGGTCTACGGGACTTTGGAAAAGATGTCAAAATTTTCCATGCGGGTACAAAAAAAGATAAAGATACATTTTTTACCAATGGCGGCAGGGTGTTTAATGTGGTGGCCAGCGGCAAAGATTTAGAAGAAGCGAGGGAAACCGCCTACAAAACCATGAACAGTATTGATTTTTTAGGCATGCACTATCGCAAAGATATTGGGGATTTGACAGATATGGACACATTTGCCCAAAACATACTTGCAATAATCAACAAAAAGCGTGGCGACAACATTGTTGTTGACATGTGATAAACTTTGTGATAAAATAAACAAATATTTGTCGAAGGGTGTGGGATTTTGCAGATAAATATGTTTAATTTTACTAATATTTTAGGAACTGCACTGCAAGGAACGACTGCTCGGGGGCAAGTTATTACCAACAACATTTCCAATGTGGATACCCCGGGATTTAAGCGCAGTGTGGTTTCTTTTGAAGATTCTTTGGCGGCAGCAGTTAGCAATTTTCGCCAAACAAGGCAATTAGACTTAACTATGGTGCAGCCCCGTGTTTTTACGGAATTTGACCACCTTAACTATCGCTGGGATGAAAACAATGTGGATATAGAGCTGGAAATGGTACAATTATTTGACAATAATATGCGTTTTAACGTGATTTCCAGTGGGATTATGAACCATTACCGCATTATTAACATGGTCATCGGTGCCGTTTAATGTTGAAGGGATGATTGCCAATGAGTTTTTTTAACAGCATGAACATAAGTGCAACAGGGCTTTCTGCTCAGCGCACAAGAATGGACATTCACGCACAAAATTTGGCAAATGTGGACACTACCAGAACCGCCGATGGCGGCCCATACCGCCGCCGTGCCGTGATTTTTGAGGAAAGAGCAGAAACACTTGGTGCAACATTTGCAGGTGCATTAAGTAGAGCCATTGGGCAAACCGTACGTGGCGGCGGGCGGGGAGGGTCCCTTTCGACTTCCTTTCATGGGGCTATCAACCGCACTTTTTCAGGCACCGGACTGCCATTTAGAGGTATCGAAGGCGGGCATGCAGGGGGGAGTGGGGTGCGGGTGCATTCCATCCAAGAAGATGACAGCCCGGGACCGAGGGTTTATGACCCCGGTCACCCAGATGCCGATGTTTACGGTTATGTGGAGCGTCCCAACGTAAACACAATTTCCGAGATGGTAAATATGATTTCTGCCACACGAAGTTATGAGGCAAATATTACCGCAATGAACATGGCACAAGCCATGATGCAAAGGACACTTGAAATGGCTGGAAGATAATAATTTGAGGGGAGCCCCGCTATGAATATACCCGCAGTTACAACTTTTCAACCAAATTTAGAAATAATTGGCAATATGCAAAGCTTGACAGGTTCTGCCATGGTTAACGAAACAAGAGAACCGCTGGCTTTCCAAAACCTTCTGGACTCCTATATGGACATGGTTAATGAAGCAGGCAGAAGTGTTTCCCGTGCAGAACACTTGCAAATAGAATTTGCCCTTGGCAACCACGATGATATGCTTAGCGTGGTTTTGGCACAGGAAATGGCATATGTTTCCATGCACTTTGCGGTACAGGTAACAAGCCGAATTATTGATGCGTACAGAGAAATTATGCGGATGCAGATTTAGCGATTGTAGCGTCTTAGACGAAATGCGAGGTGAAAAGTTTTGCGAGAGAGGCTACAAACTTGGTTTAACAACCTGCGTGAAAGATGGACGGCCCTTACAAAAAGCCAAAAAATTAAGATAGCAGCCATTGCGGGCATTGTTTTAATCGCCCTTGTGATTACGCTGATTTTAGCGTTTCGCACCACATGGGTGCCTGCTTTTGGTGATGCGGACAGTTTAACCGTCTCCCAAATATCTATTGTGCTTGATGATGAGGGCATTAGAAACCGTCCTGACACGGGTAGTGGCGTTGTTTATGTACCCCAGCAGGATGTGGAGCGAGCAAGGACAACAGTGCTTTTGTCGCCTACCATGCTGGACCCCCGTTTTACCTTCCGTGATGCTATTGCAGAGTCCGGTATGGGTGTTACTGCTACCATGCAAAACGCCATGCTTACCCGGGCGGGTGCAACCCGCATCGAAGACATGATAATGATGCTGCCAAACGTGCAAACGGCCATGGTTACCATAGATGCGCCTGCAACCCATATGATGATTGCGCCAACAACCCCCGCTACGGCTTCTGTTATGGTTTCCGGCAACAACCTAAACTCGGAAATCGGTGAAAATATTGCACTTTTGGTGGCGAGAAGCATACAAGGCCTTAGCCTTGAACGTGTTATTGTTATGGATGCCAACACTTCCCAAGTGCTTTTTGAGAACGGGCAGCGCAATGACAGTATTTTAACGGGTCGTGCTGTGGTGGAAGCCACCGAACTTGCCGAGCGTAATTTGGTGCAACGCAACGCCATCGAATCCCTTTTCCCGATGTACGATGAGGTGACAGCGCAAGCCAGAGTTGCTTTGGATTGGTTTGAAATTAACCAGCGCATGATAGAGCATGTAAACAGCGTGCTTGAAGGTGATTTGGGCGAACATGCAGGACTTATGTCCAGCGAACATGTGCAGGAACTTAGAGCACTTATTGACGATGCCGGAAACTGGGCTATGGAGCCTGGAACCCAGCCCAACGACTTTCCCGGCGGCCCACTGTTTGGGGATGAAGGGCGTGAAGGTGCGATGGCATTGATGGAAGTGGATACACTTCGTCATTTCCTATACGATACCATCGAAACCATGCGCACCCACAACGCCCCCGGGCGGTTTATCGGGGAAGAATCCAGTGTGTCGGTATTTGCCGGCCGCCATAATATCCACCATCAAGAGGATTTGATAACCCTCGGCCTTATTGAAGAAGGCGATGCTGCTTGGTTGCAATTTCAACGGGAAACCCCTGTGCGTGTGCCCTATGAAGGTGACATGACGGCGCACATTGCCCATGTGGCAGCGGCAACGGGCATTCCTGTGGAAAATATTTCCTTGATGGTTTATGATTTTAACAGCTTTGTAGGCTTGGAGCCTGCACCGCCGTTGCCATTGTCAACTATCGTGATGTTGGTGCTGGTTATCGTGTTTATCGGACTTTTGGCATTTGGCCTTATCCGCCGCACCCAGCCGGAAGTTGTGGAAGAAATCGAACCGGAATTGTCTGTGGAAGATTTGCTGGTTTCCAGCCAATTGGAAGAAAGCAGAATTTCCGAAGCGGAGCGTTTGGAAGAAATCCGCTCTCAAAAAGATTCTGCTGTTAAGGAACAAATTGATACATTTGTAACCGAAAAACCGGAAGCTGTTGCCCAACTGTTGCGCAACTGGATTAATGAGGATTGGGAGTAACAAATTAATTTGCCAAAGGTGGTGATGGGATGTCAAACATGGTGCAAGATATTGATATTGATGATGAGGAAATGATAGGGATGGAGCCAAGCTCGCCGCCCCCGCCTCCCGTATCGGGTTCCACTGATATTTCGGGGCTAAAAGGCAAGGAAAAGGCAGCAATTTTGCTGATAACCCTTGGGCCGGAACGGTCTGCACAGGTTTTTAAGCATCTTAAAGAAGAGGAAATTGAAACCCTTACCCTTGAAATTGCCAATACCAATTTGATAATGCCCGATGTGCGGGAGGCTGTTTTAGCGGAATTTTACCAGATTTGCCTTGCCCAGCAATATATCACCGAGGGCGGCATTAACCATGCACGCCAAATTTTGGAAAAAGCACTGGGCGAAAACAAAGCTGTGGAAATTATTTCCAAACTTACCGTTGCCCTAAAAGCACGCCCCTTCGACTTTATCAAAAAAACCGATGCCAGCCAGATTCTAAACTTTATACAAGGGGAGCACCCGCAGGCAATTGCCTTGATTTTGTCATATTTGCGGCCCCAGCAAGCCAGCCAAATTTTGGTTGAACTAAGCCCGGAAAAACAAGCGGAAGTCGCCAAAAGAATTGCCATAATGGACAGGACATCACCTGATGTTATTAAGGAAGTAGAGCGGGCCTTGGAAAAGAAGCTTTCCAGCATGCTAATGGAGGATTATGCCGTGGTTGGCGGTGTTGATTCGGTTGTAGAAATCCTAAACTCGGTTGACAGAACCACCGAGAAAAACATCTTGGAAATTCTGGAATCTGAAGATGCAGATTTGTCCGAAGAAATTCGCAGAAAAATGTTCATCTTCGAGGATATCCTCAATATGGACGGCCGCAGCATACAGCGTTTTTTGCGGGAGGGTATTGATAACCGTGATTTGGCAATTGCACTAAAAGGCACAACCGAGGAAGTGCGCCAAGTAATTTTTGCCAATATGTCCAAACGCTTGGTGCAGATGATTTCCGAGGAAATGGAGTTTATGGGGCCGTTGCGTAAATCCGATGTGGAAGAAGCGCAACAGAAAATTGTTAGCATAATCCGCAGATTGCAAGATACAGGCGAGCTAATTGTGTCCCGTGGCGGAGGGGATGATATGATTGTTTAAGAAGATTATCAAATCCCATGTGGTTACGATGGATACTGAAAACCAGGCATCCATCGCCAATTCGTCGGAAGAAGTGCAGGCGGCGGCGATTTTAACGCCCCCTGCCCCTGAAACCACCCCAGCAGAGCCTGAAATGCCAGAGGTAGGCAATATTGAGGACATCAAAGAGCAAGCCCAATCGATAATTGACAAGGCAAACCGCCAAGCGGAAGAAATTTTGGCGATTGCAAGGGCGGATGCGGGCAAAATTGCTGATGCTGCCGCCACAAAACTTGCTGTGGACAGGGAGCATACCTTGGATGAAGCCCGTGAAACTGGCTATGACGAAGGTCACGCTAAGGGTTATGCCGAAGGGAAGCAAAAAGCCCAAGCTTTGGTGGACGATGCGGAAGTCCTAAAAGTCCAAACCCAAAGGGAACGGGAAGATGCCCTTGCCCGCTTTGAACCTGAAATTGCCCGGTTAATTGCTGATGTTGTACGTAAAATCGGTGACGGGGCGGTCAGAGCGAATCAAGGCATGATAATTACGCTTATTAAGCAAGGTCTTAGCCAATCCAGCTTTACCGGAGAAATTACCCTGCGAGTTTCCGCTGACGATTACGAGCAAGCCATTACCCGCAAGGATGAAATTATGACATTTGTTGAGGGCGGAGCCAGTTTGGAAATCATCAAAGACCATTCCCTTGGGGCGGGGGATTGCTTAATAGAAACACCTTTTGGCGTGGTAGATTCCAGCCTCGGGATGCAGCTCGATCAAATTAAGCAAGATTTAGCGCAGATTTTGGCACAATAATAGTTAATAGAGGAGGATGGCTTCGTGTTTGATGTGGATTTAAGCAAATATGAAGCCATTTTGCAAAAGAGCTATGTGAAACGGCTGGGGCGGGTGGCACAGGTCGTTGGGCTTACCATTGAAGCGGTGGGTCCGGAGGTTAACATTGGGGCAACCTGCCTTATCCGCTCAGGTAAATACGCAACCCCCGTAACTGCCGAAGTCGTAGGTTTTCGTGGCAACCATGTGTTGTTAATGCCCCTTGGCAACATAGCGGGCGTTGGGCCCGGCAGCGTTGTGGAAGCTGCAAGCCCTCTAACCTTAAAGGTTTCTGATGCTATTTTGGGCAGGGTGCTTAATGGGTTGGGTCAACCATTGGATGGGTTGCCGCCTGTTGAAGGTATGGACTTTCCTATTAGCAATTCCCCGCCAAATCCCCTAATGCGGGACAGAATCACCAAATCAATGACGGTTGGCGTTAAAGCAATTGATGGCCTACTGACCGTTGGGCGAGGGCAGCGTGTGGGTATTTTTGCAGGTTCCGGCGTTGGCAAATCCACTCTTTTGGGGATGATAGCCCGCAACACCCACGCAGATATCAGCGTAATTGGGTTGATTGGCGAGCGTGGCCGTGAAGTGCGGGAGTTTATTGAAAAAGACTTGGGCGAAGAGGGATTGCGCCGCTCGGTTGTGGTGGTTGCCACATCGGATATGCCCGCTCTTGTGCGCTTGAAAGCGGCAGAGGTTGCAACTGCAATTGCTGAATATTTCCGTGACCAAGGCCGGGATGTGATGTTGCTGATGGACTCCCTCACCCGTTTTGCCATGGCGCAACGGGAAGTGGGGCTTGCCGCAGGCGAGCCGCCTGTTACAAGAGGATACACGCCGTCAGTATTTGCTTCCATGCCCAAATTGTTGGAAAGGGCAGGAAATTCCGATAAAGGCTCCATTACCGGACTTTACACAGTTTTGGTAGATGGTGATGACCTAACAGAGCCTGTAACTGACACGGCAAGGGGGATTTTGGACGGCCACATCGTCTTAAACCGTAAAATTGCCAACCGCAACCACTATCCCGCAATTGATGTGCTTGCCAGTGTATCCCGTGTTATGTCTGATATTGTAGACAAAAACCACAAAACCCTATCCAACGAAATCAAGAAATCCATGGCGGTTTATCGGGATGCGGAGGATTTGATAAATATTGGCGCATATGTGCGGGGTTCTAGCGCAGAAATTGATGATGCCATTGACAAAAACGCCGCAATTAAGAACTTTTTGACCCAAGACACCCATGAGAAGTTTGAGTTGGAAGAGGCGGTGGACATTATGGCGGGCATCATAGGCAACAATCTTGGTGAAGGATAATGGCGAAATTCGTCTTTCGGCTGGCATCCGTACTAAGTGTGCGTGAAAAGGTCGAAGAGTTAAAGAAAAATGAATTTGGCAAAGCCGTGATGGAACTGGAACAGGAGCGTGCAAAGCTTATACACTTAGAGCGGGTACGCATGGAATGCATAGAAAGTTTCCGAAATGGCTTGCACAAGGGTGTAAAGCCTGACGAGATTCGCCAGCACAATTTATTTTTAGACAGAATGAAAATCCTGATAAGAGAGCAGAAGGCGGCTATTCAACTGGCAGAACAACGGGTGGAAGAAAAGCGGATAGAACTGGTAGAGGCCATGAAGAACCGCAAAGCATTGGATGTGCTGAAAGAAAATGATTATGAAGAGTTTTTGAATGAGGAAAAACAAGCAGAACAGAAGGTTATTGATGAGATTGTAAGTTATCGAGGAAGCCGGAGTTGATATAATGGCAAATGTGAAAACGGCGGCAAACCCAGCCACGGCGGGTGACCCAAAGGCCAACAAAAAAATGGCAAAAGCCATGAAAAAAGAACAGAAAAAAGCCGAAAAGGGTGGCAAGAAAAAGATTTGGCTTATCATCCTTTTGATTTTTATTGTGCTTGCGGGCGGTTTTACTGCCCTTGTGGCTTTTGATGTGTTTGGGTTGCGCACCAATGTGATTTTGCCCATGCTTCGCAACCTACCCATTGTGGGAGGTATGTTTGCGGAGGCGGAATATGACCCGGAAACAGGCTTGCCGATTCAGACTTATAGCCCTGCTGACACCATTGCCGGCTTGGAAGCGCAAATTTTGGAACTGGAAAACCAACTGGAGCGGACCATTGCCGACAATGCGGCGGTTGCTGAGGAGCGGGATGTGCTATACACTGCCGCAAACGAGGATTTGATGGAGCTGGACCGCCTGCGGGAAATTGAAGAGCATCATTTAGAAATACTTGCCGACAGGGAAAGATTTGAAAGGGAAATTGCCGAAAATAACATAGATGCTTTCGTTAATTTTTTTGAAACCATGCACCCGGAAACCGCTGAGGAGATTTTTGCAGCAGCGGCAGGGCAGCATGCGATGGAAGAAAGATGGCAGAACTACTTGTCAAGCTGGGGCAGTGCTTCACCTATTACGGTTGCTCGTGTAATCGAATCTATGGCGACCACGGATATGCCTATGATTGCAAGGGTTATGGTGGATTTACCCGTTAATCAGCGGGTGGCGATTATTAACCAGCTTAGTATTGACACGGCGGCACTTTTGTACCGCCAAATGTACCCGAATTAAACATTAATTTGGTCTTTTGCGGCTTGCCGCTTGGGGTCGCACGCTGTGCGCCGCTACGGTATCGTTGCTTGAGATAAATATCCTATTTAACAAGAGGAGGTGAAAAGATGATTAATTCACTAACCAATGCTGTTGTGCAAGGAGTGCAGACACGTGCTGCTAACAATCGTACCAATCGTGGTGAAAATGCCGGGTTTGACAGTGTTATGGCCGGTGTATCTTCCGCCAACGAACCAAGGCAGGATAGGCAACGGGACAATCGTGAGCCTATTCGTAATGACAGGCCTGCAGAATCTGCTGGCAGAAGCGAAAACAACACAACTACGGAACAGAGCCAAAACCACACTTCCGGGGTCGAACAAACCGCAGAAACACAAGCCATTACTGATGCTGCTGCGGATTACGCTCCCGCTTTGGATGATGCTGACCAAGAGCTGGTTTTAGCTGAAATGGCAGCGATTTTGGGCATTACCATGGAGGCTTTGCAAGAAATTTTGCAAAAGCTGGAAATGCCGCTGGAAGCCTTGGGTGATGCAGAAAATCGTGCTTTGGTATTGATGACAGCCGAGGACATGGAAAGTCAAGTGGAGCTTCTCAATTACCCCGAAGCCCTGCCGGTGTTGGAAGGATTGAAGCGAGTTTCCGAAAACCATAACTTGCACAACCGCCCACCCACACAGCTTTTTGATGGCGAAAGCTTTGATGCCATTGAAACCGATTTGGCAATTGGCGAACCCGTGCAGGAAGTTATGGAAGTGCCCGCACACGCAAATGCTACAACCACACAAAACACTGCAAATACCAACACCACAGCCGACTTGGCAGCAACCAAGGAAGCGGTAGCGCCGGTGGCGGAAAATTTGCAAACAACTATTGGCGATATTATGCCAGCAGCAATCCATAGTGCAGCGGTTGAAGTGCCTGTGCAAAGTAATGTTGCATCTACCCAATCTATACCAATGGCTATGGCTTCCCCCGTGGTTACACCACAAACCATCGCTGACCAAATTGTGCAACAAGTGCGCTTTGTAAGCGGCGAAGGTATGGCAGAAATGCGCATACAGCTAAAGCCTGAGCATTTAGGGGATTTGACAATGCGCATTGCCACCATCAACGGCATTGTAACTGCCCAATTTACCGCCGAAAACCAAAGGGTGAAAGAGTTAATCGAAGCAGGTTTTAACAACCTACGGGATTCTTTGGAGCAGGCGGGCATTAACATTGCGGATATTGAAGTTAATGTGCGCAACGAAAATGACCCACATGAGTTTATGGAATTTGGACGTGAGGTAAGCGACCGGCGTATCCGTGACATGATGGCGGCGGCAATGGCTGATGAAGAAGCTGCGGCTCCAACACCCACCGTGGCAGAGGTGGAAGAAAATGCAATCGATTATCAAGTATAAGGAAGGAGTGATTTTATGGCGACTGTTGACCCGCGTTATAGCATGCCCTTTGACCCCAACGCACCCCTACCAACGATTTTGAGAGAGGCAACCAACGATTTGGACAGAAACGCATTTTTGAACCTGCTTATCACCCAATTGCGCCATCAAGACCCCCTAAACCCAATGGACGACAGGGATTTTATTGCGCAAATGGCTCAATTTTCATCCTTGGAGCAGATGCAGAATCTTAATGCGACATTTAACCGCACCCATGCTTTTGGCATGATGGGGCAGCATGTTATGGCCATAAGCCGAAATCCCATAACGGGCTCTTTAACGGAGGTTGCCGGGCGTGTGGATTCGGTTGAAATACGTGCGGGCGAGCCTTGGCTTGTTATCCACCGTGAAGGGCAAGAGGAGCCTGACAGGGTGCGCTTAACCGATGTGCGTATGGCGGCAGATGACAGCCTTGCATTAACGCTTACCTTGCTTAGCAATATCAACAACAACCTTAATTCCAGCGGCATTATCAGCCAAAGCTTGGCATTGGTTGGCAGATATGTGCAAGCTGTAAGCGGCGAACCGCCACAGTTTATCGAAGGACGTGTGGAGTTTATTGACTTTACCGGCCCCTTCCCCATGCTTGCCATTGGTAACGAGCGTGTGCCTGTGGGCGAGGTTGTTAATATTGCAGACAGGTCCTTAATTCTTGGGCAATATATTGGTTTGTTTGCCAGCGGCGATATTGCGGCAGGCGGTACCATCCAAGGCCTTAGCATACGTGATGGCAATGTTTACGCCACCGTTGGCGGAAATGACCACCGTATTGACCAAATCAACTTCCTAACCGAAGCCATTAATTTGCGCAGAATGGGTGCGGGAACCCCGCCATATATTGTGCAATATGATGACCGTGACGCCATTGTAACCGATGCTTTTATCCGCAATGGACAGGTTTGGGTTGGGCTGAAAATGCAGGACGATGACAGTGCAGAAATAATGCCTTATCGTGAGTTTATGGGCTTTGGCACAGCTGACGATGATGAGTAGGAGTGATTGTTATGCAACCTATTATTAACAACCGAATAATCAACCCTGCACAGCACCAAACCCACACCAAGGCACAACTGCAAAATGTGGCGGCAAGCCAAGCTGTAAATGGAAGTGATTTCCAACAGATGATGGAAGGCTTGCGCCAAAACCAAAAGGATGTTCACTTTTCCAAACACGCCAACGCAAGGTTGGATGCCAGAAATATTAGGCTTAACGGGCAACAACTGCAAAGGTTGGAGCAAGGCGTGGCAAAAGCCCAAGGAAAGGGCATACGTGACGGTTTGGTGCTGATTGACAATATTGCACTGGTGGTAAACATTACTAACAAAGTGGTGATAACAGCACTTAACCAGCAGGATCAAGTTTTTACCAATATCGACGGTGCTGTGATTGTGTAAACCGGACTTTTATAAGAGGTTTTGCATTCCCGAATGACAGACGGAGTGCCGCACAGTGCCTTTAAGGAGGCAACCAAGTGGATTTAAGCTACAAATTGTCCGCTGCCATTGCCCATTACAAAGACAGGATGGTGCGTGGCCTAAACGCCATGTGTGATGACGAGAAAAACAGGCGCATTGCAGAATTTGTGGCGCACCACCGCCCCGAAAATGGCACAGAGCAGGAAATGGCAGAATTTGCTGAAAAACTGCGTGCCTTCAAACAGTCTTTATGGCAAATAGAGCAGAGAGAGCATACCGAAACACTTATAACCACAGGCGGACAAGCCTGTGAGGAAGAAGAAGACGCAAGACCGGTTAGAGTTGTGGGAGTGCAAATGCACGGCTTTGCCGGATTGTATGAAAAATCGTCGCAACCTGCGGCAAACGGATAGCATTGGCTATCTTTTGAGGAGGATAAAGTTATGATGCGTTCTATGTTTTCTGGTGTTAGCGGACTGCGCACCCACCAGAGCCGGATGGATGTTATTGCACACAATATCGCCAATGTAAATACAACGGGCTTCAAAGCCAGCCGCATGACCTTTGCGGAGGCATTTAGCCAAACCCTGTCGGGGGCAAGTGCACCAAACCCGGCAGCCGGGCGGGGGGGAACAAACCCAATGCAGGTGGGTCTTGGTGTTAATGTAAACAGCATTAGCCGCAACATGTCCACAGGTGCAGCACAACGTACTGATGACCCATTGCATTTGATGATTGAAAACGAAGGCTTTTTCGTGGTTGGTGATGCGGTTGGCGGCGTGTTTTTTACCCGTGCAGGCGATTTTGTAAGGGATGAGGACTGGAATATCGGCTTGCCCAACGGGCTTTTGTTGCAGGGCTGGCCAACCAGCTGGGATAATATAGCAGGCGGCCCCGCAAGGGATGCAGAGGGGAATATTATCGGCCCTGTGCGCCAACCCGTGCAAGGTATAACCATTGGGCCGCAAATGCGCAATGTGCCGCCCCGTGCCACGGGCAATGTATCCATTAGGGACAATATCCGAAGCACAGAAGCAACCGCCGGTGCCGAGCCCATCTTGTCCAATATCACCTTCCAAGATTCCCTTGGAACAAACTACCGTATGGATATTGAGTTTAGATGGAATGCAGCCGGCACACCGCCGGGCTGGGATGTGTTTAGAAGCAATACCATGACCCGTACTGATGATAATATGGCTTTTAATGTGAGTGCGGCGGGCGTGGTTGTGCCGGTTGACCCACCAACAACACCGCCCGATACCGGCTGGACACTGCTTACAAGTTTTAGGTTTAACGAAAGCGGCAACCCTGTAATTCCACCGGCTGCGGGCACACCGCCTGTTGTGCCATCTACCATGGGTGGATTTGTGAATTACATGGTGCTAACACCCGGTGCCGGCATGAACCCCGATTTGGTTTTTGGACAAGTGCATGGTGCGGGTACAGGTCCTGGTGCACCAACTGCCACAAACAGATACATCAGGTTGGATTTTAGCACCATGACACAGGTAAACCAAAACACCACCGTAAATGCCCGCAACATGGATGGTTTGGAGGCCGGCAGGCTGCTTGGCCTTTCCATTGGCGGCGATGGTATAATTTCCGGTACATTTAGCAATGGTCAGCGTTTTGACCTTTGGCAAATTGCCATTGCCCTATTTGATAATCCGGCAGGCCTTGCGGCCATGGGCGGCAACCTGTTCTCTATGACCGCAAACAGCGGTGAATTTGACGGCATCGGCCTAACACCGGGACAGGGCGGAACAAATATACTTGGCGGCACGTTGGAAATGAGTAATGTGGACATGGCGGCAGAATTTACCGAGATGATAACCACACAAAGAGGCTTCCAAGCCAATTCCCGTGTGATATCCACGTCAGATGAAATGCTGCAAGAGCTTGTAAATTTACGTAGATAATGCCGGGGGCTTGCCCCGCTTCAAAGGCAGTCGTGATGGGTGGGGCAGGACCCCACCCCACGGCAATGCCAATTAAAACTTGACTTTTTTGACGGATTCTGTTATGATATTGGGAAGTATGTTTTTGGAGGTATTTTATGATAAAAATTACCAGATTAAATGACAAAGAAATTGTGCTAAACTGTGAGCTTATAATGCTGGTGGAGGCAAACCCCGACACCACAATAACAACCACCACAGGTAGCAAATTTATTGTTAAAGAATCTGTTGAGGATATAATTGCACTTACAAAACAGTTCAAACGTGATATATACAACATTTAAGGGGGTTGCGCTGTGGATTTAGCTTCGTTGATAGGTCTGATAGCCGGTATAGTTTTTACCCTGCTAACCATAGTTTTTAACGGTGATGCGCCGGTGGATTCCATCATGGCTTTCGTTGATGCAGGTTCTATAATGATTGTTATTGGTGGTGTGTTTGCATCTATACTTATTGCAAACCCATTAGACAGGGTTATAAAGGCACTTTTAGCCGCCAAAATGGTTTTTTTGCCACCAAAATTTGACCACACAGGCACCATCGAAAATATAATTAACCTTTCCAACCTTGCCCGACGTGAAGGGGTGCTTGCGCTGGAAGAATCTGCCCAGAGCATGGATGACCCGTTTTTGCAAAAAGGCATAATGCTTGTTGTGGATGGTGCAGACCCCGAGCTTGTGCGTTCTGTATTGGAAACTGAAATGGTTTACATGGAAAACAGGCATAATGATATAAGAAGCCTTTGGGATATGGCTGCTGCCATGGCACCCGCTTGGGGCATGGTTGGTACGATGGTTGCGCTGGTTTTGATGATGGGCAACTTGCAGGATATTGAGCTTTTGGCGCAAAACATGGCACTTGCTATGATAACCACATTTTATGGTGCGCTTGTGGCAAACTTTATCGCATCCCCGATTTCCCGTAAATTGCAGATTTTTAATGCCCAAGAAATGTTGCTAAAAGAAGTTCAGATAGAGGGGATGCTGTCTATCCAAAATGGCGAAAACCCTCGCATTATTGAAGAAAAGCTGAAGGCTTTCTTGGCACCTTCATTACGGAAAGCCTCCACTGAAGGCGGAGGGGATGCTTAGTGGCTAAACGCAAGAAAAAGGAAGAAGGCGGCGGGCAGGCGTTGTGGCTGTTGTCCTATTCGGACTTGATGACGGTTTTGTTTGCCCTGTTTGTTATGCTTTATGCCCTTTCCGAGGTGGATGAGGAGTTGTGGGAGCGGCTGGTAATTGCCGCATCGTTTAGCAACAACCTGCCTGCGCCCTTTGATTTTGCAGGGCAAGGCATAAACGACCTGATGGGCAACGGCATTGTAACATTACCGGATTTTAACACCATAAGTTTTGAGCGGCCAGTGGCAACCGGCGGCGATGGACACCACCAAAACCAAATGGAAATGGTGGCGGATGTACTGCGGACGTATTTTGCCTACTATTTAATGGTGGGTGACCATGTGGATGTGGATATTGGCGAAGATGGGCGCATTGTTATCAGTGCCCACGGTGATATGTATTTTGACAGCGGACGTGCTACAATACGACCTGAGGTTATGCCTATTTTAGAAGCCATTGCATCTGCTATCGGAGAATTGCGTGGGCAGGTACATGTTTCCATCGAAGGCCATACGGATAATGTACCCATGCGTGGATCAATAGTTTTTCCTGATAACAGGATGCTTGGCGCAGGGCGTGCCCATGCCGTTGCAAATTTAATGATATACCAATTTCAAGTAGTTGATCCTGATATGGTTACGGTGGTTTCCCATGGCGAGCACCGCCCTGTGGCAGACAATGCCACGGCGGAAGGCCGCCAAGCTAACAGGCGTGTGGAAATTATCTTGACACAAGTTAATTAAACCTCTTAGAAAGGGTGTGTAAACCTTATGTCCGAAGAATCAAAAGGCAACAACAAAGGCATGATGCTTATTATTGTGGCAATGCTTGCGGTGATTATATTAGCACTTGCGGGGGTTGCCGTGTTTTTGATAATGAACATGGGCAACGATGGTGATTCTGCAAGCGGCAATGTATCCCATGTTTTAACAGAAGTGCCATCGGCCTTAGACCAGCGCATTTTCGATTTAGGTGATTCTATTACAACCAACTTGTTGGCAACCAGCCCCGGTGGCCCAAACAACTTTGTTTTGGTCAACTTATCCCTTGGCATTAACAATTTGGACGAAGAAGCCGCCGATGATTTTTGGATACTTTTGGCAGAACGCCAACCTGTTGTGCGGGATGCGGTAACCAGCATTTTGCGCCGTGCCACGGCGGAGGAGTTGCGCCGTCCCGATGGGGCGGATGTGTTGCGTGAGGATATTTTAACTGCCTTACAAGCGGCTTTTGCAAGCCCTATGATTGTGGAAGTTTATTTTAATCAATTTGCGGTGCATTAATCGTGACGTTTACGTTACTTTGCGATAGAAAGTGGGTGCAAATATAGATGGCTGAGGTTTTAAGTCAATCTGAAATTGATGAGTTGTTGCGAAGTATATCAGACGGCGGTGCGGCCTTGGAGGTGGAAGAAGCCACCTTGCAGGAAAAGGGCAAAAAACCCATTGTACCTTATGATTTTGCTCGCCCGCAAAAAGTGAATAAAGAGCAACAGCGCACTTTGGAAATCATGTATGATTCCTATTGCCGCTCGCTTTCTTCTTTCTTATCGGGTTATTTGCGTGCCGCTGTTAATATTGAGGTAATCTCGGCGGAGCAGGTGGCGTTTAACGAATTTTCCAACGCCCTAACAAACCCCTGCATACTGTCTATTGTGGAACTTTTGCCCCTAAAAGGCTCCATAATTTTGGAACTTTCTGCCAATATTGGTTATGCTATAATTGATAGGATACTGGGCGGTCCGGGAACGGGCATCAAACAAATAAGGGACTTTTCGGAGATTGAGAAGGTTTTACTGGAAAGGGTTGTGGCACATATGCTAAACCCATTACCGGAAGCTTGGGAGAATGTTAAAGAAATACGCCCACGCTTAAACCGTATAGAAACAAACCCGCAATTTGGGCAAATTATACCGCCGACAGAAACCACCGCACTTATCACCATGTCAGTAAAAGTGGGGAATGTGGAGGGTTTGATGAACTTTTGCCTACCTATACCGGTTATCGAGCCTGTGCTTGACAGGTTATACACCAAATATTGGTTTGCCACAGCCCGTGATGACTCTGATACGGACTATACTGAGGACTTGCAGGACAAGCTGGAAAAAGCGGATGTGGCAATTTCCGCCGTGGTGGGACGCACCAATATTATGGTAAGCGATTTTGTGAATTTGGCAATAGGTGACGTGCTTATGCTGGATTCCTATACAGATGCGGATTTCGAGGTGCGTGTGGGTCCGTTGAAAAAGTTTTACGCCAAGGCAGGCATCAGCCGAGGGCGCAATGCTGTGCAAATCACAAAACTTATACAAAGGGAGGAATAGACCATGGCTGATATGTTATCCCAAGAGGAGATTAACGCCTTGTTGGGCGGCACAGAAACAGAAGATTCGGCAGGGTCTGAGGAGGTTATCGAAGATATTGTTGATGATACTTTACAAAGCGATAACGGTGACGATGACGAGCTAAACAACCTTCTCACTCCCGAAGAAAAAGATGTTTTGGGCGAACTGGGCAATATCTCCATAGGAACGTCTGCTACAACCCTTTTTGCCTTGTTGGGGCAAAGGGTTGTAATAACAACACCACGGGTCTCCATTATACGCCTGTCGGATATTGCCAATAAATACGAAAAACCCTGCGTAGGCATTCGTGTAGATTATGTGGAAGGCATAAAAGGCACAAACCTACTTCTGCTTAACCAGCGGGATGTGAAAGTTATCACCAGCCTAATGATGGGATATGGTGGTGAGGTGGAGGGTGATGAAGAGCTAAATGAGATGGATTTTTCCGCCATCCAAGAGGTTATGAACCAGATGATTGGCTCATCATCCACATCCCTTGCGTCCCTTGTTAATATGAAAATTGATATAGACACACCCAAAGCATCCTTAGTGGATTTTGGGGATGAAGTTATCTTGCAAGGGCTTGGCTTTGAAGAGGATCATGCTGTATGTGTGGAGTTTAGGATGGAAATCGGCATGCTGGTGGATTCCAGTATTATGCAGCTTTTACCCATGAGCTTTGCTAAATATATGGTGGAAACCATGCAATCTTCCTTTGATGCAAAGGAAGAGGAGCCGCATGCGGCCGCTCCACAACCCGCACAGCAACCGAAACAACCTGTTCCACAGCCCGCACAGCAACCAATGGAAGGAGGGTCACCACCTATGGATATACATCAACCAGCACAAACGGGACACGCCCCGCCTCCTGGCTATGCACCCCACGGATACGCTCCGCCACCGGGATACCACCAACCTCAATATATGCCAATGCCCCCCGTGGCAGCCCAGCCGGCGCAGTTTCAAAGTTTTGATATAACTGATGTTATGCAGCAAAAAGAAAACATCGAAATTATAATGGATGTGCCGCTGGAAGTGACAGTGGAGCTGGGTAGAACCACAAGGAAAATTAAGGATATTTTAGAATTTTCCCCGGGCTCTATTATTGAGCTTAATAAGTTGGCAGGTGAGCCGATTGATATTTTGGTAAATGGCAAATTTGTTGCAAAAGGCGAAGTTGTAGTAATTGACGAAAACTTCGGCATCAGGGTTACTGACATTGTTAATGCAGAACACAGAATATAACGAAACCACTTAGACAAAGGAGAGAAAAAAATGGCAGAAAAAACCATATTGCTTGTTGATGATGCAGCAATTATGCGCATGATGTTGAAAGACATTTTGACAAAAAATGGCTATGAGGTGGTGGGCGAGCCAGAAAACGGCCTAAAAGCCGTAGAGCAGTACAAGGCCTTAAAGCCCAAGTTGGTTATCATGGACATTACAATGCCCGAAATGAATGGCATCCAAGCCACCAAGAGCATTAAGGAATTTGATGCAGATGCTATTGTTGTTATGTGCTCTGCCATGGGGCAACAATCCATGGTTGTGGAATCTATCCAAGCGGGCGCAAGGGACTTTATTGTAAAACCCTTCCAGCACGACAGGGTTTTGGAGGCTGTAGCAAAGGTTATAGGTTAGGGCATGTTTGCTGTACTTTACATTAACCCGCCGGAATCTGCATCGCCTTTCTCCACGGACGGCTTGGCTTCGGCTTGGCAACTTTTGACCGTTATTGGTGTACTTGCCCTTGTACTTTTTTTAGCGTACTTTTCCATACGCCTTATGGGTAAAGTGAGGGGTGGGCTCGGTAGCCGCCACCATAGAAATATCAAAATGGTGGAAGGGCTTGGCGTTGGTCCGCAAAGTTCTGTACAACTGGTGCAGGCGGGTGACAAATTTTTTCTCATTGGGGTTAGTCGTAACGGCATAACCCTTCTTGGCGAAGTCAGCGGAGATTCTATTATTATTGACAACAAACCCCTGCCCGACATGCCATTTGAGAAATACTTGTCCCGCCTGATGCCCAAAAAGAAGGACGATGCCAAATCTCAAACGGACGATACCCAGCCGAAGGAATAGATTTTCCATTTGATGGGCAAATTATGGTAGAATTACGCTGGAAAGGGAATGTATGCAAAAATTGGCGAAAATTGGAAAAGTGTATATGAAGCACAAGCGGGTGTGGAAAATCCTGTTTGTGTGTGTTTTGGTTTTTGCTGCATTTGCACATCCCTTTGCCGCAGATTATACACAGGCAGGGGTTTTTCCCGACCTGCCCCAAATTTATATCACCCCCCCGGCAGAAGGGTTGGATGACGAGGCTTTGCAAGGTTCTGTCACCCTGCAAATTCTGTTTTTATCTGTACTTATCGCCTTATTGCCCGCATTGCTGGTCGTGATGACATCATTCACCCGCCTAATCATAATCTTCTCCTTTCTGCGTTCGGGGATGGGCACGCAGCAAATGCCGCCAAATACGGTGCTTATCGGCATCGCCTTGGTGCTTACCCTGTTTATAATGAACCCCTATATAACCGAAATTAATGAAAATGCCTTTCAACCCTTAGCGGCTGGGTACATTACACAAGAAGAGGCGATTGACAATGGCATGGCTGCCCTGCGTCGCTTTATGCTGGGCAGGCCCGGCCCCGCTATGGGTGAAAATATCACCTTTTTCTCCAACCTTGCCGGTGTGGAGTATGAGACGGACGAAAATAACATAATAATCGACCTTGATACCATACCAAACTATGTGCTGATACCTGCATTTATATTGCACGAACTGGCAATCGGCTTTGCTTTCGGCGTTTTCATCTTTATCCCATTTATTATAATTGACATGGTTGTGGCATCAGTACTGATGGCGATGGGCATGATGATGCTGCCCCCCGCTATGATTTCCCTGCCTTTTAAGGTAATGCTGTTTGTGCTGGTAGATGGATGGCATTTGATTGTGCAAACCGCCATGGCGACTTTCTGAGGAGGCTCTAATTATGCTATCACCAGAAACCGTAATGACAGTTATGCAAAATGCTATTTGGACAGTTATTTTAACCGCCGCCCCGCCGCTGATTTTGGGATTGATTGTGGGGCTTATGGTTAGCTTGTTCCAAACTATCACATCCATACAAGAGGCGACTTTGGCCTTTGTGCCTAAAATTTTGGCTGTATTTTTAGCATTGATATTTTTTGGTGCGTGGATGATAAATAATTTAACGGGATTTACCCGCTCTCTTTTCTACGACATCCCGTATCATTTGCTATCTTAAAGGGTGGTGAAATAATTGGATTTAACCGCCGCCCAAACCTTGGTTTACCTGTATTCTAATATAGATGTGTTTATGGCTGTATTTGTGCGGGTTATGGGGTTTTTCATCATCCTACCCGTTACATCAGGTCAAAACCTGCCAATACAAGCCCGCTTGGTGCTTTCACTGGGTATTGCGCTACTTGCCTTTGTTGCCAATGTGGTGCAGCTACCTCCTTACGACCTTAGCATCACAGGCTTTGCCATACTTTTGATGAGTGAGTTTTTGGTGGGTATTATCATCGGCCTTGTGGTGATGGTGCTATTCTCCATCTTCCACTTTGTAGGGCAGTTGGTGGATTTTCAAATTGGCTTTGGCATGGTAAATGTTATGGATCCTTTTGGGATGCAGCAAACGCCCATAACAGGCAACCTATACTTCCTAATAGTTAGTGTGTTTTTTATGACATCGGGTGCAATCCATCTGGTTATCCAAGCGTTTTTTGACAGCTTTGGCATCATAGGGCTGGGACAGGCTGTGGTACTGGGTAACGAACATTTGGCGGGTCAAATGCTTTCAATAATGGTAAACTACTTCCACTTGGGCTTGCGCATGGCATTGCCCGTGGTTGGCACCATCCTTACTGTGGACATTGTTTTGGGCATTTTGGTAAAAGCCGTGCCTAATATGAATGTGTTTGTGGTGGGTTTGCCAATTAAGGTTATGGCCGGGCTTGTGGTAATTTACTTTATTATGCCCTTCCTTATCGGTGCATTTGACATGGTGATGGTAGATGTTGTGGCGAATATTGTGGAAATGATGTGGAGGATGGTGCCGGTTGAAACCAATTAACTTGGACAGGCAGATACTTATCCCCATGGATTTGGGTTTTTTCAACCAGCCATCTGCCGAAAAAACCGAAAAAGCAACCCCTAAAAAACGAGAAAAAGCCCGTGAAGAAGGGCAAGTTGCCCAATCTCAAGAAATTGGCACGGCGGTGCTGTTTGTTGCTGCATTTGCATCACTGCGTATGTTTGCGCCGGGTATGCTTAACCGCCTTGCGGGACTTATTACAACCAACTTCCAATATGGCGCAAGAACGGCCGAATTAATGGAAACACAAGCTATGGCACGCCATATTTGGACGATGTTTGGACAAATCATACTTATATTTTTGCCGGTTGCCCTTGTGGTTATGGCACTTGGACTTATGATAAATTTGGCACAAGTTGGCTGGAAGCCCACATTCAAGCCCATGCAGCCAAAATTTTCTAAGATGAGTCCCGCTAAGGGTATTAAAAAAATCTTCTCCCTAAAAATACTTGTGGAGCTGGTAAAAACCCTAATTAAATTTAGTGTGATACTTGCTGTTGTGTATTTTGTGCTGGTTAGCGAGCTGGACATGATAGCCATGTTCTTCTACATGGATTTATGGGCGGCAATTGCCTACATTGCCAATGTATATGTTACTGTGGGCATCACCATCGGTGTTTTGTACATTTTTGTAGCGGCAATTGACTTTACTTATAATAAATTTAAGCACGAAAAAGACCTGCGTATGACTAAGCAAGAAATTAAAGATGAATACAAGCAAGCAGAAGGTGACCCCATGATAAAGGGTCGCATACGCCAAAAAATGCGGGAAACCAGTATGCGCCGTATGATGCAGGAGGTGCCCGGGGCAGATGTGGTTATCACAAACCCAACCCACTTTGCCTGCGTTATAAAATACAATCGCCTGTCGGCGAAAGCCCCGGTTTTGGTGGCAAAAGGTGCAGACAATCTTGCCCACAAAATACGTGATATTGCAAATGAAAATGAAGTTATGATTGTGGAAAACAAACCCCTTGCCCGCACCCTGTACAGCGTGGTAGATGTGGGGGATGAGATACCCGCCGAGCTTTGGCAGGCAGTTGCCGAAATTTTGGCATATGTGTACAGCGTGAGAGAGCCACAGCTAACCATTTAATGAGAGGGGTGAAGCCATGAGAACATTGCCAAAAGAGTTTATTATTGGTGTTGGTATCGTTTTGGCGGTTTTGCTTATCATCGTGCCTGTGCCGCACTGGATGATGGATTTTTTGGTTATGATTAACATTGGCTTTGCGCTGATGATTTTGCTTAACGCCCTATACGCCAAAGAGGCCATGGAAATGTCCGCCTTTCCCATGCTACTTTTGATAACTACCATTTTCAGCTTGGTGCTTAACTTGTCTGCCACCCGCCTAATTCTTGGCACAGGCTTTGCGGGTAATGTTATCCAAGTTTTTGGCGAGGTTGTGGTGCAAGGCAACCTGGTACTTGGTTTTATTATTTTTGCGGTTATTGTAATTGTTAACTTTTTGGTTATCACCAAGGGTTCTGAACGTGTGGCGGAGGTTTCTGCCCGCTTTACCCTTGATGCCATGCCCGGTAAGCAAATGGCGGTGGATGCAGACCTTAATGCAGGCGCAATAACCGACGAGGAAGCTAAAGAACGCAGAAAGAAAATTACAGACGAAGCCAGCTTCCACGGCGCCATGGATGGTGCCGCTAAATTTGTTAAAAATAACGCTATTGCAGCGATTTTGATAACCCTGATAAACTTAATTGGCGGCACGGTTATGGGCAGCCTTGGCCTGCACGGCGGCGAACCTTTGGAAATCGGCGATGCCTTCCAAGTTTTTTCGCTGATGACTATTGGTGATGGGCTTGTGGGGCAAATACCCGCCCTTTTGATTGCTGTTGCCACAGGTATTTTGGTTACAAAAACCACTTCCGAAAACGGCATTACCAGCCAGCTTGGCGGCCAGCTTTTTAGCCAAAGCATTGTTTTATACATTGCAGGCGGTGCGGTTGCCTTCCTTGGGCTTTTTGGCGGTTTGCCTTGGTATTTCTTTGTGCCCTTTGGGCTTTTGCTGGTTTTCTTTGGCACACGGGTACAGCATCGCAAGGCTATTGCGGCTGTTGCCACAGAAATCGGCGGCGCAACCGAAGGTGTAGAAGCAGAGCTGGAAGAAATTAGGCGGCCGGAGAATGTTAATACCCTACTTGGGGTGGATCCAATTACCCTATTCATCGGATACGGCCTTATTCCACTGGTAGAAACCAGCCAAGGCGGCGACTTAATGGATAGGGCAGTTATGATACGCCGACAAATTGCGCTGGAACTTGGTACGGTTGTGCCAATGATACGTGTGCGGGACAATATCCGCCTGCCCCCCAGCGAATACCGCATCCACATCAAGGGTGTGGAGGTTGCCGGCGGTGATATTATGTTTGACCACTATATGGCTATGAATCCCGGATATATCGAAGAGGAAATTGACGGCATTGAAACTGTGGAGCCTTATTTGGGCTTGCCCGCCTTATGGATTAACGAATCCCAAAGGGAGCGGGCAGAGGCGCTTGGATACACGGTTGTGGATCCGCCCGCCATAATCGCAACCCACTTGACTGAGGTTATAAAAGCCCATCTACATGAGTTGATGAGCCGCCAAGATGTGCAAAATCTTGTGGGCAATATCCGTGAAGCTAATTCGGTGCTGGTGGAAGAGCTTGTGCCAAAGCTGATGAATTACGGCGAAATCCAAAAGGTGTTAAGCAATTTGCTGCGTGAAGGTGTAACAATCCGTGATTTGGTGACGATTTTAGAAACCTTAGCGGATTATGCCCAAATCACAAGGGATTCGGATATGCTAACCGAATATGTGCGGCAGGCATTAAAACGCTCTATTAGCCGCAAGTATTTTGCCGGCGAGATGAATTCCGTAATTACAGTTGACCCTAATTTGGAGCAGCAAATTATGCAATCTGTCACCCAGACAGAGCAGGGCAGCTATCTTGCCCTTGATCCTGCCATAACCCAGCAAATCTTTGATAAATTAAGCGCAGAAGTTAATAAGTTAACCAGCATGGGTCGCCAGCCCATTATCCTAACATCACCTATTGTGCGTGCCTATTTTAAGCGGCTGGTGGAGCCTATTGCGCCTGATTTGGTGGTACTGTCTTATAACGAATTGGAAGCCAATGCAGAAATACAATCCGTAGGAATGGTTGCCTTGTAGGGTGGGGATTGCCCCCGCCCTTGGCACAGCAACCTATCTGCAATACGATAATCCGCCTGTGGCAAAAGGAGGTAGCACGTGAAAATTAAAAAATTTACCGGGGCTACCGAACAGGAGGCCATCGAAAAAATCAGGGACGAGATGGGCTTGGATGCTTTGGTTATCAACATCAAAAAAATCCAGCCAAAGGGAATATTTGCTTTTTTGCGCAAGTCTTATGTGGAGGTTACCGCCGCCCATGATGAAAAGGTTAAACAACCCCAAGCCCCTGAGCCAACATTTGAAATGCCCAAAACCACAGGTTTTGAGCAGGTGGCGCAGGTTGCCCAATTGTCTGCACAAATTGACGAAAAAGAACAGCGCATTAAAATGCTGTCGGATATGCTGCACACTACAGGTGATGCTTTGGGGCGTGCCCAAAGCCAGCTTAGTGTGGCAAAGGCGGGCAATTACAAGGCGGACAGGCAACGAATATACCAAAACAACATGTTGCAAGTTTTTTACGATACACTGGTGGAAAACCAAGTTTTACCCCATATTGCCCAGGAAATTTTAGATGAATTGCCGGAAGATGCCTCCCACGAACAAATTGATATTGAATTAATTGTTGCGGTGGTGTATAATAGCCTTGTAGGGATAATTGGAGAGCCACAAGGGCTTGCTACCAAACCCGCCAAAGGCAACCCGCAAAAATTTGCTTTTGTAGGACCTACGGGTGTGGGCAAAACCACAACCATAGCCAAGCTAACAGCGGATTTATCCCTTAACCGTGGCATGGATGTTAACCTTGTAACTGCCGACACTTACCGCATTGCCGCAGTGGAGCAACTTAAAACCTATGGCGATATTTTAGGTATTGATGTGGCTGTTGCATATAAACCTGACGACTTGACCAAGCATATTCGTGACAGCAAGGATACTTGCGACATTATTCTTATCGACACGGCAGGCCGCTCCCATAAACATCGGGAACATTTAGGGGAGCTGGTGCAATTTTTAGATGCGGTGGATGATTTAAGAGTGTTTTTGGTACTTTCCCTAACCACCAAATACGAGGACATGCTTGATATTATCGATACATTTACCAATATCTGTGATTTTGAAATTATCTTCACTAAAATGGATGAAACGGGCAAGTTGGGCTCCATTGTTAATGTTTGTTACAACACGGGTAAAAAACTGTCCTACATCACCTTTGGGCAAAATGTGCCTGATGACATTAAAACCATTGCGCCCGGCGAGGTGGCAATGCGCCTTCTTGGGCTTAATGACGATGATTTTTAGCGGGGAGAAGTTATGGATCAAGCTGATAAGCTGAGAGATTTGCTAAATTCACGTAGCGAGGTTGCCTTGCCCGAAGTACCTATATTTGGGGCAAGGGTTATTGCCGTAACCAGCGGCAAAGGTGGCGTAGGTAAAACGAATTTTACCGTCAATTTGGGGCTTTTCCTTCAACGGCAGGGTTATAGGGTAATTGTGCTGGATGCAGACCTTGGGCTTGCAAATATTGAAATTTTGTTGGGCGTTGCCCCTGAGCGTAGCTTGTTGGACGTAATACACGGAAGATGCACATTGGATGCAGCAATAACCCGCCTTGAAAGTAATTTGGGCTTCATATCCGGCGGCAGCGGGCTTACCGAAATGGCAAATGCGGGCGAAGATGCCCTTAGCACCATGGTTGACAAGTTGGTACAATTGGACCACATGGCGGATATTATTCTAATCGACACAGGTGCGGGCATTTCCAACGCCGTACTAAAATTCGTAGTAGCATCACGGGAAAGCATTGTGGTTTGTGCACCCGAGCCCACCTCCATCACCGACGCCTATTCCCTTATGAAATCTGTAAAAGAGCGGGGTGGGCATATTCCCCAATTCAAAATAGTCATAAACCGTGCGGATGACAAAAAAGAAGGGGATGGGATTTTCAAAAACCTACACAAAGTATCACAAAAATTTTTGGAGATGGATATAGAACATCTGGGAACAATACTTTTTGACCAAAGCTTGGTTAAAGCTGTTAAACAGCAAAAACCATGTTTGCTATCCTTCCCTAATTCCAACTTTACAAGGGAAATTGAAAGAATTGGCAACATCTTACTGGACAGAAAACCTGCCAAAGAATCAGGCATGAAGGGCTTTATGAAGCGGCTTGGCGGCTTCTTTGGCGGATAATATAAAATTTAGAAAAGTTTTTAAAAAGAGGGGGCAAAATCCATGTCTTTTGTCAATATCACCGTGGGGGATAAGCTTGACATCAAGGTGCAATTTAGAAATATGGGCGAAATTGTATATACCAGCAAGGTGCTGGATATTTTGGATAAACGCAACAACATCCTAAGTGTGTACCAACCCGCCAGGGGTGACCAGTTGCTGGATATGTTGCAAGGTAGGGAATATGAGGTAACAGTGTACACCAAGCAAGCCATGCTGGTTTTTAAGGGATACTTTGAAGGCTTTGTTAAGGATGGGGAAAATTATTTTGTTGCCCTGCGCTTGTCCAATGATGGCTACCGTGTGCAACGACGGGAGTTTTTTCGCTTCTCTTGCAATATTGATATGAAATATTCTATTATTGAAGGGGAAGCGGAAGAAGAGGAAAACGAGGATTTGTACAGTGCCATTATCCAAACCGTGCGCTTAGACCAGCTAGGGGAAACCTTTGAAGGTATCATTAAAGATATTGGCGGTGGCGGCCTGCGCTTTGTAACCGACAAGGAAATGGATCTAAGAAATCCCATAAGATGCGAATTTATCTTGGGGGACAACCACATGGTGCTAAAAGGACAGGTGCTGGAAAAGCAATTTCTGCCAAAAACCACCCATAAATTCCAATACCGTGTAATTTTTACAGGCATCCCTCTCGAGCAGCAGGAAGAAATTGTTAAATATATTTTTGATGAGCAGAAAAAACAAAGGCGTGTTGTGGGCAATGTGCCGCAATAGCCAACCCACAGAAAGGGGTGCGTATTTTGCTTAGAAATATGAACCAGCTTAACGAGCTGCACTTTGATGTATTAAAAGAAATTGGCAACATTGGCGTGGGAAATGCGGCAGGAGCTTTGGCGACCATGCTTTCCTCCCAAGTTAAGATGACTGTGCCGGAAGTTAGACTTGTAAAGTTTAATGAGGCAGGAGCCATAATGGGTGGCGAAGAAGCCATTGTTTTCGGCATCTTAGTCAACATTTCGGGTGATATTAATGGCATGATGATGTTTTTGATTGCGCCCGAATCTGCCCGTGTGCTTATAAACGGCCTTGTAGGGGGCGATTCGCAGGAAGTTGAAGAATTTACCGAGATGGAGCTATCTGCCCTAGGAGAAATTGGTAATATACTTTGCTCTTCTTACTTGGGTTCGGTGGCATCTTTTATAGGCAAATCTGTAACCCCTACGCCACCAATGCTTACCCGTGATATGGCTGCGGCAATTCTTTCCGTACCTGCCATCGAATTTAGCAAAATGTCCGAAGGTGTACTTTTGATTGACACTTTGTTTGAAACACAAGAAAAAAATGCCACAGGATTCTTCCTGCTGGTGCCCGATTTTGAATCTTTTGGAATTATTCTCAGCTCTTTAGGGGTAGGTTGATATGGCAGCGAAAACAATGGTGGGCATGGCGGATATGAAGGTGGTTAAACACCCCGGAATGCTGACAACACTGGGTTTGGGCAGTTGCGTTGGCATCTGTCTTTATGACCCTGTAAATAAGGTGGCAGGCATGGCGCATTGCATGTTGCCTGATTCTACCCAGATAACAAACAACAGCAATGTGGCGAAATTTGTAGATACCGCCACAATCCGCTTGATTAATGATATGGCGAAGGCCGGGGCAAATAAAAAAAGTATTGTTGCTAAGCTTGCCGGCGGGGCGCAAATGTTTAATTTTTCTGCTACCGATGGCGCAATGCGTGTAGGGGATAGGAATGTGGATGCATCTCTTAAAATTTTGAGAGAGCTTGGCGTGCCAATTAAATCCCAAGACGTGCGGGAAAACTACGGCCGCACCATAGAGCTTTACACAGATGATGGTAGGTTGCTGGTAAAAACAATTGGCAAGGGTACAAAAGAGATTTAGAAAGGTGCTGGTTGATATGCTTGAAAAACTTGAGATTATCCTGTGCCTTTTGGCCGGCTTAGCTGTTACCGTTGTAAATGTTGTTATTGGACGGGATTTGCCAGATGTTTTGCTTCACTTGCTGGTCAGCATGGTAGCGTTTTACATTTTGGGCTTAATTGTGAAAATGGTGTTGCGCAAAATTTTTCCACCAAAAACAGAGGAAGAGGAATTGCTTGCCCAATATGTACTGGAAGATTTTGAAGATGAACCAAACCCCGCAGAACCTGCATTTGCAGAGCGGGATGAACATGCTAATAATGAGGCAAGCTAAATGGAGATAACTTAGTTTGCAACTACAACTCTTTGACAAAAGGGGTGAAAAACCATGGCGTTAAAGAACATCGATATTGACATCGACAAAACATGGGAAATTTATCGAAACCACAAAGAAGCTTCTGTGCGGCAAACTGCCAAAGAGGAGCTTATTGTACATTATTCGTCCATGATAAAATATGTTGTGGGAAGGCTTAATATTTACGTTGGCACGTCCATGGATAAAGAGGACTTAATATCATCCGGCATCTTTGGGCTGATTGATGCCATTGAAAAATTTGACGGTGAAAAGGGTGTAAAGTTTGAAACCTACGCATCTTTACGTATACGCGGGTCGGTGCTGGACAGTATTCGCTCGCTGGATTGGGTGCCTAGGACACAAAGGCAAAAAAACCGCCAATTGGACACTGCATACAGTGAGTTGGAAGCCGAATTAGGCAGGGAACCGGAAGAAGCCGAGCTTGCCCAATTTATGAACATACCTCTGGAGCAGGTGCAAGAAGAAATTAAAAAATCATCTCTTGTTTCACTAATTTCCTTGGATGATTATTTGGATCAAAACCACGAAGGTAGTTTTGAGCCCGCCGGGGATGATGAAACATCACCCGAGGCGGTTTTTGCCAAAGAGGAGCTAAAACAGGAAATTGCGGAAGCCATAAAAACCCTGTCGGAAAAAGAGCAGATGGTGGTTGCCTTGTATTATTACGAAGAATTAACCCTAAAAGAAATCAGCAAGGTTTTGCAGGTGTCAGAATCTCGCGTGTCCCAAATCCATTCCAAGGCAATGCTTAAAATGCGTGCACGGCTGGAAAAACACAAAGCCCTTTTGTTGACATAGCCGGCAAAATGTGATATAATTAGGTTAAAGTCGAGAGGTGGTGGGATGATGGCAACGGATTTTATCAAGATTGAAGAGCGCAAGGACGGCATGTATATCGTCATCGACAAGTCGGATAAAAGCGTGGAAGTTAGCCGCAAGGATGTTTTGACAGTCATCGAAGGAAGCGGCCTGAAAAATGTGGATTTTAATGTGGTTAGTGACCTTTTGAAGTCCGACGAAGCTATTGTTACGGGCAAAATTTCTGAAGAAAATCTAAGGCCCCCCGTAGATGAAAGCGTTACCTTTGAAGCATCGAGGGACAAAATGTCCGCCATCGTAAAATTTTCGCCCCCCCAAAATGACGGTGCTTTGTTGACGGAAGAGATGTTATTGGAAAAAATTGCCGGGTTTGGCATCAAATTTGGCATTGATGAAGATACAGTAAAGGGATTGACTGAAAAGGGTGCGGACAAAGACTATTCGGACACATTTGTGATAGCGAAAGGCAAATCCCCCGTAAGCGGCACCGATGGTACGGTTGTTTATAATTATGACATAACAGGCAAAAAAAACCAGCCCAAAATTTTGGGTGATGGTACTGTGGATTATAAAGAAATTAACTATTTCAGCTCCGTGCAAGCGGGGGAGGTGCTGGCATACCGTATAAATCCCACTGATGGTGAGACGGGTGCGGATGTTTTTGGCGATGCTATTGCGGCAAAACCCGGCAAGCCCGCACCTAAGCTAACCAAGGGCAAAAACACTATCATTAGCGATGATGAAATGGAGCTTATTTCAGAAGCTGCCGGGCAACTGGTTATTTCGGGCAAAAGCATGTCCATTTCGCCGCTTTTGGAAATACCCGGGAATGTGGACTTTTCTACGGGAAATATTGATTTTGCAGGCTCTGTCATCATATCAGGGGCTGTGCTTTCGGGCTTTTCTGTGGAGGCGCAAGGTAATATTGAAATTAAGGGCATTGTGGAAGCGGCAACCATACGTGCTACAGGCTCCATCAACCTATATGGCGGCATTATGGGGCGCAGTAAAGGGCGTGTGGAATCGGGTTGTAATGTTTTCACCAAATTTGCCCAAAATGCCACAATAATCTCCAAAGGCAACCTTACAACCAACGCCTTACTTCATTCCGAAATTATTGTGGATGGGGCGGTGGTTTTGGAGGGGGACAACTGTTTTATCGCCGGCGGCACAGTAACCGCTGGTGAGGAGGTTAGGGCGAAAACTATTGGCTCCCACATGGGTACCCGCACGGAAATCAAAGTTGGCGGAAATATGGAGCTGGCGGCCAGATATGAGGAGATGAAGGCAGCCTATGTAACCGCAAAACAGCAATTTAACCAACTTAACGAAAGTTATGAAAATGTGGTGCAAAATGAAGATGTGGCCAATATGGATGCTAAGCGCAAGGCTCTTTTGGTGCAATTGCTGCAAAACCGCAATATGTTGCGGGACAGGGCTGTAAAAATGGAAGAAGAGATGACAGAGATTGCAGAGACCTTAAAGCGCACCACTGGTAAGGTTGTGGCTGAAAAGGTCATACATTCAGGGGTTAGCGTTACTATCGGCAGTGCTTACAAATATCTTTATGATGATATTACCATATCGGTTTTGCGCTCTGTCAACGGGGTTATAAAGGCAGAGGTTTTCATAGAATAGGAGGGGATTGGCATGTCGATACGCCCTGTGGATATGCAGGTGATGATACAACGGATGCCGGAGGTAAACCGCCTTACCAACAACGACGGTAGTAGGGCGGAAACACAGAACAACCAGTTTGCCCAGCAATTTGCCAAGGTGGCGGACGAAAGACAAAAAACCGTAGGGGAAACTGATGAAGCCCAAAAACAGGAATTGGATAAAGACGGGCGCGGCAGAGGTGGCAGCACAGGCGGCCAAAATGACGATAAGGAAGCCGATGGACAAGATGACAAAAACAACCCCCCCAAGCCCGGTAGGGGAATGCTGGACATTATGATTTAAGGAGCGGTTATGACGCTGTTTCAAATGGATTTTTTCATATTTATGCTTATACTATTGCTTGTTGCAGGCGGTTTATGTGTTGTTGCGGCAGGGATAAAGCTTTCACGCAATAAAACTGTAAATTTGGACATGTTTGATGGTTCCGGGTCGGCTGATGAGGCGATTTCGGAGCTTAGCGACATGTCCAAAAATGTTTTTAAGGAATTTGATAATAAGTACCAAGAATTGCTGTTTTTGTACAGCCTGATTGACGAAAAGCAGAAGAAGATGGACGAAGGCACGCCAAAAATCCATAAAATTGGGCAGGCAAGGGGCTTGGAAGAATATGCCAAGCGGGTGGACATGGTAATTGATGACAGTAAAAAAATAAGCATAAATCCAAAATTTGCAAATATTGTACAGATGCACAAAGACGGGCAAAGCGTGGAAGAAATTGCCCGTAAATTGGACATGGGCAAAGGAGAAGTTGGGCTTATATTGACTTTGGGAGGTGGGCAAAATAGCTAACCAAAGTGGCAATAAAGGTAGCTTGTTGTTGGGTGCGGGGCTTGGCATTGCCATAACCGTGCTTTTGGTATTTGTTTTTTACATCATCCAGCGCAATGCCCATTTTGCAGCTTTTGAGGATGAAAACCAGTATTTGCAGGGGCTTTTGTACGATGCCCACGAGGCGGCCTATGTCAGCCAAGAAGCGGCAATTGCAAGGGCAAGGCTTTTAGGTATGGTTTTTCCTGATGAGGTGGATGTGACTGAGGTAGATGAAGAATCGTTGCCCCATGATGAAGAGGTATATGACAACGATGAACCTGAATATATTGCAGAAGAACAGCCCTATCAAAACCAAGAACAATACGGAAACCAAGACCAGGAATACGTTTGGGTAACAATTCCCCATGGTGCCATGGGTGACCATATTGCTGTTATTTTGCAACACTACGGTATAGTGGATGATGCGGCGGCTTTTGCTGATTTTGCCGTTAGAAGCGGCCTTTCGCTTAGGCTGATGGCGGGCACCTTTTTATTGCCTGTAAATGGGGACTTTGATGTGATATTAGGAATAATTTCATAGGCAATTAAAATTTTGAATATATGGAGGAAAAATTATGTTAGTGAATGCGGCTGAAATGCTGAAAAAAGCCCGTGCAAGTCAATATGCTGTTGGGGCAATCAACATCAACAATTTGGAGTGGACAAAGGCAATTTTGCAAACGGCGCAAGAGATGAACAGCCCTATTATCTTAGGAGTTTCGGCGGGGGCTGCCAAGTACATGGGTGGCTTTAAGACCGTTGTTGCATTGGTTGGAGCAATGGTTAATGACTTAAAAATCACCGTACCCGTAGCAACCCATCTGGATCATGGTACATATGAGGATTGTTTGGCGTGCATCGATGCGGGCTTTACCAGCGTTATGTTTGATGGTAGCCATCTTCCGATTGATGAAAATATTGCCAAAACCAAAGAAGTGTTGAAACTTGCCCATGCCAAAGGGATTTCTGTGGAAGCTGAGGTGGGCTCCATTGGCGGCGAGGAAGATGGAGTAATTGGTGCGGGCGAAATTGCCGATGCGGATGAGTGCCGCAGAATAGCCGAAACGGGCATAGACTTTTTGGCGGCAGGCATTGGCAACATACACGGGGTTTACCCTGCCAACTGGAAAGGGCTGGATTTTGACGCATTGGAAGCCATTAATGATTCCACCGGTGGTATTCCGCTGGTTTTGCACGGTGGCACGGGCATCCCGGAGGAGATGGTTAAACGCAGTATTGGTCTTGGGGTTAGCAAAATAAATGTTAATACAGAGCTGCAACTGGTTTTTGCTGCTGCCATCCGACAATATGTTGAGGATGGCAAGGACAAGCAAGGCAAAGGTTATGACCCACGCAAGCTGCTTGCCCCCGGCGTGGAAGCCATAAAAAATGCCGTGCGTGAGAAGATTGAGCTATTCGGATCCAAGGGCAAAGCATAACTATCGACTACTGCAAAAAGCGGGCGGGAAGGCAAGCATCATAGAAACACATAAATGCAATTTGCCTGAAAATTTGATATAATTGTGGCGTATACAATAAAAAGTCATTTGCAAGGTATAAAATTTGGCCAGTTTGGGTTTTAGGAGGATGAGAGCGCAATGGATGGGTTTCAAACTTTGGATGTTATTTTGGGGCGAAGAAGTTGCAGGGGTTTTTCCACCGAGCCTGTGCCGCAAGAAATTCTTGTAGATATTCTGGAAGCTGGGCAGGCGGCACCCTATATCATGCCAAACTCCCGCCATTTTACGGTGTTGCGGGACAGACGGTTGATCGAAGAGATTAGCCGAGTTGCAAAAGGTGAGGGTGGCAAGATTAGTGCAGAGCATTTTGCGTTGTTTTCTAGCCCTGGTTTTGACGGAACTTATGGCGCATCTACACTAATCATCCTATCAGGCAATGAAGCCACACGCCAGTTTGAGCTGGTTTGTGGCTTGTCCGCTCAAAATATGCTAATAACGGCACAAGCATTTGGGGTTGCATCATGTATTGCGTATTTCCCTATTTTCGCATTTTTTGGTGCAGATGGGGAAAGTTGGCGTAATCGCCTTAAAATCCCCGCAGGATTTAGGCCGTCGCTGGCGGTAATGCTTGGGTATTCTGAATACGGTATGGATGATGGGGCGGATGGCCGCTATAAAAACGAAATTACCTATATATCGTAGGTGTGTATATGTACAGCGCATTTGCTAAGGAGGGCAAAAAATGGCAAAAGAAAAAGTTTTGGAAGCTTTGCAAAAATCCAACGAAATGATGGATGCCAAAGGCATAATGGAGGCCACCGGGCTGGAAAGAGCTGATGTGGACAAGGCAATTAAGGCTTTGCGCAAGGATGGCGTGGTAGATTCGCCAAAACGCTGCTTTTATGCGGCAGCGGAATAATGTTGGTACTGTTAGTGCCTGCTTTTCTGCTAATCGCCTTGGCTTTTGGGGTGGTGGCAGCATTGCAGTGGCTTCCCAATAAGGCGGGCAACCCGCCGCCAAAGCCCATGCCTGACTGGCTGGGGATTTTGCTTGGAATAATCCTATTTAGCGGGGCAATTGGTGTGGTTGTGCTAATTATAAACAGCCGTGGCGGCTCATAATATCAATAATCTCCTCGAAGCACTGCTTCGGGGTTTTTTTGTCGGTTTTTATTGTGAAGTCGGTAGCTTGGATATATAACGGTTCACGCTGATTTAGTAGGTTTTTTATTGTTTCAAGCCTGTCACCATCAACTAAAAGTGGGCGTGTGATGTCGTCTGCAAGGCGTGCGTGAAGGGTGGTGGCGGTGGCGGATAGAAAGATGATAACGCAAGTTGATTTAATCAGTGGGATATTTTGGGGGTTTAGAATCACTCCGCCACCTGCGGAGATGACAAAACCTTGCATTTGCGGGATTTGCAGGCACACTTCATGTTCCAGTCGGCGGAAATAGGTCTCGCCTAATTTTTGGAATATTTCCGTGATAGACATGCCCCTGGCTACTTGAATTTCCTTGTCAACATCAAAAAAGCCCATGTTTAAGGCGACAGAAAGCAAACGCCCCACAGACGTTTTTCCCGCACCCATTGGGCCAATTAGGGCAATATTGGGCTTCATTATCTATCGTGGCGTGGGTTGCGGGATACGATAACGCTGGCTTTGGCAATGGCCGTGATAATATCCACATCCGACTGGTTTTGTAGGCTGGATAGCTTTGTGTAAAGCTCACCCTTTTTTGTTACCACGTATTTGGTGGGCAGGCTGTTTAGGGCAATTGCCATAATGTCCAGCGCACAATTGTCGCATTGGCAGGAGCTAAGATTCTCCAAAACCGGACCCAACAAGTCCAGCACACAATCTTCCATATAATTGCGTATATCCAAGTTTTCCTTGTTAAATACCTTCTTCTCCATGTCCATTCTCCTTTTCCAAGTGAAAAAATAACTCTTGCGCCATCTCTTCGGGTATATTTGTGCTCCATATTATTTCGTAGGCTTTTATGGCTTGGTAAGCCAACATCGCAATGCCATCAAAGGCCGGAATTTTAAGGGCTTTGACTCGGTCTAACCAGGGATTTGCTTTTGGGTAATTCATGTCAAAAACGGTGCCAAAATTTGATAGTAATTGGGGCGGTAAAATTTGCAATAAATGCTCCGGTGTGGCAGATGTGGCTTGCACAAACAAATCGCCTTGGATATTGTGCAAAGCACCTGCTTCCGCATTATTGCGGTTGATTATGGTTAAGCGGGAATTACTTAGGGCAAGTTGTGCGGATTTGGAAGCGCCGCCCGTACCCAAAATGGTAACGGACTTAGGTTGAGGGGTTTTGTGGTGTTTCAAAGCCGACAAAACCCCGCAAACATCAGTATTGTAGCCAAAAACCCCCTCTTCGGTGTATTTTAGCAAATTTACTGCACTCACTTTTTCAGCGGACTTATCAAGGTTTGCAATAAAATCCATCACGCTAATTTTGTGGGGTGCTGTTACATTAAGCCCTGCAAAACCCAGCGCATACGCACCTTTAACAGCATCCGCCAAATCATGCGCATCCACATCAAAGGCGGCATAAAGCGCATCTTGTCCCATTTTTTGCGATAAAAAGTTGTGGATGTAAGGTGACAGGCTGTTTCTGGTATTTGCCCCAATCAAGCCGGCCATGCGTGTTTTGCCTGTCACAATCATAGCTTTGCCTGCCTGATAGCTCTTAAAACTAATTTCTCGGGGAAACGCTTTAATTTTACCTGCCACTCATCCCTGGTATTTATGGGGGCTGTTAAAACGGTGTAAACACCCGCACGGTTGCCTGCTAAGCAATCTGTAAAAATCTGATCCCCAATTAGCACAACTTGGGACTTATCCAAGCCCAAAATGTCCATAGCCCTACGCAAACCGCTACGGCGTGGCTTTTGCGCCCGCCAAATATGAGGGTACCCCAAGCCCTCGCTAAATAACTTCACCCGTTTTTTGGAATTATTTGATAAGAAGCATATAGCAAAGCCCTTTTTCTCCAAGCCACGCAAAAAAGCAGTTGTTTGCTCATCCGGCAAAGCAATGTCAAAAGTTGCCAACGTGTTATCAATGTCAAAAATCAAACCACGTATGCCTTGCTCCCAAAACTTGTCATAATTAATTTCTGTGACAGAACTTGCCATTTCCTGAGGGAAAAAATATTTTGGGAAGGCATATAAAATTTTATAAACCGTAGAAACGGCAGAAATTGGCACCATTAGCTTTTAAAATGCAGGTCTACTTCAAAAACCTGCTCTCCTTGATAGAATATGGGTATGCACAGCAATTTGCTGTTAGGTGTTAAAAAATCAAAACTATTTGAGCTGTTTTTGTCAAAATATGATGGCGGCGTAATATCCACAGTAAAACCATGGTTAAACAGCGCATTAGCGGCGTTTCCGGAAATCATATTGCCGATTTCCTTAATGGCACTGATGGACATTTCATCCAAAGTTGTTACATCAAAACCTGCCATCAACTTGGAAGCTAATAAAAGCCCGCTGCGCTCGTCCATTGTATATATAACTTCCCCATTAAGTTCGCCGTGGATGCCGATGAGGATTGAAATATCACTGGCAGGGAAGGGGGCTTGCTTGGTAAAAACCTTGCCAAGTTTATCCATTTGCCCACAAAACGTGGATAAAGTGTGTTGCGCCCCTTGTACAAAAGAATTTACAACTTCTACCTTCACATAGCATCTCCTTTCCGCATTTTGTTAGAATATTGTAACACATATCGGGCCTTTTTGCAACAGGTAACAGTTGCAAGTATGTGTTTAACGAACAGTAAGCAAAATGGTTGTGTTTTCCGGAAGGAAAAGCCCCGGGGCGGTTTGACTGTGCACGATAAAATGGCCATTTTCATATGATGGATAATTGCGGCGTATACGGTGGAAAAAGCCGCTTTGCGTCAAAACTTCCGCAGCAAATTCCGAGCTTTGCCCTACCAAATCGGGCACAAAAATTAATGCTTCGCTTCCGTCGTCCTCCAAATGCAAAACTACAAACGTATCAGAAGATGCCCGCACCCCGGCAGGCGGGAATTGGGAAACCACCATATTTCCGCTACCTGTCAACTGAAAATCAAAATTTTGCCCGCTAAGTATATGCGTGGCAGGGCGCACGTGCATGCCCACAAAATTATCGATAATAATATTACCATCGGTTGTTGCGGCGGCCTCTATACCATAACAAGGTGGGATATTGCGCAGGCGTATAATTTCCTGCATCATCTCCCGATACATGGGAACAACGGAGCGAAAACCGGCATCATACACAGCGGTTGGTATTTGATGAAGAACCACCGAAATCAGAAATTGAGGATTTTCCACCGGGAAATAACCAACATAGGATATGGACCAGCTAAAATTGGGGTCATCCTGTAAGCCTTGCTCGGCTGTGCCTGTTTTGCCGCCCTGTGTAAAACCTTCAATTGCGGCACTTCTGGCGGTTCCTGATATTACAGTTTCCGCCATGGCGTGGCGCATCCAATTAGATACTTCGGGAGAAATAACACTGCGCTGTACCCCGATATCATGGGCAAAAACTGTGTTGCCATCATTATCTGTAATTCGGGAAACCACATGGGGGCGCACCACATGGCCGCCATTTATAAGGGGTGCATAGGCGGCAATTGCTTGTATGGGCGTGGCAGTAAAACGCTGTCCGAAGGAGGATGTGGCAAGTTCTGTGGCATTAAGCTCGGCGGGGGCAAACACCATGCCGGGATTTTCCCCGGGCAAGTCTATACCTGTTATTGTGCCGAAACCAAAATCCCGCTGATATTGCCAAAAGGCTTGGCGGCCAAGCATTTCTGCTATTTCAATATGCGCCACATTGCATGATTGTGCAATGGCCTGAGTGAGGTTTAGGCGGCCCTGCCCACGAGGATATGTCCAGCAACGTATGCGAAAGCCCCCACGATAAACAAAGCCGCCGCAATAAAACATATGGTCGGGAGAAATTAACCCTTCTTCAAGGGCTTTTGCGGAGGTGAATGACTTGTAGATACTGCCGGGCTCGAAGGTGTTGCTAATATTAAAGTTTGCCCAAATTCTAAACATATGCTCGACAAATTCATCACTTGCGGGGTCCAGGGTTGATAAAAAAATGGGGCAGGTGGCAGTCAGCGAATCAATACAGGCGGGGTTATTTGCGTCAAAACCGGGATATTGTGCCATTGCAAGTATCTCACCTGTATGTGGGCACATTACATTTATTGAAGCGTGCCCGGCCTGTGCCATTTCCGCCCAGCGCACTACTAAATCCTCTGCAAACCGCTGAAAATTCAAATCCAGCGTAGTTATTACATTTGCCCCGTGGATGGGGGGGATGCGGTCGGTGACAATATTCCCTTCCAAGCCAAACATTGCCATGTTGCGCCCGGCATATCCTGCCAAAAAGCTGTTAAAGTAATTCTCCAATCCCCACCACAAATCCCGCTGAAAGCCGATAACAGGGGCGGCAATGTGATGGTGAAGGTAGTTGCGCTGGGTTTGGGGCTCAAAATGTATATCTCTGGTAAAAAAGCCACTTTCTGCAATCCAATTTTCAAATTCAATACGTCGGGAGAATGGTGCCGCCCGCTCGATAACAAAATAGTGGGTATTGTTCACTAAATTGCCCGTTTGCCTGTCAATCGCCATCATTTCTTCAAATTCTGCATTTGTCCAGCCGAAAAAACCCGTAAAAATCCCACGGTTGTTATCACGTGTAATAAATCTGCGGTATTGGCTGGTACCGGGAAGCTCCCGTTGGTATTCCGTATCCATGCGATAATGCAACATGCGCACATCCACAAAAATATTGTAAACCGTGGAAGAAACTGCTAAATTCTGCATATTCCTATCAGTGATGCGGCCACGGTTGGGTAGGGTTATGGTGTCACCCACCCCATGGCGGGTTAAAACCTGATTCATAGCCCGCACTGCATAGGCATCCCCTGCAAAGCTTTGCCAAAAATAAATTTGAAACAGCAAAACACCCATCAATGCAACGAAAAATAAAGCCATTATGGGCAATTTCTTGCTTTGCCATCGGTTGGCTCGATTTCTAACGGTTGCTTGGCGAGCTTTATGATCTTTGGTACGTCCATGTCTATCCATAATTATTGAGAACCCACAAGCGTACGCCAAAAATTAGGAAAGGAAAAACCACTTTGCAAAATCTCGGGATCTGTCGCTTCCGGCGCGATTTCAGGTGGCCGTGCCCTTGCTACAACTACCTGAAAGTCTTCCGGCGGCATCATACCCAGCTGGTTTAATGCGACGTATTCAATCATTCGCCAGTCTAAATTAGCGTGAATCTCACTTTGGCGGGCATTGTTGCTGGCAACCAAAGCCGCTAAGTGATTTTCCGATGCCTCCAACTGTGCCATATTGCTCTGTAATTGAATACTCATGGCAAAAATTGCCACTATACAAGCAAAGGAAGCCAGCAAGATGGCATAAAAACCAAAAGTTTGGCGGTGCCGCACCTGAATGTCCTCCGAAAAAGCAGTTTTCACCCTCTGTCTTGTCACCCTAACTCCGCCGTGGCGGGGCTGCGGCATCTCTTCGTGCGCAATTTGGCGTGCGCCGGAATCGTGGGCAAAATAAAGCCCTTGACCCCTTTCCAAATTACGTTGTGTTTTATCCCTGCTCATTTACAAAACCTCCAAATTTTATCTATAGTTTTTCTGCCACACGTAGCTTTGCACTTCTGGCACGGGGGTTAATCGAAAGCTCTTCATCACCGGGAATAATGGGCTTTTTTGTAATAATTTTTACCGTTTTCAATTCGCCGCATACACATACAGGAAACTCCCTCGGGCAAGTGCATGGGTTTTGCAGTTTTGCAAAGGTATTTTTCACAATACGGTCTTCTAAGGAATGGAAGGTGATTATACAAATTCTGCCACCCGGTGACAAAATATTCACAAAGTTTTCGATTGAACGTTCTAAAATTTCCAATTCACCATTAACCTCTATACGAATAGCTTGAAACACCCGTTTTGCAGGGTGGGGGCCATCTTTGCGGGCAGATTTGGGTATGGCGGCCTTGATAATACTTACCAGTTGAAAAGTAGTTTTTATGGGACTTTTGGCCCTCTCATCCACAATAAACTTGGCAATACGTGCCGACCACTTTTCTTCGCCATATTTAAGGAAGATATTTCGCAAGCCATCTTCGCTATACAAATTTACCACGTTATATGCTGATGTTTCGTGGCTTTGATTCATGCGCATATCTAGCGGAGCATCGTGGTTATAAGAGAAGCCTCTACCGCCATCATCTAATTGGAACGAGGAGACACCCAAGTCCATCAAAACCCCGTCAGCACGGGAAATTTGTGCTTTTTCCAAAATGATATTAATTTGCGAAAAATTTGCCTTAACAATTTTGGTGTTTTCCGCGTATTCCCGCAAGGTGCTCGTTGCTTGCCCAATTGCGTAATCGTCCTGATCCACACCTACCAAAGTACCACTTTTAAGCCTTTTAACAATTTCGTGGGAATGGCCTGCGCCGCCCAATGTGGCATCAATATAAACGCCATTATCCCTAACATTCAGATGCTCTATCACTTCTTCCAATAAAACCGATTTGTGCACCATCTCCATAATTCGCCAATCTCCTCACCTTACTAATGATACCATATATGCTTGATTTTTTCAAGGGTTTTTTGGTTAATGCGACCTAAAAACTTTTTCAACTTTTTTCAAAATTACTTGACAGAATACTTCTGTTTTGTTAAAATGCAATTAAGTAGAGTAGGCTTACAGAAGAACATTAAGCAGAATTTTGTCCACAATCATTCAGCGGAATGATGAGATAAAACAAAAAGTATGACCTCTTAGATTACGGAAAAGAAAGGGGTGACGAAATAAAAGAGGCGTTTAGGAATTTGATGATTTGTTTGATGGTTATTGTTTGCGCATTCTTTTTGTCAGCTTGCGGGCGTGAGGGCACAGATTATTATGAGCCGAACTTACAACCTGACTGGTTAGTTGAAAGAGAGAACGAAATAAATGACTTTTGGCAGACCCGATTAGAAAATAATTTAGAGCAACTGGAACTTTTGCGCACTTTGGACAATTATGAAAATACAGAATATTTTGAAGCCGAGGACATTGGCATGTTCTTTTCTCCCCTAAATGAAGATGAGTTTGTCGTACACAACTTTTTATCCAAAGAACATTTGGAGCAAATGTTAACCCACCCACAAAGGCGCAACCACGCTGAAGTGATTGCGGAAAGAATGTCCAAGTATTTTGGCGAAACCGTAACGCCTAACGAAATACACCTTTACATAAGCGATTATATGTTTGGCTGGGTGGAATTTGTGGGCGAAGAACGCTTTCAAATCGCATTAGATTACCTTGGCGTGCAGCCAAACATGTTTTTTGACATGATAATTCATTTATACACTTTAGTGGCGGAACCCCAAGGCATACTACGTGAAATAAACCAAAGCCTTGCATGGGAGCAGCGTTTTGGACATGTATCAGAGTTTGAAGTAAATGACCCCCAAAGAATAATTGCAGAAATGCACATGGGGTTTACAGATTTTGCTAATGAGATTAGGCTAAGAATCAATTAACGCAAAATTAACCCACCATAAAACCACCATTTCAACGGTTTTTCCATCCCCAAAAAACTTTTTCAATTTTTTTCAAAAAAACCCTTGACATTTCATTCGACAAATGTTATTATAAGTTTCGTTGCCCACACAGCAACGGTTT
>WRAX01000002.1 GCA_009779935.1 Defluviitaleaceae bacterium | reverse complement strand
CAGACCTCAATAAAATCGAAAAATACTGGGCATGGCTGAAAGGTAGGTTGAGAAAAATACTACCAGAGTATGATGATTTTATGGAGGCTTTGTGTGGGATTTTTTAAGTTAAAGGGGTATATAATCAAATTACTTATACTCAAACAAAAAAGCCCTGTATACAGGGCTTTTTAATCACTCTCAAACAAAACGGGATTATCTTATCCCGTTATTGGTTTGCGTTGTGGTATTGTTAATTCCAAAATACTCCTCCAAGGTGGCACGCAGTATGTGGCCTGATATGGCGGACATCAGCCGCTGGTCCCCGTGGGGTATCATCACATAAGCAGCGATTTGGGGGTTATCAAGTGGTGCAAAGCCGCCGTAGGAGGAGTGGCTGGCACGCCCGCTAATTTCCGCTGTGCCTGATTTTATGCCCACATCCATGGGAAAGCCTGCGAAAATGCCCCGTCCCGTGCCGATATTGCTGCGTGTAACCATGCGCATGCCTTCGTGTATGGCATTCCAATGGGTATCACTTATATTCATTTGATATTCCACCACGGGCTGTATTAGGGTAACTGTGCCATCTGCCGCTTGTATGCGGTTTATCAGGGTCATTTCCATTCTTGTGCCTTGGGTTGCCAGTGTTGCCATCACCTTTGCCATGGATGTGGGGGAATAGGCATTGTAGCCTTGGCCTATGGATACATGGCTTGTCATACCTGCCGTCCAGCTGCCGGGGTTGCCTTGCGCCATGCGCAATGCAGGGGATGCTAACGCAGGTATGTCATTATTAAGCCCCCAAAACATGCGGTTTTCTTCCACTTCTATGCCTGTTGGTGCGCCAAGCCCCAAAGCCTGCATGTAGTAATTTAGGGTTGTTATGCCTTCTACGGTGCGCCCATCACGGGGGTTGCCCAATTGCCAAGCTACACGGTTAAAAAAGTAGTTGCAGGATGCGGCAATGGCCTGTGTAAGGTTAAGGCTGCCGTGGTGGCTATGGCAACGCAGGTACGGCCTGCCCGCTTCACGGAAAACACCGCTGCAAAAAAACCGTGTTTCGGGGGTTATAACCCCTTGGGAAACGCCCGCAAGCCCTGTTATCATCTTAAATGTACTGCCGGGGGCGATAGCCTCTGTAAACGTGCGGGCAAGTTGGGGGCGGGTTGGGTCTATCATCAAATTGGTTATATAGGCATTATCACGGCTGTGGGGTAGGAAATTGTTACCATCAAAGGTGGGGTAGTTTACAGCGGCAATAATGCCGCCTGTTTCCACACAGCTGATGACGATACTGCCCGTTGCCGGGTCTATATTAACCATTTGGGGGGTTAGCTGGCGGGTTTCCACTAAATGGATGATGAAGTTGGCCGGCGTTATTTGCCCTGCCCGCAACCTGGCCCTATCGTAGGTTGCAAACCGGATAACCCCCTGCTCTTCCATCACTTCCAGCATGGTTACAAGGGTTATGCGGCCATTGCCGATATTTTCCCCAATAAATTCATTAAGGTTGCGGCGGAAGTGATCTCCGTCATGGTCTATATCACCATTATTAAGCACAAATGCCCGCACGGTGTAGGAAGCGGGAAACACTTCTGCGTCATCCGCATCCATAATCAACAAACTGTTGATATTATTAGATTCCAAGGTGGATATTAGCACATCCCGGGCGAAGGGTGCGCCCAAACTGCGCAGGCGACGCACCAATATTTCCGATAAATAATCTTCCAAAATATAGTACAAATTACGTTGTAAGGTTGCATCAATTGTTAAAAAAATATCATGCCCTGATTGGGGGTTTTGGTTGTCCAAAACACCTACACGGCGGCGGTTGTTATCCACCTCTATGGTGGTTATGCCACGGGTACCCCGCAGGTAATGCTCCATTGTCCTTTCTATGCCGGCGGCACCAAACAGGTCGTTTGCGGTGTAGCCAAGGTGCTGGTTCGCCTCCAAATCCCCGGCAGAAATGCGGGTTAGGTAGCCGATGATATTGGTAAGGTATTTGCCCATGGGGTAATAGCGCATATAGTCGCTTGCCACATAAACGCCGGGCATGGCGTGGCTAAATTCCTCTAAGGCAGCTACTGTTCGCCGGTCTATATCAATAGCCAGCCCGATTTGTGCCACATTAAACCTTTGCAGATATAAAGCAGAGCGCAGTAGGAGCAGCGTGTGCTGGTCATCCCTATTTAAGGTTTGGGGTATGTTGAAGTAAGCCAGCAGAGCTGTGTATGCCTGTGTTGCCGTTAAATCCCCATCCAGATGAAAATCGTTAAGCCAGCGGCGTATGGTGGCTTCGCTGGATACGGTAAAGATACGTGGGGTGGTTTGGGATATGATAAATTCGGCATCTACACGTATTTCTTCGCCGCCCCTTTGCATTATCTGCATAAACAGCAAAAAAGCCTCGTTCAAATCAAAATCCTGCCCCCAAATTTCGCTAAATACTACTGATGGGTCCAGCATTACGGTAAATACGGGGATGCTGACAGCAAGCGGGCGGCCATTTACATCAAAAATTTGCCCCCTTGGGGCATTGGCGGAGATGGTGCGGGCAAAGGTGCTTACGGTGGGTACGTGATAGGTGCCTTCCACAATCTGCCTTTGGAAAAGGATGACAACCAAGGCACCAAAGCCCACTATGCAAATTGCCGCTAAAACAAACATGCGGTTTGTGAAGAATTTTAGTGTATCTATAATTTTTTCTTTGTATTCATTCATTATGCTTTGCTCCTTTCCTTGGGGTGTATGTTATGCGCCTTGCCCCCGCCCTACGGGAGAGTTATTTCATAAATCCTCGTTTGCGCTCTTCTCGCTTGCTTATTGCCCCATCCAGCAAATAAATTGCCCGATATATAAATATGGCCAGCACCAAATTATAGGCGGTGCTTGGTAAAATAACCATACCAAGGTAGCGGATAAAGTTGGTGCGCCCCAACAGTAAAAAGTTAAGGATGTAAAAGGCAAATTCGTAAGTTAAGCTTGCCACGGCCACCATGATGATTGGGGCAATGTAATTATCCTTAAAAAAGTCCCTAAACGGTTTGCCTGCAAAAAAACCTGTAAGCATTAACAGCAGGGCGGATACGCCAATAATGCGCCCAAAAAAAATATCATACAAAAGGCCTGCGGCAAAGCCCATTATTGCCCCTTCCACATCATCCCGCAAAAGGGCATAGCATACCAAAATTATTAGGGTGGTGTTGGGCACAATGCCGCCAATTGCCCAATGCTGCATCCATGTGGATGATATGAAAAAGTTAAATAAAATTATTGCAGAATATATGGCAATTCGCATTAGTCATTTTCACTCTCAAAAATAAATTCAAAATTATCAGTAATTATTAAAACAGCGGACAAGTTACCAAAATCCACAGCGGGCTGTATGGTTGCATAGCGCCAACCCCCGCTGCCCTGCCTAATATCCGTAATTTGCCCAATACGTATACCCGGCGGGAAGATGGAGGAAACCGAACTTGTTATAATATAATCCCCCACTATCAAATCCGCATCTGCCCCTAAATAATTCATACGCAACAAGCCTTGGCTGCTAAGGTTTATATCCCCTTGCACCATGCCCCAATCCCCCGTGCGCAGGCCTTGCCCTGCCACAAAGGATGTATGCTCAAAAAGCGGCGTTACCACGGCATAATTAAAACCCACGGCGGAAATGCGCCCGGCAAGCCCACCGGGGGCAAGCACAGCCATGTTGACGGTGATACCGTCATTCCTGCCCCTGTCTATGGTAAAGTTGTTGTACCAGTTGGTTGTATCGTGGGCAATTATGTTTGCACCCATGGTTGTATAATTGTCATAATGCAGGTGCAAATCCAGCATTTCGGCAAGCATGCGGTTTTCGTTTGCTAAGTGCAGCATCCTGTCAAGCTCCATTTGCATTTGGTTATTTTCATCTTGCAGGCGGGTGTTTTCTGCATGCAAATCATTCATGGTTGTTAAAAAATCCCATCTATCGGCAAACCAGTTGCCAATGCCTGCAAAAAAAGCCTGCCCATGGGACAAAACAAAACCAACAGACGAGCGCATAGCCCCCTGCTGGTAGCCGCCCCGCCCTGTAAAGGCCATCATAATAAAGGATAGCCCTGCAAGGCCTATTATAAAAAACTTTTTGTGTTTTTGCAGAAAGTCCATGGTTTTCCTTTCGTTACGCTACGTTACGTTTGTGGGTTTTATAGCCTGCTTACATACGTAGTTTTTTGGAGCTGATTAGCACATTATTTTTAAGGTCGGTTATATGGTCTAACACCATACCTGTGCCTTGGGCAACGCAATTTAGCGGCTCGTCTGCAATATTCACGGGCATGCCTGTTTCCACGCTTATTAGCTTATCAAGGCCGCCGATAAGTGCGCCGCCGCCTGTAAGCATAATGCCGCTTTCCATAATATCACTGGCAAGTTCGGGCGGGGTTTTTTCCAGCGTTACCTTAATGGCATCCAAAATGGCGTTTACAGGCTCGTAAACCGCATGGCCCACCTCGTCACTGGAAATGGTTACGGTTTTTGGCAGGCCGCTTATTAAATCCCGCCCACGTATGTCCATTTTCACATTAGGGTCCGGGTTAAACACGCAGCCTATTTTAATTTTTATATCTTCCGCTGTGCGCTCGCCAATGGCAAGGCTGTATTCCCTTTTAACATAAGATATTATATGCTCGTCCAGCTCATCCCCCGCCACCCGTAGGGATTTGCTTGCAACAATACCCCCCAGCGAGATTACAGCAATTTCGCTTGTGCCGCCGCCAATATCCACCACCATACTTCCCGTGGGCTCCTCCACGGGCAGGCCGGCACCAATGGCTGCGGCCATGGGCTCCTCTATCAAAAAGGCACCTGTGGGTTTGGCACCTGCTGTTATGGTGGCTTCCATTACGGCACGTTTTTCCACCTCCGTAACCCCTGCGGGTATGCACACCACCACACGTGGCTTGCTGGAAAATGCCGATTTTGCAATGGCCCTACGTATAAAATATTTTAGCATTGCCTGTGTTGTTTCGTAATCGGCAATTACCCCATCCTTCATGGGGCGTATGGCAACAATATTGCCAGGGGTGCGCCCTATCATCATCTTCGCCTCATTACCCACTGCTAAAACCTCTTGGTTTTCGGTATTTACTGCTACTACTGATGGTTCGCTCATCACTATACCTTTGCCTTTTACAAAAACCAGTGTGTTGGCCGTACCCAAATCTATCCCTAAATCTTTGCTAAACATATTAAGTTGTCTCCTCTCATGTGCACCTATCTATATTATACACCCCCCTTGCAAACTTTTCAAGCCTTTTTGGCAAAGTGTATATTAAATGTTGGTTAAAGATATGTTATAATAATATTAGGTTTGCCAATACAATACAGCCTTGTCCATGAATTACATAAGATAATTTAATGGGGCCAATGTTGCACATGGTATTGCACAGGGTCTTGCACAGGGTCTTGCACAGGTTATTTCACAAGGTCTTGCACAGGGTCTTGCACAGGGTCTTGCACAGGGTCTTGCACAAGATGTTTCACCATTAATAAACAATACAATACCAAACAAAACAAAACGAGACAGAGGTATAACGGCGCACCCGTGCGCCTTGCCCCCCTATCCCATAAGCCAATCAAATTCCCCTTGCGGTGGTGGGGGTTTTGGGTTATAATTAGAGTGTGCTAACATTAATGTGAGCACACCATAGTTAATTGGCATCATCCCCATATGGTAAGCATTAACCAACAGCATGGTTGGGAGGTAGCTTTTGGGGCTTGGATAATGTGGAACTGTCCATAAAACGGGTGGCAAGGCATAATGGGCATGATATACCCCCAAAACGGCTTTTGGGGCAAGTGCTAAGTAAATATTTAAGGGGAGATTGAAATGAAGGTAATAGACCTACGTTCGGACACGGTAACGCAGCCATGTGATGGTATGCGGGATGCCATGCGCAATGCCCAAGTGGGTGATGATGTTTACAGGGATGACCCAACAGTGACAGAGCTGGAACAGCTTGCAGCAAAGCTTTGCGGTAAGGAAGCGGCATTGTTTTGCCCCAGCGGCACAATGGCAAACCAAATAGCTATTATGGCCCTTACAAAACGGGGGGACGAGATTATTTTAAGCAGGCGCAGCCATATTGTGGCTTACGAGGCAGGGGCGGCCGCCGTACTTGCAGGCGTTAGCTACAACACCGTGGATGGTGGTGATGATATGATAAGCCCCTACGACATATCCAGCCGGGTGCGGGGTAAGGATGTGCATTTCCCTGATACAGGGCTTGTGTGCCTGGAAAACGCCACATCATCCGGCAGGGTTGTAACCATCGACCAGATGAAGGCAACCTATGACGAGGCCAAAAAACACGGCCTGCCCGTGTATTTGGACGGGGCAAGGCTGTTTAATGCCGCCCAGCATTTAGGCGTGCCCGTCAGCGAAATTGCTTGGCACAGTGATGCGCTGATGTTTTGCCTGTCCAAGGGGCTGGGCGCACCTGCCGGCTCCATTTTATGCGGTACAGAAAGGTTTATTGAAAGGGCAAGGCGTTACCGCAAAATGCTGGGCGGGGGCATGCGCCAAGCAGGCATAATAGCGGCGGCAGGCATATATGCCCTAAAAAACAATGTGGACAGGTTGGCGGAAGACCATGAAAATGCCAAGAATATGGCGGAAAGGCTAAATATACTACATGGTTTTACAGTGGATTACAGCAAGCTGGATATTAACCTAATCTTCTTCACCGTCAACAGGCATGGGTTTAACCACACAAAGTTTGTGCAAGCCCTTGCCGAGCAGGATATTAAAATAAACCCCATCGCCAGTGACTGGACCTATCGCTTTGCCATCCACAACGGCATCACCCGCAGTGATATTGATAGGGTTTTGGCGGCCATACGCAAAATACTGTCAAAGCATTCTTAAAGCCTGCGGTTATGGGTTTAACTTATGATTTTAATCCAATAAATTTGGTGGCACATTTGCTTACACCAACCCACAAACATAAAGGCAAGTTGCCGCAAGTGATTAAAAACTTAGAATTAATGGATGCAGAAAAGCTCATACACCGGGCAACCCACGAAATGCACCATGTGGGCTTTGTTGCCCTTGAAGGCGGATATATGCCATCCCTTCAAGTTACCACCCGTAAAGAAATGGCACATATAATTACATATCTATCCCATTTGGAGGGTATGGCAACATTTGCCCAATTTAACGGCAACCCACCCCCTTTACTATCAGGTGATGAAGAGGAATATTTTCAAATTTACAAATATTTTGCAAACAACCCCCACATGGCAAAGGTAATAGACAGGCAATTGGGCAGGAAGAGCCTAACGAGCCTTATCACCGCACCATCCGAAAACTTCATTAGCACATATGCCGCATTAAAGGAGCTGGTTTGATGAAAGCAATAATCTTAGCGGCAGGATACGCCACCCGCCTATATCCCCTAACAAAGGACAAGCCCAAGCCCCTTTTGCCCATTGGCGGCAAACCCCTGCTAAATTATATAATGGAGCAATTAGAAAGGCTTGACGAGGTGGACCAAGTATCAATTGTGGCCAACCACAGGTTTGCGGAGCATTTTAGGGTGTGGGCGAAGGGTTTTGCCACAAACAAAAAAATAACCGTGCTGGATGACGGTTCTGTTTGCAACGATACACGGCGGGGGGCAATTGGCGGCATTGTTTTTGCCATGGATGAAATGGGAATTGATGAAGAAACCATAATCCTATGCGGGGACAACCTGTTTACATTCAACCTGCGGGATTATTTGGATTTTTACAAAAAAGTGGGGGGGGACTGTGTTTGCGCCAAAGAAATTGATGATAGGGAAAAGCTAAAATCCTTTGCTGTGGCACAAATTAACCAAAACAATGTGGTGGTGGATTTTGTGGAAAAGCCCCTGGTGCCCAAGTCTAATTTAGCAGTATTTGGCACATATATTTACACAAGGGATACCATGGCAATGTTTAGGCAATATCTATCAGGGGGTGGCAACCCGGATGCCCCCGGCAACTTCCCCATGTGGCTGTACAAGCAAAAGCCCCTATACTGTTACACATTTGAAGGCGAATGCTTCGACATAGGTACCCCCGAAGCTTATGAGGAAATTAATAAAATAATCCACAAGCTCGCCATCCCGCACATGTAGGGCGGGTGGGGTGGCGGACGGTTGCTATTTGCGTTTGTGCGTCTTCGGGGGGGTGGGGTCAAGACCCCACCCTACATAGCAATATGGCAGCTTTGCTTCACCCCGAAAGTGGCATGGTATCGTTTTTCCATGGGTATCCAAATATCCCTAAACTTTTCAGCCATTTCAGCCCCATTGCGGGCAATAATGCGCTTCATCTGCTCCTCATGCTTAATTGCCATAAAAACCTTTACATGATAGGCGTGCGCCAGCCTTGGATGTAGGGCATAAGCCCCTTCCACAACAACAACCCCTGCCCCATCGGAACGGACAGTAATAACCTGCCCAAAATCCCCAACAGCACAATCAAAAGGGCGGTATGTGAAAGTTTTGCCCCCAATCAGCGGTTGCAAAACTTCCTCATCAAACCGCTGGTAATCCACATTGCCCCCGGCTTCCGCCAACCTCTCCTCTGTCCGCAAATCAGGCGGCAGAAAAAAATGATCCATATGGATGGCGGGGCAGTTATAATGCGCCGCCAGCTGCTTTGTAAGTGTGGTTTTACCTGCCGCTGCGTCCCCGTCTATGCCAACCAAAACAACCATGCCATCGCTTTTTGCCATGGCATGGTCTATTAAGTCAAGCAGCTTTTGGGGTATCAAGACCGGGTGCCGCCCTGCCAACCCGCTTTTTGCAAGCCAAGGATAATGGCGGGTATAAGCACAATTTGGATAATAATGCCGGGCAAAGCCGTCACAAATGCCCCTGTAATAAACATCTCAAACGAGAAGTTAACATTCGTCATCACAAAAAACATAATTGTATTGGCAATGCCGGAAACCACCCGCCCAATAAGCATTGCCCCCACCAGCGAAACCATTAAAAACGGGAAGGTTTTAGGCAATTTGCCGTAAAGGATGCCAATGGCAAGGCCATATGCGGGCAATTCGAAAGACATTGCAATGATAACATGGGTAAAAGGCGGGGTATGCCCCAGCAAAAAGGCTGTAATGGGCAAAAGTGCGCCGATAATGGCAGCATAGCGGGGCCCAAGCAAAATGCCCGCCAAAAGCACCGGTATGTGCATTGGCAAAAGCATTGCCCCCGTCCAATGGGTGTTGCCCACAACATTGGGCAAAATAATGCCTATGGATAGCAAAAGTGCCGCTATCACAAGGTTTTGTACTGGTCTGTTCATTCAAAACTCTCCTTTTTCAGCGAATGCACCTCGAAAGATTGAGAGGCATTCGCTATATGTAATTTTTTTATAACCTATTTTATAAACGCCATGGACTTTAATTCCACATCCACATGATGGCTAAAAAACATCAAAGCGGCAGTTTTAAGCCCCATAAGCACATCAGGGGATGCTTTGAAGTTGAAAATTTTAGCAAGGGGTGCTTCCAATATGTATTCAAGGGCAAGGCGGGCTTCATCGGAAAAGGCCAGGCCTCCGCAATTTTGGCAGGTTATGCCGTCAACCGCAAAAAAATATTTCCCGGGAAATTTGTCGCCGCAACCGCTGCAATTGTCGGTTATTGGCACAAACCCCTCCTGTTGCAAAAGCTTAAAGGTGCCGGCAGAAAAAACCAGCCAAGGGTCGCAGCCCCCATCAAGGCGGGCAAATGTCAGCAAAATTAGCTTTAACGCCTCATCAGCGGGCATGGCGGGCAATAACATTCTGTCCACAGCTTCCAGCAAAAAGTTGGCAATGCAGTAGGCATCAAAATCCCCCACCAGGTTAGGAAACGCCCGTATTTGCGCCACTTGGGCAAGGCTTAAAAACTGCCCCCCGTCATACAGCACAAACTCACAAAAGGTCATTTTGGGGGCTTTAAGCTTGCTTTTTACACCCGCCGCCCCACGGGCAAAAGCCCAAATCCTGCCCCGCCCTTGTGTTAGCAACAACAGCCGCTTGCTGTTTTCGGCCGTTTCCACTTCCCGCAGTACCAAGCCTTTGTCCTTAAATGTAGGCATTTTCACCCTCGTTTGGGGTAAATCCCAGCTTTACAAAGTTGCTGTAATCCAAAAAGGCATTAATGCTGCCCGTTGCCAAAAAATCCTGCCACAACTTGTCCTGCACCTTCATCCCCCCAATGCAATACTTGTTAAAAATAGCATATCCAGCCACCAAAAGGTTATGCTGGCAAAAACCAACAGCACACTATCTCTTAATCTGCCTTAAACCCAAAGTTGCGCATAAAGAAATCCGAATCCCGCCAATTTTCCTTAATCTTCACCCACATTTGCAGGTTAACCTTCTCTTCATAAATCCTTTGTATGTCCTTACGGCTGCGTATACCAATTTCTTTAAGCATAGCACCGCCTTTGCCGATAATGATGCCTTTGTGGCTGTTTTTTTCGCAGTAAATGGTGGCTTCAATGTCCACAATTTCCTTGCCTTCCCGCTTTTTAAGCTGGGTAATTTCCACGGCAATGCCATGTGGTATCTCCTCTTGCAGCAAATATAAGGCTTTTTCCCGTATCATCTCGCTGATGATGAATTTGTCAGGCGCATCAGTCATCATATCATCGGGGAAAAATTTAGGGCCTGCCGGCAAATATTTCACAATAGTCTCCCGTAGGTTTAGCAGGTTTTCGCCTTTAAGGGCGGATATGGGAATGGTTTCATCAAAAGGGCAGGCATTGTTATAGGCTTCCATGATGGGCAAAAGCCGCCCTTTATCCACCAAATCCACTTTATTTATTAACAAAAATTTTGCAGCAGATACCTTGGCAAGCCCCTTAAGAATTTCCACATCAGCGGGGTGTATGTCACTTTTCTCCGCAGGGGCTGTCATAAACAGCACCACATCCCCGTTTTTAATGCTGTTTTCCGCCATTTTAACCATATTTTCGCTTAACTTGTCCTTGGCAATGTGCATGCCTGGTGTGTCCACAAAAACAATTTGCGCCTCATCTGTTGTTATTATGCCGCGCACCATATTGCGTGTGGTTTGGGGTTTGTTGGTGATAATTGCAACCTTTTCCCCCAGCAACGAATTTAGCAGGGTGGATTTGCCCACATTAGGGCGGCCCACAATAGCAGCAAAGCCTGATTTATACGTTTTTTCCATAAATTACCTCCTTTAATCCAAGTCCGTTTAATGTTAAGGTGACATTGCGCCTTCAAATATAGGGCTGGTGTTTACAATCGAAATCCAAGTTCTGCCACGGTTTAGTTGCAAGGTGCTGCCATCCTCATTCATCCAGCGTGTTGGGGTGGTGGCATCGGGCTTTTCCCAGTAAACACGGGTATAGCCGCCAAGGGTGGCAAGGTAACCATGCCCGCTGCCAATTATGGCAACATTGCGCCTGCCGGCTTCATCCCCCGCAATTACGTGGATATTTGTCACCTGCACCAACACATTGGTCACACTAACCTGCTCCCCCACATAATCATCCATATGGGGGTTGCCCCAAATGTATTTATAATAAGCCTCGCTTTCGGGATTATAGCGAAAAATTGCACTATGGGCGGCAATGGTTAGCTCCACAGCAGGTTGTGCGCCCGCAAGCTCTGTGGGCTGGTCAAAAAACTCAAATATACCCAAATTGGCGGGGGCATCCATGTTAAAACCCCTTGTTTCGGCAATTTCCAGCAAATTTGGGGCAGCTGTGTAGCTGGAATGTTCCAAACCCCTATCCCTGCGCCTGTCCGGATCCCGCCAAAACACCGTACCGTCATAACGCATCCCGTCCAAAGCCATAAGGCCAAGGCTTGTTATCCTGCTATAACCCGTAGGGCTTGCCCCATGGTGCACAAACACCGCACCATGGTCATTGGCAATTTGCGCCATATAATCCCTACTTGAACGCACAGGCCCAATCATCCCCGCATCAAAATCCTGGAAAATGGCCACAAGGCGGGTTGTAACCCCTTCCGCCAGCACCTCGTAAATAACATCCGCCTGCATTAAACCCGATTGGGGCATGGCACGGCTTTCGTTGTTAAAAACCACGGCAAATGGGCGGCGGGCGGCGGCTTGCTCGTCTATGTACAAACCCGTAAGCAAACTAACCGCCATGCCCGCAGGCGGGGACTGGTCAGGTTCTGGTTCCGGTTCTGGTTCGGGCTCATCAGGCTCATCGGCCTCCGCAAACATATCATGGTCAATTTCCGCCATTTGCGGTTCTTCCCTGCCGCCGCAGGCCACAAATGTTAAAGCAACAATTAACAACAGGTATATAACTAACAGTCCGTATTTTTTCATGGTGGCCGCTACCTTTCTCTAATATGGATATGACCCCAGTTATTTATCCAAATATAATATGCGGGATTGGTTATTTCTAACGTCCATGTGGGGGTTGTGGCAGTCATGCCATCTTCGCTTATTTGTATATGGTCATAAAGCTTAACTTGCACGCCGCCGCCCGGCTCCCGGGAGCGTAATATGTGGGTCGAAAAGCCGCCATTTATTTCCAAACGCCAATTATCACCAATATGAGCAAAATCACCGTAAAACACCATCCACCACCGCCCTGTGGGGCTGTCATCGGGAATGTTTACATGCAGGAAGGAATGGGGCGCAAAAGGGTCTTCTAAAACCGATTCGCCACGGATTAACATTTTGGGGCCAAAGTAAAACTCCTCCGCCCGTTTTTGTAATACTGCAAATTCATCCACCCACGCCTGCTGCGCCGGGGCTAAATCGGAATATCCAAAACGTTCCAAATCCACCTGCTCGATAGGTAGCAATTCCACACCAAGGGCCTGTTGAAGCAATGCCCCCAAATCCGTTTGCAGGGTAAGGTTTTGTTGCCAGCTTGCCCCCGCTTCCGTTAGCAAAATGGCATACATTGCACCTGAATAATAGCCAAAGCCACCGCTTAAAAAGGCGGTATCTGCCCAGCCAAAAAACCGTGGTAGATGTGTGGCTAAAAGGGTGCGGGCATCACCAAATGCCAAAATTTCCGTAAACAATGCTGTGCCCTCAAAAATCTCCCGCTCGTTTTCGGCATTGGCGGCACCCGGCAAAAGGTTTCTGCGGTGCGCCCTTATGGACAGGGCATCACGTATGGCTTTATCACGCTCCTCGCCCTCACTTAGCACAGCCGCTTCCAAGGCTTTCGCTTCCATTAAAAGGGCGGTGCGACCCTGCGCCGACAGGTTCATAAAATTCCAGTTGGCAAAATAGCTAAGGCCGCCAATACCAATGCGCCCAAATTGTATGGCATGGAATGCCTCGTGTATTAAAATTTGCACGGCAAGGTCATGGTTTTGTTGTACATGGCCATCCCATCCCAAAATACCCCACCTTCTGCCATCAAAGCTATCAGCGGTACTGCCAAGCAAAACACCTTGGGGCGGATGGGGCATAATGCCCACATAAACATCACCTTGCCGCACAAAATCGGGGTGGTTAACAGGTTCGCTTAACACGGCGTGGCGGGTTATGGGGCAGCCGATTATCAGCGGGGCGTGAAGGGGCACACCCCATAAATCCCCATCATCCGCATCCCAAATTGCATGTACTTGTGCAAATAAATCTGCTGCAATATTTAAGGGTATAACCGGCTCAAAGCTAAGGATGCCGTCCTGCGGCTCGGGCAAATATTCTTCTTCATACCCTTCTGCCGCTCCCGGGTCATCCGCATAATGCTCATCACCGCCCCCGCAAGCCATAAGCATTAAGGCGACCGTAAAAAGCAAGAAATAAAGCAGCTTTTTCACTTAATCACATCCTTAAAAACTTTCCATCTTCCGCTTCCAAACAAAGTACGGCAACTTACCTAATTTTTTCGGTAATGTCAGATATTATGCCTGCTTGGGTGTAGCAACTTTTAAGAGCCGGTACACTGGCCAATATACGCATCATCCTCCTATCGCAAAATCCACAACCAGCACAATAACCATCAAAACAGCAATAAGGATGGTAATAGCAAGCATTTTTGTAAAAACTTGCCGCACCACCTTGCCACGGCGGTAATCTCTATGGGTAAAATAGGTGGCCACTGCCAAAAGCAAAAGGGACAGTCCCATAAACAGGTATATCATCGTATTAGCCCCATCCCTTCCAAAACCGCTTCTTGCCGCCTTTTCATATCCTCTTCTGCTTCTTTTGTATCATGGTCATAACCCAGCAGGTGCAGGGTGGCATGTACGGTTAAAAAAGCCACCTCCCGCTCCATGCTATGCCCATATTCACGGGCTTGCTGATGAGCCTTTTCCAAATTTACCACAATATCACCAAGGTTTACATGCACTTCGGGATGGTTTGCCCTCAAAATATCCGCCCTGCCAAGCATGGGAAAGCTAAGCACATCCGTCGTGGCATCTTTGCCCCGTTTTTCCTTGTTTATCTCCCGCATACGCAAATCCCCCACCATACGGGCGGATACGCCAACGGAAAATACGATACCCTCCTGTTGCAAGGTGGCAAAAAACGCCTTCTGCGCCAGTTTTTTGTATTTTGGGTAAAGTGGATGCGACATACAAGGCATTATCCTTTCTTGGTGGGGTATGGCACACGCTCGTGGTGCATGCCTTTGAAAACACGCATAAATGCTTTGGTGATGGTGTTTAGGTCTTTTAATGTTAAGCTGCTGTCATCCAGTTGCCCATCATCCAGTTTATCTTTAATCAATCTTTTTACAAATGCTTCCATTTCCTCAACAGGCTTGTCCCCTTTGCCAAAAACCGAACGCACAGCCGCCTCGCAGGTATCGGCAAGCATTACCACTGCTGTTTCGGGGGTTTGGGGTATGCGGTTTTTGTATCGGTAATCTTTGTCATCCACCTTCAAAATAAGGCTGTCCTTTTGGGCTTTGCTGTAAAAAAAGCCCATGATGGATGTGCCGTGGTGCTCATAAATAAAGTCGCTTACAATTGTTGGTAATTTATATTCCTTTGCCATTTCCATGCCATTGGTAATGTGGCTGTTTAGCACCTCCACACTCTCCAGCGGCTCCATACTGTCATGGGGGTTAAAATCTGTTTGGTTTTCGGCGAAATAGTGGGGATATCGCATTTTGCCAATATCATGGTAATAAGCCCCAACCCTTGCCAGCACGTGGTTTGCGCCAATGTCATAACAAGCGGCTTCGCTTAAATTGGCAACCACAAGGGCATGGTGGTATGTGCCCGGCGTTTCTATTAGTAATCGGCGCAACAAGGCATTGTTGGGGTCCGTAAGCTCCAACAGCGTATTTTGGGTAACAACCCCAAAAAGCCCCTCCCATAAAGGTAGCGAGCCGTATGCAAGTGTAATGGTCATAACACCACCTATCATAGCAAACAATGCGGCATTTAGGCTGTATTCACCAAACCCGCCCGCAAAAAGGAAGTAATTGGCAAACACCGTAATGGCGTTTACAAGGATAAACACCCCCGCCGCCAACAGCATATTTCTGCGCACCACAATACGCTGGGCTATCATAGCGGCAAAAATGCCGTTTATGATGGCATAGGTAACAAACATGGCATCCATGGGGTTCATCACCACAGCAATGATGGATACACCCACCGTAAGCACGGCGGACAAGCGCATGTCTATCAAAATAGACACAAGCATGGCAAACAACAGTATGGGCGTGAAGTAGAAGGGCAAAAACACCATCAACCGCATTAGTATGATAACCATCATATACAGCGCAAACAGCAACATGGCACGCTTTTTGTTAAAAACAATATCCCCCATAAACATGCGGATATAAACAAGGCTAACAAGAAAAACCAGCGTAACAGTAAGCAAACTGCCCGCAAGCCCTGTAAGTATCACCTCGGCGGATATGCCGATATAGCCCAGCTCCACCAGCACCAAATAATGCTCCTCTTGGATAATGGAGCCTTGCAGGATTATGGTTTCGCCTGCCCTGTACCATATTATATCGGCTTCATCCCTTGCAACTTGGCGCAGCCGCTCGGTTTCCACCTCATTAACCACCATATTGGTGCGCAAAAATTGTGTTGCCACAATGCCGCCAATTTCCACAAAAACCTCGTCAAAACCTTGGTTTCGCAGGCCCGCTTCCACCTCCGCAACGCTGGTGCGGTTTTCGCTAAGCTCCACTTCCGCCAAGTCCATTAAGGCTGTGTAAAACGCCGCAAATGTAGGCGAGCCGCCTGTTATCAAATACCTAAACTGCTGGTCTGTTAAGTTTATATTAAGGCGGGAAGTGTCCGGCAGGGGTCTATCCTCTTCGTGTTCATACATCTGCTCAAAAGGCCGCAGTATTGGCATAAACTCGCTGCGCAATGCCCCTGCATCCGCAAAAAAACCTTCAAAATCCGCTAAAACACTTTCGGTTACAGCAGGGTCGTATTGGAATTGGGTTTCCACGGCGGCTGCGGCCTCTTCCCTTGCAAGGCTTGTCCTGTAAATATTTTCCACTTGTATATGCGCCCTAAAATGTACGGGGGAAACGTCCCCAACCGCCAAATCGTCATGGGTGTAAGGCAAAATAAAATCAAGCCCGGCAAGCACAGCCGTGGCAAAAAACGCCACAGCAACCAGCACCACCACATATAAGGGCAATTTGCGCCTTTTTCTTTGGTTTTGTCCGTTCATCCGCCGCTACCTCTGCCTTCTCTCTCTTGCTTTTGCTTTTGTTATTATCCGTTGCCTTCTAACCTCTTGCTTATTTTCCTGCTTTTCATAAGCTTCTATAATTTTTTGCACCAAGGGGTGGCGCACCACATCTTTTTTGGTTAACATGGAAATGCCAATGCCGTCAATGCCCTTGATAATGGTAAGTGCCTCTTTTAAGCCGGATTTTGTGCCGTCGGGCAGGTCAATTTGGGTAATATCCCCCGTAACAACCGCCTTAGAACCGTATCCAATGCGGGTCAAAAACATTTTCATTTGGGCAGGGGTGGTGTTTTGGGCTTCATCCAGCACTATGAAGGAATTGTCCAGCGTACGCCCACGCATATACGCCAGCGGGGCAACCTCTATAAGCCCCTTTTCCATGTTGCGGTGGAAAGCCTCCTGCCCCATAATTTCAAACAAAGCATCATACAGCGGGCGCAGATAGGGGTCCACTTTCTGTTGCAAGTCCCCGGGCAAAAAGCCAAGCTTTTCCCCGGCCTCAATAGCAGGGCGGGTTAGGATTATGCGGGCAACATCCCCCTTCTTAAAGGCGGTTATGGCCATTGCCATGGCAAGATAGGTTTTACCTGTGCCCGCAGGCCCCACGCCAAAAATGACAGTGTTTTTGCCAATCTGCTCCACATATTTTTCTTGTCCCAAGGTTTTGGGCTTTATGGCCTTGCCCCCTTGGGTTATGGCCACGGCACCGCCATTTGTTTTGCCCACTTGGGCTATCGTGCCATCACTTTGGCTTTCCAGCAGATAGGTAACTGCGGTTAAATCCACATCCTGCCCATCTTCCGCCTTTTCCGCCAGCTTGCGCAGCACTTGCAGGGCTTGCTCCCTATTATCCCCCGTTACAAAAATCTGCCCATCCCGGTTGATGATGGACACACCAAGGGCGGCTTCTATGGCTATTATATTTTCGTCAAGTTTGCCGAATATTATGGGCAAATGGTCTGGGTTTATCATGGGTGTTAATTCTCCTTTGCTTGGGCTGTGGGTCGGCGGCTATGGCTGCAAATCGGCCTCGGGTATCAATTCCTGTATTTTATCAATCCGCTCAATCACCGTTAAAAACACTTCCACCGCCATATCCCTATAATTTTGGGTAAAGCTGATTTGCTTTTCGATAATGTCTGCATCTTCGCCAAGCTCCTCTAAAATGCGCCTTGCGGCAAGTTCCTGCGCCATTTCCTGCGCCGCTTCCGGGCTGCGGCTTCGCAGGTTGCGGGTCAGTTCGTAATTGGTGGTAACGGTGGTTGCCAAGGGCATGGGTAGGTTGCGCCCAAAAGCCATTTGGCGGTGGTTTTCCACAGCTTCGTAATAAACAAAATTATGGGGCGCATGGGGCAAAACAAATTCCCGCCCGCCCATGTTTATACTATACACTTTTTTATGCTGTCCTGTAAAGCTTTTTTCAAAATATGTAAGGGGAATGTTAAATTGCATGGTATAATACACCCTTGCCCACACTTGGGCATCCGCTTGTATGTATCGGGTTGCAATTAACCCTTCTTCGGCAGTTTCAATATTCAAACGCCCTGTTACAATGGTTTCGCCGGCGGCAACCACGTCACCGGGGGCAAAAAGGGGCGTGCCGGCGGCTGTGGCCATATGCACAACAACACCATCCTTTGCCGCCACAATATCAAGCCCTTCAAATTGGTGGGTTATAGGGCTGTGCTGTATAGTTTCCACCACCTGTATTAATGCCCTTGTGCCGGTAATAGAAAGGGAGACCCAAGCAATATCATCAAATTCCAGTAAAATAAGGTTTTCAATCTCCCGATAACTTATTCCATGCCGGGTATGCCCTGCCGCAAAGCCCTTCCCTTCCAAAAACGTTAGTATTTCAGCGGGTTTTACACGCTCTGCACCTTCAATATCAATGCGCCATATAAATGATGTTATCACCAACATAAAAGCGGCAAAAACCAGCGCACCAATGGGCAGGAGGGGGCGTTTTTTAAGCCCTGCAACAATAACAGGCAAGCCGTGGAAGGATGCGGGCAAAACCCTTGTACCCGTCTTCTCTGCAAGCTGCAAAGCCTGCAAAAAATCCTCACGGGAAAGGGTTGTATAAAATTTACCCCCATCCCGCCTTAAGTCCCGCAAAGTTAGCCCGGCATCCACAGCACGGCTAACAAACCGCTCCACGGAAAATCCGGCAATCTCTATTTTAACATAACCTGCAATAAAATTCCATATTTTTATGAACATTAATTCCCCTCCCAAGTAACTTGGTGGATTTTGCCGGCAACAATCACATTTTCGGCACTAATTTCCCGCAAGGCCAAATTTATACCAAAAATTTTAAGCCCCCCCAAGCCGGTTGCAAGGCGCACAAAACCTTCCGAATATTCTAAAAGCCCCTTATGCCCCGCAATAACAACCTCTTCATCCCCTGTCATCAACACAGTGGGCAAGCCCAGCGTCACATCCCTTGGCAACTCCAAAGCGGCACTAATTTTGCGTTTTATGTAAAATTTATCCATACAAGCCCCCAGCCATATGTGTCATAAAAATTTATGCACCAAAAACTTAATTGATTCAAGCTATTAAACTTATTGCGAAATTACAGCGATAGTTCTGAGTAAAGGAAAAATCGAATTAGCTGTTTTCGCAAAAGTCTATTGCATTTTACGCCAATATGTTGTAAAATTTATGTAGAGGTGATTTTGATGAAAATTGCTGTTATACACGGCCCAAACCTTAACTTGGCAGGCGTGCGCCAAATAGGCATTTACGGCACCATGTCCTTTGAAGAAATGATGGCGTATATTGATGATTGTGCAAAGGATTTGGGCTCAAATTTGCAGCTTTCCCAATTCCAAAGCAACCACGAAGGGGAGATTTTGGATTTTATCCACAAATGCCATTTTGAGGATTTTGATGGTTTAATAATAAACCCGGGTGCCCTAACCCATTACAGCCACGCCATAGCAGATGCGGTGGCGGCGGTTAAAATGCCCGCATTGGAAGTGCATTTGTCCAATATCCACGCAAGGGAGGAGTTTAGGTCAAAATCCGTTGTGGCTTCATCTTGCATTGGTCAAATTTCCGGCCTTGGAGCAGAAAGTTACCTTTTAGCATTAATTTACTTGATAAATTTAGGAGGAAGAGAGCAATGATATCAGCAGGCGATTTCAAAAATGGCTTAACAATCGAATACGAAGGCTCTATTTACAGGATTGTGGAGTTTCAACACGTTAAGCCGGGCAAGGGTGCGGCTTTTGTGCGCTCTAAGCTAAAAAACATTATCACAGGGGCGGTGGTGGAAAAAACCTTTCGCCCACAGGAAAAAATGCCACGTGCCCAAATAGAAACACAGGATATGCAGTATTTGTACCAAGATGGCACCGTGTTTTATTTTATGGATATGAGTAGTTTTGAACAGCTGCCCGTAAACGAATCTGAGGTGGGCGATGCCCTTAAATTTGTGCGGGAAAACGATATGGTTAAGGTGCTTAGCCACAATGGCAATGTTTTCGCCATAGAGCCTGAAATTGTTGCAAAACTTGCCGTAACAGAAACCGAGCCCGGCTTTGCAGGCAACACATCATCAGGGGCTACCAAACCGGCCACATTGGAAACCGGCGTGGTGGTTAATGTGCCGTTGTTCATCAACATCGGGGATGTACTGGAAATTGATACACGCACAGGCGAATATCGTGGCAGGGCATAGTGTATGAGCGATTTGCGTGAAAAATATGCCCGTGTAGCCGCCTTGCCACGGCATGAGGAGCGGCTAACGGCCACCCGCCGTGTACTGGAAGATACCGACAAAGAAATAACCCAGCTTTTGCAGAAATATAAGCGGGAAAAGCGGGATGTGGAGCGTATAGAGCGGGATGGCCTATCCGCATTTTTGTTGCGCCTTGTTGGGCGTTATGAAGATAAGTTGGAAAAAGGACAGCAACAGGAAATAGAAGCCAAACTAACCTACGACAAAGCAAAAGCCCGCCGCCAGCAATTGGCGGAGGAGGAGCTTGAGCTCCACCAACTTATCACCCGCCTTAAAGACGAGGAAAAACTGCTAACAGCGGAATTTGATGCAAGGCGCAAAAAGCTTGCAGGCCGTGCCACCGAACATTGCAAAATTGTAAACCATATGGCGGATGTACAGGATGCGCAGCGTGCTGTGCAACGGGTGCAATCCTGCATTGATGGTGTTTTGAAGTCGTTGGGCTCCGCTAAGGGGTGGGCCACATGGGATATATTTACCCGTGGCGGTATTTTAACCCATATGGCAAAATATTCCCATCTGGATGAAGCAGAACAGGCCTTTTGCGCCCTTTCTGCCCAACTAAAAAGCCTTGTAACTAAATTAGAGGGGATGGCGCATCTGCACATACCCAACCTTACAACCATCAGCCGCACCCAGCGTGGGGTGGATTTTTGGTTTAACAATATTTTTACCAGCATTTCCGTCCACAGCCAAATAGAAGATAGCATTCGGGAAGTGGAAGGCTTAAAACACGACCTTAGCAAGGTTCATAATGCACTTTGTGCCCAGCTAACCCAACTGGAAAAGCAGGAGGAGGAGTTGTTGCTTGCCATGGGTTGCATGTCATAATTTTATTATCAGACTTTTCATCCTCGCCTGCGTATATTTAACAAAAGGCGTAATTTAAGGAGGAAGATTATGGACAAACACGACCCAAGAAGCAATGACCCAAGGCCGGATTTTAAGCCCATACCAATCCATGACCCGAAACCGGCAAAAAAGCCCATCCTCTACTTTGTGGCAGGCTTTTTGCTTGCTTCCCTTGTGGGTGGTGCAGCTTTTACCATCGGCATTGGTTTTTCCCAAAGCAGTGATGTGCAACACACATCTCTCGTGGCACATTATGATACAGTGTTTGACGTTGTGCAGGAAATACAAGCACCCATCGAAACCATTACAGCAATAGCCGCCCTTACACCCCTCACTTCCACAGATGTAAATAATTTACGTTTCGCCGCAGAAGATGTTACTTCCATGCACATCACAACCCAATTCGGCGACATTACCATTGGTCTGCATGATGAAGATTTTATCAGCGTGCACAGCACCCAAACCGCCGCCCATAATCACGATAAAAACAGCGGCACATTGTGGCTGGACGGGGTATTTGGTAATTTTGTAATTTTATTACCGTCCTCCTCCGACCCGTCCCTGCAAAATTTAAGGATTAACAGCCCATACGGGGATGTGTTTTTAACAAACCTTGTGGTTGCGGGTACCTTTGATGTGCAAATCGAATTTGGCACAATAAACACAACAAACATACTTTCAAACCCGGATACCACAAACATACGCACCGGTGATTTTGGCCGGTTTGTGGCGAATTAACATATTGGTTTACAAAAAATGATAGGCAATAAGTGCCACAAGGGCAACCCCCGTTAACAACAAAGCTACATTTAGCATACCATCAAGTTTTTTGCCTTTTTTAGGCGGTGCTGTTGCACCGTCTTTTTTTGTTTGCATCTGCGCCTGTGGTTGCACATAGGGTAGTGCCACAGGCATGGCTCCGCCGCTTACAATCCGTTCCGCTTCTTTTATGCAATCCATTTCCCCTTGTGCCGCCCCTTCCCTTAAAATAAAAATCGCCTGTTCATACCATTTATCCTTATTGCCACGCAACATTACAACTTTCCTTTGGCTGTCCCGCATATTATTACCCCCGTCCTTTTTACCAGTTTATGGTAACAGCTTGGACATTTTTTCTATTTCTTAAACAAATATGGCAAAAATTTCCATGCTATCATATTATGGGGTAGGTTGAATATTTAGGAGGTGGCTTTATGGATAGAATAGAAATTATGATAGAAGCCCGCCAAAATGCGGAACAGGAGCGCAAAATTGCCCAAATTGCAAAAATAAAATATCGCCTGCCCGCCATCGGCGTTTATGTGGTAGAGGTGGGCAAAAACCAACTAAACCAAATAAAAACCATGGATGGTGTTTCCCAAATCCGCACAGGCATAACCCTTTCCACCCAAGTCACGCAAATGTAACTTGATGCGGTTAAGATATTAGTGTATAATGGTTTTGAGGTGGTTTAGTGAAGCGCACTTGGCTTGTTTTCTTAATATCCATGGGGATTGCGGCAGTGGCCGTTGCGGGGGTTGCTATCGCAATCCTATTTGTTGCACCAAGAGCCCTTGCCCTTGATAATGCGGACAACCAGCCCGCCGGTTACTATGAAAACGACGAAAACATAAGCAATGGCCACTATGAGGATGAATATTATCCACCGGAACAGGAGCCAGAGCCCAAAGACGAACCGGAGCCGGAGCTTGAACCCACACCGGAACCTGAACCGGAGCCCTGCATAACAGAAGAAATATACGCCTTTTTGGAACAATTTGACAGCCAAATCGCCATACACTTTGAAAATTTGGAAACAGGCTTCACATTCAGCTATCAAGGCGATAGGGTGTTTTTTGGCGCATCTGCCACAAAACTGCCCTTCGCCCTGTACATATACCATAAAGCCGAGCAAGGCAGAACAAATCTAAACACAACCATGCACTTTACCGAGGCAGATTTTTGGGAGGGTAGCGGCTTTATACGCCACCGCTATGAATATGGCCAAGCCTTTACCCAGCGGCAACTGCTACACCTAATGCTTGCCCCAAGCGACAATATTGCCACACGTATTTTACGCAGGCACCACGGACTTGCCGGTTATCGGGAGTTTATAACATCCATCGGCGGCGATGCCCATTTTGTGCAAAACCTAACATACAGCTACCTAAATGCCTATGATGCAGGCCTTTTCATGCGGGAAAGCTTTAATTATATACAATCAGGCGGGCGGTATAGTGATGAATTTAGGCGAAACATGCTCGCCAACCGCTACCCCTTTATCGTCGCCGATTATCCCGTGGCCAGCAAAAGCGGCTGGGCGGCCAGTTTTGGCGGCGCATACCACGATATGGCAATCATCTTCGCCCCGTCGCCCTACACCCTCGCCCTGCTCTCCTCCTTCGACGGCACCCCGACCCAACGTGGCAAATACGAAGCCATATCCATGTTTTTCCAAGATTTTAACCAGCGTCATTTTGTTAATGAAGCAGGCATATAAAAACACCGTTGCCACCAAATTGGGCAACGGTGTTTTTATTTACATACTGGCAGCGTAGCACTCTTCCGCCTTTTCCCAATTTATAACATTAAACCAATTATCAATATACTCCGCCCTGCGGTTTTGGCGCAATAGATAGTAGGCATGCTCCCACACATCCAAGTTTAACACGGGATGCAAATTGGCAGGTATCGGTGTGTCTTGGTTAGGGGTTTTGAAAATGGATAATTTGCCATTAGCATCACTAACCAACCACGCCCAGCCGGAACCAAAAACCGACAGCCCCGCCGCCTTCATCTGCGCCAAAAACTCATCCACACTGCCCCATTCGCTTTCAATGGCAGCTTTCAAAGCTCCGTCATTTAATGGCTTGCCGCCGGGTGCCATATAAGCAAAAAACAAATCGTGGTTATAAACACCGCCGCCATTGTTGCGCACTGCCGCTCTAATATCTTCGGGCAATTGCTCCAAATTGCCTAAAAGCTTTTCCAGCGGCCAATTTTGAAGTTCCGGATACTTTTCCAATGCGGCATTTAGGTTGTCAACATAGGCCTGCAAATGCTTGCCATGGTGTATTTCCATGGTCTTTGCATCAATAAAAGGTTCCAACGCATCATATGCGTATGGCAATGGCTTTAACTTAAACTTGTAATTCATAACAATACCTCCAAAAATTTTTATTGTATTCAAGTCCCATCCCATGCTATGCTTGCCTAAGGAGGGGTATTTATGTGGAACATCGCCTTTCGGAATGCATGGGATGCCTAAATGATATCCTAAAACTTAGCGAAATAACTAACCAAAGTATAAGGGAAAATATACGCACCTTCACCCTATATTCTACTATGCAGTCCTGCCCTCTATGCTTTGGCGCAATAACTATATAGTATAAGGCATGTAAAATGCGCCGCCGGGGGCAATTTTGCAGGGGCAACCGCCCCAAGCCACTCCATTGATTGCATAAAGAACAAGAGCATGACAGTGCAAGATTCCTTTGGATTATGCAAACCACCCTGCACACTTACTACGTGTTGTAGCGCAGCACCCGCATAAACCGGGCATGTTAAAAAGCGAGCTCACATGCAAATTAGAAGAAATCTACAATTTAATTCTTACCTATCCACTCGGATAAGATGGTATTTATATTATACACCCACCAGCCAACTTTTGTCAAGCAAAAAATAAAAAAATCCCCACAACCCAAGTTGCGGTTTTTTGCTTAATGTATCCCTGCATAAGTTCTCATGCTTTCGCCCCTTGAAAAAACAGCAACTTCACTAATATCATCTTTCCAAATTGCTTCAAAATTAGCCCTTGCAAGGTCTGTCCATGCCGATAACCGGCACGAGAATCACCTCATATGCATGCGTACATAGGTTAGTGCGGTTTTGCCACCTCCACTTGGAATGTTATGCCAATGAATCGAAAGGCATCGCCGTACGAGGTAAAAGCCATGCCGCCCAAACACGATCAACTTCACCGGTTATGGCGTGCATTATTATGCTCCTCGCCCAAATAGTGGGATTGTGGATACTCGAAAAGTAGGTGCTTCTTCTGTCTTACCGGGCAGCTGCAAACACACTCCTATCTTTAGCATCATCTATGCTTATATGGTCACAGCGGGGCTTCCAAGTCAATAAAAAGCTTAACAAGATTTACCAATAAAAAACCCGCCAAATGGCAGGGTTGTGGGTTATACCAATTCAATATAAACTTCTTACGCATTATTGCCCAGCAGTTCTCGTCTTTTTAATTTGGCGGGTGCACTCCAACCAAAACACCCATTCCAAAATCAGCAACTATCGTCCCATCTTCTCGATTAATTCTGCTATAAATTATTCTCGTGATACCCGTATCCATGCCACGCACCACTACGGGTATCACTTCGCCAGTATCAGCACACAAAAGGTTAAGGCGCCCCTCATGCGCCTCACCCTTAATATCAGCTAAATTCACAGTTATACTTAGAAAGTCATCCACAAAATCCTGCTGTTGTAATTTGAACACATTTTCGCTATTCACCATCTCATCAAAAGTAAAGCGACCATCCCACCACGGTATCGACTCTCCTGCTGCACGAAAGGGGTTGAAGCCTCTCTCAGGAAATTCACTAAGAAGTTGTCCTTGTAACTGCACAAACCTAACCCCGCCAGTTATTGCGTCTACCTCAGCAAAATAGATAACTTCATTAAAATGTATGGCTGTAAAGGTGGTGGAAATCATTAGCCTCCAAAATTCGCCTTCTCTTCGCTTTTGCCAGCTCTCATTAGTAAATTGTACCAACACCACCAAGTCGCCTGCACTTCGTCCAAAATGGGTCTCGATATATTGTGCAAGTATTAGTGCGGCCTCTTCATATGTAATTGCTTCGGGGCTAATTTCGTCAGTTATTGATTCAAATTCCCACACCACGCTTGAAAACGTGGGGTACTCTTGCTTGTCTTCGGGTTCATTCAAAGCGCATCCCGTTAAGCTAACAAGAAGAGCCGCTAAACCGAAGACAATGATAAGAAATTTGCTATTGCTTCTACTCATGCTTAAAACACCCTATGGTTAATAACAACATTAGTCACACTCCTAATTTTAATTTAATTATATGGCATAAGATTAAATAACCCTAATTCTAAAATTGTATGTACGAAAATCAATTGCTTCGGTTCGAGGATTGAAGCCGCCTACAACATATCTAATATCATTAGGGTCGTGCCTAACATGTTGGTTGTGAAAACTAACGCCGGCATGCCCATGAGCCTCCGGGAGCAACACCATTGTTAGGTTTAATAATCTGTAGTTCCGTTGGCGTTAAGTCTGATTGTGCCCCCTAAGAATATCGAGATTCGCTCGCCCGCCCAATCTACTCTCTGCCCTGTGCCTATAAGGTATCCCGCGAGAACATGGGTTCTGTGAAAAGGTATATCCCGAGTTGGATGTACGCCTCCCCATACAACATCATGGGCAATGGTTCTTCCTTCTACACCATCATGGTCCAAGTAGTATACGGGCGTTATGGATAGAATTGAAAAGTTGTCATTTTCTAAAAAGTCTTCTAAATTAATAATGTCAAAAAACTCTTCACTAACAATTGTAGATGCGCCAACAGGCATTGCCATAAACAACATCACAATAGCCAAAACAGCCATAAAAGCACTTCTCATTTTCTTCATTTCAAATTCCTCCTATCACTGATGTAATTTTAGCAACCTTGTGGTTGCGCTGGCGGAGTAAAGGTTGTGTGCACACTCATATTCACTTAACCGCAATCTAATTGTATCATATATATACATATATATCAAGGAAAAAAATTTAGACATTTTTCAACCTATTTATTTACCACTTGCATAGTCATTATATATTGCAGGCCGCCGCTTTGTCAACCAAAACCTTCATAAATTTTTGCAAGTAAAAACCCCACCAAATGGCAGGGTTTGTGGGTTATACCAGTTCAATATAAACTTCTTCCGCATTATCGCCCTTACGCTTGCCAATTTTGATTATACGGGTGTAGCCGCCTTTGCGATCCTCGTATTTAGGGGCAATTTCGTTAAACAGCTTTTCAGGCATGTTTACGGGCTTGGATAGGCTACGCTTTTTGCGCCCATCTACCGGCACCTCTGTCACAGGGTACAGGGTTGCAAGCATTTTGCGGCGGGCGTTAAGGCGGGATGGGTTATCTACTTTAACTGTGCGCTCTTCCGTATCATACACGGTTACACGCTTGCCGTTTTTATCTTCTTTAACACGCTTGCCTTCTGCATCTTTTTTCGGCACTTTGAAGGTTTTGGAAACTTCTGTAAAGTTGTCCTTTTCTGCAATTGCAAGGGTTATAAGTTTTTCTGCCACCTTGCGCACCTCTTTTGCACGGGTTTCGGTGGTTTTGATGCGCCCGTGGTACAGCAGGTTTGTGGCAAGGTTGCGCAGCATGGCCTTCCTCTGGGAGGATGTGCGGCCAAGTTTTCTATAGCCAGGCATTTTTATACCTCCTTCGTCGGTAAATTACTAAAATTACGTGTTGCTATGGTGGTTAAACTTCCTCGTTAGGGCGCAGGGCAAGCCCAAAGTCATCAAGGCGTTTTAGCACCTCTTCCAAAGACTTGCGACCCAAATTGCGCACTTTTATCATTTCGTCTTCGGTTTTTGCAACTAAGTCGCCAACGGTATTTATGCCCGCCCGCTTTAAGCAGTTGTAGCTGCGTACGGACAAATCCATCTCCTCAATGGACAGTTCCAAGGCTTTTTCCTTGTTGTTGTCCTCTTTTTCTTGGATGATGACGGTTTCTTTGGCGTTTTCGCTAAGGTTGATAAACAGATTAAGGTGCTCGCTGAAAATTTTGGCACCAAGGGACACGGCCTCGTCCGGACTGATTGTGCCGTTGGTCCACACTTCCAACACTAGTTTATCAAAATCTGTAACCTGCCCCACACGGGTGTTTTCCACTTGAAAGTTAACCCGCTTAACAGGGGTGTAAAGGGAATCCATAGGGATAACACCAATGCCCGTGCCGTGCTTTTTATTTTTTTCAGCACCATCATATCCCCTGCCGTTAGTAATGGTGATTTCCGCATAAATGCGGGCATCTTTACCGGATAGGGTGGCTATGTGCAAGTCGGGGTTTAGTATTTCTATGTCCGGATCGGATTTAATATCGCCGGCGGTAAGCACCCCATCGCCGCTAATATCAATATAAGCCGTCTTGGGCTCATCACTGGACGATGTGTTTTTTATGGCAACATCTTTAAGGTTAAGGATAATTTCGCAAACATCCTCTTTAACACCTTCGATAACGCTAAATTCATGTAAAACACCATCAAACTTAATATTGGAAATTGCAGTGCCCGGCAGGGACGACAGCAATATACGGCGCAAAGAGTTGCCAAGGGTTGTAGCATAGCCACGCTCCAAGGGTTCCACAACAAAGCGGCCATATGCACCATCCCTGCTTATTTCTGCAATGTCTATATGAGGCTTTTGAAATCCAACCAAAACGTAAACCTCCCTCTAAATATAATATTTTGTCAATAGCTACCAATTCTTATTTAGAGTATAGCTCCACGATAAAGGTTTCATTCACAGGCGTGTCAATTTGCTCCCTAGTTGGGCTGGTAATAATTCTGCCTTTAAGATTGGCAGCATCAGCTTCCAGCCAACTTTCCACCCTTCTGCCGCCTGTTGCGGCAACAATGTCCTTAAACCGCACAGATTCCTTGCGGGACTGGGAAACCTCCACCACATCACCGGGCTTGGTGTGGAAAGATGGGATATTCACCTTCCTGCCATTTACGGTGATAAGCTTGTGGCTTACCAGTTGACGGGCTTCCATGCGGGTGCGGGCAAGGCCAAGGCGATACACCACATTATCCAAGCGATGCTCCAAAAGCATTAATAGGTTTTCGCCTGTAATACCTGTGCGCATGTTGGATGCCCTGTCATAATACCCACGGAACTGCTTCTCCAAAACGCCGTAGCAGAATTTGGCTTTTTGCTTCTCTTTCATTTGTGCGCCATATTCGCTTACCTTTTTGCGGCTCATTGGCGGCTTCTTCTTGCTTTTTTTGCTGGACCCAGTGAAGGATGCTTCGATGCCGAGGCTGCGAGAACGCTTCATTACGGGTGTTCTATCAATTGCCATCTATACTATACCTCCACTCTCATTAGATTCTACGTCTTTTTGGCGGCCTGCAACCATTATGGGGAACAGGCGTAACATCCTTAATCATGGATACTTCCAATCCCGCTGCTGACAATGCACGTATTGCCGCCTCACGGCCGCCGCCGGGGCCTTTTACAAAAACTTCTACCGACTTTAAGCCAAATTCCTTAGCTGCATTTGCAGCCGAATCCGCCGCAAGCTGGGCCGCATATGGGGTAGATTTGCGAGAGCCCCTAAATCCCAGCCCCCCGGCACTTGCCCAGCAAAGGGCGTTGCCGTTGGCATCGGTAATGGTTACAATGGTGTTGTTAAATGTTGCTTGTATATGGGCTTGCCCGAAGTTTACCACCTTTTTTTCACGGCGGCGGCGGGTTGTTCCCTTTTTTACCACACGTTTAGACATTAAGCGACACTCCTCCTCTACTTCTTCTTATTGGCAACGGTACGCCTTGGGCCTTTTCTGGTGCGGGCATTGGTTTTGGTACGCTGCCCACGCACAGGCAAACCACGACGATGGCGAATACCTCTATAACAACTAATTTCTGTAAGTCTTTTAATATTAAGGGCAATTTCACGTCGCAAGTCACCCTCAACCACTTGGTTTTTCTCAATGGCCTCACGGATTTTTGCAACTTGGTCATCCGTCAAATCCCGCACACGGGTGTCGGGGCTTACGCCAGCAATGTTAAGCAACTTACCGGCGGACGAACGCCCAATGCCATAAATGTAAGTAAGCCCAATTTCCACCCGTTTTTCACGGGGCAGGTCCACTCCAGCAATACGAGCCATGTCTTACCTCCTTATCCTTGTCTTTGCTTGTGCTTGGGATTTTCACAAATAACACGCACAGCGCCTTTTCTTCTGATAATTTTACATTTTTCACACATGGGTTTTACCGATGGTCTAACCTTCATGGTAATCCTCCTCTTATACCGTAGCCGATGCCGAATGTATAGATGTTTCGTTCAAAAGTCAACCTCAGGCTGCACAATAAAACGCATTGAAGTATTGCATTTTATTGCTCGCTTCGGCTGATTTTGAATCGTAACGTCTGTATATCCAGCCAGCCTGCTATCTCCCTACTTATCCCGCCAAATAATACGTCCTTTGGTCAGGTCGTAAGGGCTCATCTCCACCAGCACTTTATCGCCGGGGATAATTCTAATAAAGTTCATCCTTAATTTACCGGATATATGGGCGGTTATGATATGCTTGTTTTCCAGCTCCACCTTAAAAGTGGCGTTGGGAAGCTTCTCCACAACAATACCCTCAACCTCAATACCGCCGTCTTTAGCCATGAGAACATTCCTCCTTATTCCACCTTTTAAGGGCAGTTCGAAAATCCGCATCCTTTAACTGGGTTTGGCTTGTGATAAGCTGAACAATCCCCGCATCCACTATGTTTGTGGGTTGCAGATGCTTGGCTTTCTTGCGTTTGGGGTTTTCCACCCGCCTGCTTTTGCCATCCACCAAAAGGGCATATTCACTGCCTTTCTCACTATCCACGCCAACAACTATAAAGGCACAACCCCTATCTTTGCCGGCTTTTGAAAAAACAATTTGACCAATTTGTAAATCCATTTTAATTACCCAATGTCAAAATTTCAGGCTCCCCATCGGTGATGAGTACTGTGTTTTCGTAATGGGCAGATAATTTCTTGTCCGCCGTTATCACTGTCCACTCATCCTCCAAAATAACCACTTCGTGGGTGCCTTGGTTTACCATGGGTTCGATGGCAAGGGTCATGCCCGCCTGCAACCTTGGGCCCCGCTTTTTTTCCCTAAAATTAGGTATTTCGGGGGCTTCGTGCAATGCAGCACCAACGCCATGGCCAACAAATTCCCGCACAATGGACATGCCCTGTCTTTCAACATATTCCTGAATGGCTCCGGAAATGTCAAACAGAAAATGTCCTTGTTTGGCATATTTCATACCTTCAAAAAAACTTTGGCGTGTTACATCAATCAACCGCTGGGCATCATCAGAAATTTTGCCAACGGCAAAGGTGCGGGCAGCATCCCCGTGGTATCCGTCTTTATACGCACCAATGTCAATGCTGACAATATCCCCCTCGGCTAATTTACGGGAGCCGGGTATGCCATGTATAACCTGCTCATTAACAGATATACAGGCGGATTTGGGGAAACCCCGATAATTCTTAAAACTGGGGCGTGCGCCATTCATTTTAATAAATTTTTCAACCGCATTGTCCATCTCCCGGGTGGTTATGCCCGGGGCTATGATGCTTTCCAAAAGCTCAAAAGCCTCAATCACAACACGGCTGGCTTTTCGCATTTTTTCCACTTGTGCCGCATTTTTAAGGATTATTGACATGTTTACCTTTTCTCCAAGCCTTTTTCTTCCAACACCTTAATCAAATCTTTTGTTATTTCGTGTGCATCCCCTTGCCCGTTAATATCCAAAAGTATCCCCGAGCGGCGGTAAAAATCCACAACGGGTGCTGTAAGGTCGTGATAAAGTTGCAAGCGGCGCTTTACTGTATCTACAGTGTCATCCACACGCTGTATCAACTCCGCACCACAATTATCGCAGATACCCTCAGCCTTTGGCGGCAAAAAATGGATATGGAACATTGCCGTGCATTTTGGGCAAACAAGGCGGCCAACAATGCGTTGTATAATTTCATTATCCGGCACGGAAAAACTAATGGCAATGTCAATTGGCGCACCAATACGCTTGCAAATAGCATCCAAAGCAAGGGATTGGGAGAAGGTGCGGGGAAAGCCGTCAAGGATAAAGTGGTCCTCTTCAGCGGCTATGCCTTCCACAATGGATAACATCAGCTCATCAGGCACCAAATCGCCCCTATCCATAAGCCGCTTAACCGCACGGCAAATGGCAGATTCTTTTTTGGTTTCTTCCCTTAAAATGTCGCCGGTGGAAATATGCTTTAGCCCAAAATGTTTGGTTAGGGCTTGGGCCTGGGTGCCTTTGCCGGCACCCGATGGCCCTAAGATTACAATTCTCATAAGTCCCCCTATTAATTGGACAAGAAGCCCTTGTAGTTACGCATAAGAAGTTGCGCTTCCAAGTCTTTGATGATTTTTAGCGCAACGCTTACAACGATGATGGCAGATGTACCGCCAAAGCCCACAGGTATACCAAAAATCCATTCCAGCGCAATAGGTATCATAGCGATTGCAGCAAGGAAAGAAGCACCAATCCAAGACATGCGGCTAACAGTGCGCTGAATATAATCGCTGGTGGGCTTGCCCGGCCTGATGCCAGGGATAAAGCCGCCGTTTTTCTTCAAGTTTTCCGCCATTTCGTTGGTATTGATGCTAAACGAGGCGTAGAAGAAAGTAAAGGCAAAAATTAATACAATATAAATTGGCGCACCCGTCCAGCTGGACATATTAAAGAAAGCAGATGCATTCGCCAGCCATTCCGAATCAGGGAAGAACATAAGTGCTTGCCCAAAAACCCCCAAAATAGACATGGCGAAGATGAGTGGTAAAACGCCGCCAACGCTAACCTTTATAGGTATAAAGGAGGATTGGCCGCCAAACATCTGTCGTCCCACCATTTTTTTGGAATATTGTACGGGCAGCTTCCTTTGTCCTTCGTTCATCAAAACAACAAACGCAACGATAAACGCAATAGATAAAATTATGATGATAACGGAAATTGCATTCCACACACTTCCCAAAGAAGCGTTGTAAAGGGTTATAACGCCCCCCGGCAAAGCTGATAGGATATTAGCAAAAATGATAAAGGATGTACCCTGTCCAAAACCTTTAACCGTCAAAAATTCCGCAAGCCAAAGGATAAACATAGTACCGGCCATCATGGTAAGTACAGACACCGCATATACAAAGATGTTTTGATGTACAAACATACTTCTCCACGAAAATGTCATACCTATCGCTTGAAAAGCCGCCATACCAACCGCCAAATAACGGGTTATGGCATCAATTTTCTTGCGGCCTTCTGCACCTTCTTTTTTCATGCGTTCAAGGGAAGGTACAGCAACAGTAAGTAGTTGCATGATAATGCTTGCGGTAATATACGGTCCAATACCCATGCCGAATATTGTACCCAGCTCGCCACCCACAAGCATACCAATTACACCAAAATCCCCAACCATCTCTTGTCTAAGGATATCAATATCCAAGCCAGGCACAGGGATGAAGGAGCCTATGCGGAAAATGAAAAGCACAAGCGCAACATACAAAATCTTTTTGCGTATGTCTTTAACCTTCCAAGCATTTGCAAATGTACTAAACATTAAATCACCTCTGCCTTGCCGCCTGCTGCTTCAATTTTCTTAACGGCACTTTCGCTAAAGTAATGCACCTTAACATCCAGCTTTTTTTCAAGCTCGCCTTCGCCTAAAATTTTTACACCATCCCTGATATTAGATACCAAGCCTTTGGATTTTAGGGCATCAATGTCCACGATGTCGCCAGCGTTAAACACATTAAGGTGATAGATGTTTAGTGTTACAATATCAAGGCTGTTTCTGTTTTTGAAGCCACGTTTTGGCAAACGGCGGAAAAGCGGCAATTGTCCACCTTCGAAAAGGGGGCGTGTACCGCCGCCGCTACGGGATTTTTGCCCGTCCCGTCCACGGCCTGCCAGCTTGCCGTTGCCACTGCCATGTCCCCTGCCCTTGCGCCAGGCTTTGAATTTGGAGCCTTCCGCAGGTTTAAGTTGACCCAGTTGCATTTTCTTCACCTCCTGTTAATTGTTACGCATTTTCCACTTTAACCAAGTGGCTAACTTTTTTTATCATGCCACGTATGGCTGGGTTGTCCTTTTGCACCACGGAGGAGTTTACCTTCCCCAATCCCAAAGCCTTGGCGTTAAGCCTTTGCCCCGGTTTGGTGCCAATTAAGGATTTAACAAGTGTAATCTTTAATTCGGCCACGATAATCCCTCCAATTATGATGTTATCTCTTCAACAGACTTGCCACGCAAGCGGGCAACCTGCTCGGGTGTTTTAAGGCCTTTCAGCCCTTCAAACACAGCCGCAACCACATTGTGCTTAGTGCGGGAGCCGATACATTTTGTGGTAATGTTTTTAATGCCAGCCATTTCCAGCACCGCACGTACGGAACCACCCGCAATAATACCGGTACCGGCAGGGGCCGGCTTCATAACCACATTGGATGCGCCAAAATGCCCAATTTGTCTGTGGTAGATGGAATCATTTTCGTTTCTATCCACATAAATCATGTTCTTTTTGGCATCTTCACGGCCTTTGCGGATAGCTTCGGCAGTTTCGCCTGCTTTGCCAAGTCCATAGCCCACATGGCCATTACCGTCACCCACAACAACAAGTGCGGAAAAGCTCATGGTGCGGCCGCCTTTTACAGTTTTGGAAACACGCTTAACTGTTACCAATCTGTCCATCAGCTCTAAGGCATTAGCATCTATTTTTTTATTCATACTACCTCCTCAGAATCCTCTTAGAATACAAGACCGGCTTCACGGGCCGCATCTGCTAAGGCTTCGACCTTGCCATGGTATTTATACCCTGCCCTGTCGAAAACAACTTCTTTAACACCCAAAGCAAGGGCTTTTTTCGCAATCGCCTCGCCTACGGCTTTGGCGGCATCCACATCCCAAGTTTTGGTAAGGCCCAAATCCTTGTCACGGGTGCAAACAGCTGTTAGGGTGTGATGTTTCACATCATCTATAATTTGTGCGTACATATGCTTATTGGAACGGAAAACTGTAAGCCTTGGCATGGCTGCCGTGCCTGACACTTTGTTCCGTATCCGCAGATGCCTTCTTTTTCTCGCAATTTTGCGAGCAGGCTTCTTTATCATATGGCTATGCTCCTTCCCCGACTTATATCGGAATATACTGAACCAATTTCTTTGAAGTGATAGCCGGCAGCGGTTTCGCAGAAACTGCGTAAGCAAGCTTCAAAAGAAATTGTGTGAAGTAATTTTGAGATAAGTCTGCATTCAAAATTATTACTTCTTACCGGATTTACCTGCTTTACGGCGTACATGTTCGCCGGCATAGCGCACACCTTTGCCCTTGTATGGCTCCGGCGCACGTTTTGCCCTTATGTTTGCGGCGTATTGGCCAACTTTTTCCTTGTCAATTCCTGTTATGCTTATTTTGGTGTTGCCATCCACAGCAGATTCTACCCCGTCAGGGTCAATCATCACAACGGGATGGGAGTAGCCCAAGGTTAGGGTTAACTCCTTGCCCGCTTTGGCGGCACGGTAACCGGTGCCGATAATTTCAAGGTCTTTTCTATATCCCTCAGTCACACCTACTACCATATTGGAAATTAGGGTGCGGGTTAAACCATGTAGGGCCTTAAAGCGCTTCAAATCATTGGGTCTTGCAACTTTTACAAAGCCGGGCTCCACAGAAATTTCCATTTCTGCCACCAATTGGCGGGCAAGTTCGCCCTTCGGGCCTTTTACTTTAATGAAATTGCCTTCGCTTAAATCCACGGTAACACCCGCCGGTACCACGATAGGCTCTTTACCAATTCTTGACATATAATTCTCCTTTAATTTTTGTGCCGCCTTTTCTGTCAATTAGCGACTATTATTTCAATTACCAAACAAATGCTAAAACTTCACCGCCAACGCCGGCCTTTCGGGCTTGCCTGTCGGTTAAAATGCCTTGGTTGGTTGATACAATAGCGCAGCCAAGGCCGTTAAGCACCCTTGGAATTTCGCCGCTGCCAGCGTAAACACGCAAGCCGGGCTTGGAAATCCGCTTAATACCGGTAATAACCTTTTCATTTTTGGTGCGCCCATATTTTAATGTAATACGAATATTTTTCTTAACCGCATCGCCAACAATCTCATAACCTTTAACATAGCCTTCTTCCACCAAAATTTTGGTGATGGCTTCTTTGGTTTTGGATGATGGGATGTCCACGGTTGTATGTCTTGCGGAATTTGCGTTCCTAATTCTGCTGAGCATATCAGCAATTGGGTCGCTCATTGCCATAGCTATAACCTCCTTCCAAATTACCAGCTTGCTTTACGCACGCCTGGAATCTGTCCCTTATAAGCCAATTCTCTGAAGCAAATACGGCAAATGCCATATTTACGCAAAACAGAGTGGGGTCTGCCACAAATTTTGCAGCGGCTATAGCCCCTAACTGTGAATTTTGGCTTTCTTTGTTGCTTTACTATCATCGCTTTGCGAGCCAAAGATAATCAGCCTCCTAACTGCGTTTAAACGGCATTCCGAATAGCCTTAGAAGCTCGTGGGCTTCCTCGTCACTTTTTGCCGTTGTAACGATAATCACGTTCATACCACGGATTTTGTCAATTTTTTCATAAGAAATTTCTGGGAAAATAATTTGCTCTTTAATCCCAAGGGTGTAGTTGCCACGTCCATCAAAGGCCTTAGCAGAAACACCTTGAAAGTCACGCACACGTGGCAAAGCAACGCTTATAACCCTGTCGATGAAAGAGTACATTTTATCCCCACGTAAGGTAGTTTTTACGCCTATGGGCATACCCTCACGCAGCTTAAAGTTTGCAACAGACTTGCGTGCAAGGGTTTGCACGGCTTTTTGTCCTGTAATTGTGGTAATATCCCCCAGGCAGGCATCCATTGCTTTGGCATTTTCCTTAGCTTCGCCAAGGCCAACGTTGACAACAATTTTATCAATCTTTGGCACAGCCATTTTGTTTTTATAGGAAAATTTCTCCATCATAGCGGGGACAATTTCCTTTTCATACATATCTCTAAATCTTGTCAAAAGAATTCTCCTTCCGCTGTTTAGTCAATAATATCTCCGGTAGACTTTGCCACACGCTTTTTAACTTTTACAGTTTTGCCGCCACGCTCGGCAGTTTCAACCACAAAGCCAATGCGGGTGGGCTTGCCTTTGTGCATATATGCCACATTGGAGATGTGCAAGGGGGCTTCTTTTTCCACTATGCCGCCTTGGGGGTTTTGTTGGCTGGCCTTGCGGTGCTTTTTGACCATATTGTAGCCTTCTACCAAAACCCGTCCACGCTTGTGGTCCACTTCCAGCACACGGCCTTCTTTACCTTTGTCCTTGCCTGTGGTTATCATCACATTATCGCCACGTCTAATTTTGCTTGCCAATCTAAACCCTCCTTACAAAACCTCGGGAGCAAGGGATAAAATCTTCATGTATTGCTTGTCACGAAGCTCTCTCGCCACCGGGCCAAAAATTCTTGTTCCTCTGGGGTTTTTGTCGTCTTTTATGATAACGGCTGCATTGTCATCAAAGCGGACATAGCTGCCATCAGGGCGGCCCACCATTTTTTTGGTGCGCACCACAACAGCCTTTACAACTTCGCCCTTTTTAACAACGCCCCCGGGTGTTGCATCTTTTACGCTTGCGATGATAACATCACCAACACCGGCATACCTGCGCTTTGTGCCGCCAAGGACACGGATGCACATGATTTCTTTGGCACCGGAGTTATCAGCCGCAACCAATCTGGATTGCTGTTGAACCATTTTGCAGTCCTCCTACTATCTACTTTGCTCTCTCAAGAATTTCTACCAAACGCCATCTTTTCTCTTTGGAAAGTGGCCTGGTTTCCATAACACGCACGGTATCGCCAATGCCACAATCATTATTTTCATCATGGGCTTTTAATTTGTATGTGCGCTTAATAATTTTTTTGTACAGGGGGTGGCGCACGCTGGTTTCAACAGCTACAACAATGGTCTTTTGCATCTTGTTGCTGGTTACCTTGCCAACCCTGGTTTTTCTAAGATTACGCTCCACGCCTTACCTCCTATGCCAAGCCCCGCTCTTTGCGGGTCATAACTGTTCTTATTCTGGCTATATTGCGTCTAACTTCTTTAATTCTTGCGGTGTTTTCCAGCTGGCTTGTGGCGTTTTGAAGCCTAAGGTTAAAAAGCTCCTTTTTAGCGTCAACCAGCTCGGTTTGGAGTTCGGCCCCGGTCATACCCAAAAGACCATCCAAATATTCTTTACTTTTCACCACTATCACCAACTTTCCTAAGCATTTTCACGGGCGGCACGACGGGCGGCCGCTTTTTCTTGAATTTGTTGCTCTTTTTCAGCTAAATCTCTTTCCAATTGCTCCTTGGAGTAGATTTTGCATTTTAGAGGCAGTTTGTGCATGGCAAGGCGCAAGGCTTCACGTGCTACAGGCTCTGCTACACCGTTCAGCTCAAACATCACACGCCCGGGCTTTACAACCGCCACCCAATAATCGGGCGCACCTTTACCTTTACCCATCCGTGTTTCGGCAGGTTTTGCCGTTACAGGCTTATCAGGGAAAATTTTAATCCATACATTACCGCCACGCTTTATATAACGTGTCATGGCGATACGGGCAGCCTCTATTTGGTTAGAGGTTATCCAAGCAGGCTCTTTGGCAACAATACCAAAGTCGCCGTGCTGGATGCGGTTGCCCCGCATAGCTTGCCCTTTCATGCGACCACGGAACTGCTTGCGCCGCTTAACTCTTTTTGGCATTAACATTAGCTTCTGCCTCCTTTGTTGCCGCCGCCTTGGCCGCCCGTTCTTGGTGCGCCGCTGCGGTTGTTATTTCTGTCACCACCACGGCCGCCGCCACGTCTGCCATCTCTGTCACGGGATGGGATTGGGGTTGTTGGCTCTGGTGCAGATGTCATACCCGGCAAAATTTCGCCTTTGTACACCCAAACTTTAACGCCTAATTTGCCGTAGGTTGTATTTGCTTCTGCAAAGCCGTATTCGATATCGGCACGCAGGGTTTGCAACGGGATTGTACCTTCGTGATAAGTTTCTGTTCTTGCAATTTCTGCACCGCCAAGGCGGCCGCTGGTTTGGGTTTTGATGCCCTTTGCGCCAAATTTCATGGCACGGGTCATGGCACCCTTCATGGCACGGCGGAAGGTTACACGGTTTTCCAGTTGGCGTGCAATATCTTCTGCCACAAGTTGTGCCGCAATTTCTGGGCGTTTAATTTCTTCCACATTAACAACAGCTTTTTGCTTGGGGTCTGCTACAAATTTTTGCACTTGCGCAGCAAGCTCTGCAATGGCTTGGCCGCTTCTACCTATAACAATACCCGGTTTGGCAGTGTGCACAGTAACACGCACACGGCTTGATGTGCGGGCAATTGTGATTTTGGAAACACCTGCCAAATACAGCTTTTCTTTGATAAATTTGCGTATCTTATGGTCTTCTACCAAAATATCGCCAAAGCCCTTTTCGGCATACCATACGCTGTCCCATTCTTTATTAACGCCCACTCTCAGGCCATGGGGATTAACTTTTTGTCCCAAACTTTTTCACCTGCCTTCTACTTTTTCTTCTTAGTGGAAACATCATTCAAAACAATGCTTACATGGCTAAACTTGATTTCTGTGCGGTTAGCACGCCCTCTTGCACGTGGCTGTAAACGCCATCTGGAATAATGGCTGCTGCCACGGTTTGCATAGGCTTCCTGCACATACAAATTTTCTGTGTCCATGCCCAGATTATGCTCGGCATTTGCCACAGCAGAATCAAGCACTTTCAAGGCAACGCTGGCCGCATAACGTGGGTTAAACAGCAATAGCGCACGGGCTTCTGCAATCTGCTTGCCCTTGATTTGGTCAAGCACAATTTTTGCCTTTGTGTCCGCAAGGCGCACATATTTTGCATGGGCTTGCGGGCGCAAATCCTTATTTTCCTTGTTGCGGGTGCGTTTATATTGGGTTCTGGATTGTCCTTTAGGCACAACAACTTCCTCCTTTCAAATACATCTTGCTGTAATCAGCGGGGCCGAGGCCTCGCTCTACCGCACGCGGGAACGCTTTTCGTCTTTGGTGTGTCCACGGTATGTGCGGGTTTGTGCAAACTCGCCTAACTTATGGCCTACCATATCTTCGCTGATATACACAGGCACGTGCTTGCGTCCGTCATGCACTGCAATTGTGTGCCCAATCATCTGTGGGAATATTGTAGAGCGTCTGCTCCAAGTCTTTATCACATTTTTGGTGTTTGCCTCATTTTGCGCATCAACTTTTTTCATTAGATGGTCATCGCAGAATGGGCCTTTTTTCAGGGACCTTGCCATGGTGTTCCTCCTTCCCTATTTCTTAACAATCGGTGCATAAATATCAAATTTCATTTCAGGCTGACCCATCCGCTCATCATAAAATTCAAAGGATGTGCCATGGGCTATTTTGTAATCATTGTCATCCAGCCAGCCGGTAATTTGGTTCCAAGCTTCACCAAGGGTGGCAATTGTGGTTTCTACCATCAAATATTCGCCACCGGGTATTTCGCAAGCGAAAAGCCCATCAGGCACAATGGCATCTTCTTCCAAAGCCGCTGCAATTACATAATCCATATTAACTTCATCATGCATAATGCAAATGCCGTAGTCGGCTTTGCAGCGCCCTTTTAGTTGCTGCAACCTTTCATGCCTGCCATCTGCAAAAACCTCTTCCCAAAACTTGGGGAATGGGTTTTCGCCACCAAGCCTTACTTTTAACGGATATCCGGCAAAACGCATAGGTTCCACCTTAACAATTTTTGACACAGTATTACCTCCAAAGCTTTTAGGCCTTAACAATTGGCGCATAAATGTCAAACTTCATTTCTTCCTCATTCATACGCTGGTCATAATACTCAAAGGATGTGCCGTGGGCAATTTCGTAGCCATTTTCATCAAGCCATTTGGTGATTTTCATCCAAGCTTCACCCAATGTGGTTGTGGTGGTTTCCACCGCCAAATATTCCCCTCCGGGTATTTCGCATTTATAAAAATCTTTGGGCGCAAACCTAAACTTTTCAAGCTCCACGGCTATAACATATTCCATGCTGTCGTCGTCATGTACTATGCACACACCATATTCCGCTCGGTTATTGCCTTTTAGCTTATTTAGGATATCCCTGCGGCCGTCTGTAAAAATCTGGCTCCAAAGGGTAGGGATGGGGTTGTTTTGCGCCACTTCCTCCATGGAGGTTTTAAGCACCACTCCCACCATCCGCATGGGTTCTACCTTAACAACTCTCGGTTCCATAAGTCACCTACTTGTCGCTGGTTTCTTCTGCCAATTCCCGCAAAACCTCTTCACGGGAGGGCAATTTCAACCCCTCTACATTTGCAGCCATTTTTATTATGGCATACGCTTCATCAACAGTTTCTGCTCTTACAACACTTGTGATATCAATGTTGGGATGACCTTGATCTCATATTTTACTTCTTGCGCTTACTAACAATATATTTGTTGGATTGCTTGTTCTTTTTGCGGGTTTTGTAGCCAAGTGCAGGTTTGCCCCATGGGGTAGATGGTGCAGAGCGTCCGATTGGTGCTTTACCTTCACCACCACCATGGGGGTGATCGTTAGGGTTCATTACAGAACCACGCACCGTTGGGCGGATGCCCATATGGCGTTTGCGTCCGGCTTTACCAATCTTAACAAGCTCATGGTCACTGTTGCCGATTGCCCCAAGGGTTGCACGGCAATTTACAGGCACCATGCGGGTTTCGCCGGATGGTAGACGCACGGTGGCATATTTACCCTCACGCGCCATCAGTTGAGCAGAACCGCCGGCAGAACGTACCATTTGCGCACCTTTACCGGGCTTCATCTCAATATTGTGAATGGTGGAGCCCAATGGGATGTTTACCATTGGCAAACAGTTACCTACATGGATTTCCGCATTTGGGCCATTCATCAGCTTGTCGCCTACTTTTAAGCCGGCAGGGGCGATGATATAACGCTTTTCCCCGTCTGCATAAGCAAGCAATGCAATGTTTGCTGTGCGGTTCGGGTCATACTCAATGGTTTTAACCGTTGCAGGGATATCATCCTTAAAACGCTTAAAATCGATAATACGGTATTTTACCTTATGGCCACCGCCACGGTGGCGCACGGTTATTTTACCCTGGTTGTTGCGCCCCGAATATTTCTTCAAATGCACAGTAAGGGACTTTTCGGGCTTATTGGTTGTTATCTCCGAAAAATCCAAGCTGGTCATGTGGCGGCGGGAGGGGGTAATGGGTCTATATCTTCTAATTCCCAATTATTTCACATCCTTTACATGCCTTGGAAAAGCTCGATTTCCTTGCTTTCCGCAGTTAATTTAACAATCGCCTTTTTACGGTCGGCTGTTTTGCCGTATTTGAAGCTTCTTGTGCGCTTGCGCTTGCCGCCCACATTCATGGTGTTCACCTTTTCAACCTTTGTGCCTTCAAACATCTTTTCAACGGCTTCACGCACTTGGTTTTTGGTGGCACTGGGGTGCACATAGAAGTAGTATTTTCTATCCGCCATCTCGTTCATGGATTTTTCCGTAATAACGGGCTTTTGGATAATGTCGTAATATTTAAGGTCTGCCATTACGCATACACCTCCTGTATCTTTTCAACGGCTTCTTTGGTTATCACCAAATTATCATGCTTTAAGATATCGTAAACATTAATGGTGTTTATGCCGCTGGTTTTTGCACCCGGGATATTTCTTGCGCTCAGCACCTCTTTATTGCTGTTTTCACCCATTATGATAAGGGGCTTAACAGCTTTAAGGTTCCCAAGCACCTTTGCCATTTCTTTGGTTTTGACTTCGCTCATTTTAAGCTCGTCCACAACCAGGATTTTGCCGGCACGCAACTTGCTGGACAAAGCAGATTTCATCGCAAGACGTTTAACTTTCTTGTTAAGCTTAAAGCTGTAATCCCGTGGTTTTGGGGCAAATACCACGCCGCCGCCCGTCCACTGGGGCGCACGTGTGGTGCCCTGACGAGAGCGACCGGTACCCTTTTGCGGCCTTGGCTTTGCACCGCCGCCACGCACTTCTGCACGGGTTTTAGCGGATTGTGTGCCCTGACGTTGGTTTGCCAGATACAGCACAACTGCTTGATGCACCACATCGTCATGGGGTTCGATATTAAAAATCTCATCATTCAATTCAATTGTGCCGGCCTTGCTGCCGTCCATTTTGTACATATCAACACTTGCCACGATAATTCCTCCTTTCCAAAATTACTATTTATTCTTCGTTGTATTTTTAATGCTTACAAGGCCGCCCTTTGGCCCGGGCACTGCGCCTTTTACCAAAATCAGGTTGCGCTCTGCATCTACCTTAACCACGGCAAGGTTTGCAGTGGTAACTTTTTTGTTGCCCATATGGCCTGCCATTTTACGCCCTTTGTAGGTTTCGCCGGGCCAAGTACCTTGGCCAACAGAACCAACAGCACGATGGTGCTTAGAACCATGGGTTTCGGGGCCACGGCTAAAACCATGGCGGCGGATTGCGCCTTGGAAGCCTTTACCCTTGGAAACGCCACTGATATCCACTTTATCACCGGCTTCAAAGATGTCAGCTTTATATTCCTGCCCAACTTCGTAGCCGCCGGTATCTTCAAGGCGATATTCTTTGATAAACTTTTTGTAGCCTACCTTGGCTTTGTCAAACTGCCCTTTGTCAGGCTTATTAAGGTAAGCATTGCCACGCACATTTACACGGGCATCCTTAAAGCCTACTTTTATGGCCTCGTAACCATCATTTTCCATTGTCTTTTTTTGGATGACAGAGCATGGCCCCGCCTCCAAAACAGTAACAGCCACAACTTCGCCATTTTCCGCAAAAACTTGCGTCATGCCGATTTTTCTGGCTAAAATCGCTTTTTTCATCATTTATAAACTTCCTCCTCAGCGGAATGTCCCCCATTAGTTATGGAAGAGATTCATGAAATTAATTTACATTGTTTTTACTGTGATGCCCACACCTTCAGGTAAGTCCAAACGGGCAAGTGCATCAACAAGTTTTGGTGTTGTTCCTAAAATGTCGATAAGACGCTTGTGGGTACGTTGCTCAAACTGCTCACGGCTGTCCTTGTGTTTGTGGACAGAGCGTAGGATGGTGATAACTTCACGCTTTGTGGGCATGGGGATTGGCCCCTTTACCTCTGCACCATTTTTCTTGGCGGCATCAATAATTTGCACCACAGAAGCATCGATAATCTTATGGTCATACGCTTTTAGGCAGATACGGATTTTGTTGCTTTTGTCGGCCACTTTACAACCTCCTTCATTCTTAAATCTTGTGGGTATAAAAAAACCCTTCCTTAATAACCAATGTTGTTAAACATCAAGCAGCATTGGCTTACCGAAGGATTGTTAGGCGCACACGCAACCGAGTGTTTCATATTGCATTTTGCAAAATAAAACCGTTGCACAGCGCAAACACCGCTCGGGATTAGCCCAAATCGCTCCACGGAAAAACCTGATAGCAAAGCCATCAGCAACCTCCCGCTTCATCGCTTAGATGTTGCACACATTTATCCATTTTACAACACCTTCCAACCTTTGTCAAGCTTTTTTTGAAATTTTTTTGTAAAAAATAATCACCTTTGGAACCGCAAAAAAAATTTGAAGAAATTTGAAAAAAAGTCTTGACAAGATGTTACAAAAGTATTAAAATATCCCCAGTAGCTTTTACGAAATATTAACAATTACCTTACAAATATGACAAATACTGCCGGAAGAGGGAAATTATGACAAAACAAAAGACAAAATTTGTAAAGAAAATGAAATATTTTGCGGCCGCTGCCGCATCGCTTACCATAATGGCAGCAACGGCACAAACCGCACTGGCGGATGAGTACGATTATTACAACTTTTACATAGGAAATGAATATGCGGAGGAGTTTGAACAACCACAAAAATTCCGCACAACCGACCCTTTGCGTTTACGCAGCGGCCCTTCCACTAACCATGATATTATTTTGGTAATGCCCGCAGGTACAATTGTGGAAGTGCCCAGTTTTAACCCTTACAGCCTGTTTAACCCTATCATTTTAGGGGATTTGCGAGGATATGCCGCAACAAATTACATAATCCCTGCCACCGCCGCACAGGCACAGGCAGCACCACAAAATGCAACATCAGCACCCACCACCCATACAACAGCATATGTGCAAAGAAACGGCAATGTGGAACTTGTAAGCTGGTGGGATATTCGCAACAATGGTATTTTACCAATGCACACCCATATCCAAGTTTATGATATTTGGAGCGGGCGCACATTTACCGTACGCAACTTTTCCAATGGCAACCATGCAGATGTGGAGCCGCTAACCGCCGCTGATACGGAAATTATGCGCAGTATCGTCGGTAGATGGTCTTGGGATTCCCGCCCCGTATTGGTCACTTGGAACGGACGCACCTTTGCAGCCGCCATTAACACCATGCCCCATGGGGGCTCCACCATCCACAACAATAATTTTGGCGGGCATATGTGTTTGCATTTCTACCAATCACGCACCCACAACGGCAACCGCAATTATGAGCAACAGATGCAAAGTGCTGTTATGCAGGCATTTAATCATGGAAGATAATAAACCAAACAAAAAGGGCGGCCACACATGGCCGCCCTTTTTGTTATGTGATGCACTGCCAAATACGAATGGAACGATAGCCCTTGTGAAATTCATCCAAATTTATTGTAACTGTTCTGCCTGTATGGTCGGTGGCGGTAAATACTAAACCTATGCGGGTAGCGGTAATATCGCCGTTTTCATCGGTGTCCACCAGCACATTTATGCCTTGCAACTCCTCATATCCGCTTGGTGTGGATATAATTCTGCCCAACCGTACGCTTTGCAGGGTGCTGTTGTTAAAATGCGCCTGCGCAATCTCCGCCACTTCTTTTTTGTAGGTATCCAGCTGTTCTTGTGTAAGACCTACAAATTCTGCCAATTCTTCATTGCTCATGGCTAATATGGCTTGCCCTTGGGGGGATTCCCATAGGGGTTGTGTATCATGGGCGACAAAGCTGGCGGGCGCATCCACCGGATGATAGGCAATTTCCAACCTTTCACCTGTGGCGGCATCGATTTTGAAGAAGAAGGGCGCAACACCCCACTGCCAGCTATCACCAGGGGAAAGCATTACCACATTTTGGCTGGCTGGCGCATCCGCCCCAAGTGCAGCACTGCCCATCCAAATGCCTCTGCCTTCCACTAACCAGCAATCCATATATTGCATTACCAAATACATATCGTCAACATTTTCGCCAAATACATCGTAAATATATTGGATGCCAAGCAGTGCCGCTTCTTCCATGGCCATTGCCCCATCCGCCATTTGGATAGCCGGCGGCTCGGCGTGGAATGTGACATTCCAGCCCACGGGCAAGGTTTGGTAGCTAAATGTCCGTGCAATTAAAATATAATCATCAATATTGTTTAGGTCGAGGCGGAAAATGTGTTCATCCACCCTAAAACCAGTGTATGCACGGGGGTCATGGCGATAATATGTGTGTTGGTTTTCATCCACCCCCCAAGTGTTTAATTTGAAGGCATTACCCAGTCCATCCGAATAAAAAGCGATATTTACATCAGCATTTTGTGTGCGCTCCCAAAGTTCTTGGCTGTCAATTTCCCATGGCTGGTAGCCTGCATCAATTTGGGCTTGCCTTGCATTACGCAGGTGGCTTAACTCTTCCGCAGTCCCTCTAAACAGGGAAACGTGTGAGAAGCCTTCCCATCCCGCCTCTTCCAACGAACGGCGTGTGGGGTGCGCAATTTGCACATGTAAATTGCCATCCACCAGCCCAACACTGGATATTTGCGCCCTTGCATCGGCAAAGTTAAAATGGGGGGCAAGTGGGTGGTTAAGGTTGCCAAGGGCAAGCACAGGCACACCTTCATTAATAATACGATTTGTATATTTTTCGTTAAGTGTTACAAAGTCGCTCACATCTGTTATATTTCCAAATTGCAGGCTTGTTCCCCATGGGTTGGGCTCGGCTTCTTGGTAAATCATGCGGTCGGCTTCCACTAAGAAATCCGCCAGTTTTATGGGCATTGGCACAAACTGTTCTTCCTGCACCTCGAAGGTGATTTCGTTAAGGAAGAAGGTTAGCTCCATCCCTTCTGCGGGTATGGGAAGGTGGCGGCTGGTGCGCATGGTTACAACCCCGTTTCCATCACGATTAACGATTTGTGTACCTGCATAAGTGCCGCGCCCATGCTCGACAGGTGTAATTGCGGTATCCACACTAAAATCCCCGTCAAGGCGGTTGCCCCTTGTGTCTTCCAGGGTAAAATACACATCAAGCCCGCCGCCAATGCGGTCAGACATGTTAATGGCGACAAGCTCCACCCTTATGCCGTCATACAGCATATCATCCTGTTGCGCAACAATTTCCAGCGGGGTTAGGGTGTTTGCGTGTTGATATCCCACAATGCCACGCAAGCGGTCAAAAGCCCCCATTTGCTGGGCTGCAAATGCCGTTGTGCCCAGTGCCAGCGTTGCCGCAAAAGCAACCGCAAGCCCTTTTTTAATTGATTTTTTTGGTTTCATCTTTTCCTCAATCCCTTTCAAAATGTCAAATTGCGGGGTCATTACACCGCCAAGGGCGTTCTGAATCAGCTTTTCGTCTTGGTCTAAGGTGTTTTGGTCTAAAACGTTTTGTTTATCGCTCATCATCCCCACCTCCAAATCCTTGTTCACGTAATGCGTCTGCTAATTTCTTTTTCGCACGCCTGTATCTTGTACGTAGCGTTGTGCTGGGTAGGCCGTAAATTCGGCTTAACTCCTCATAATCAAAGCCGCCTACCACCCGGCTTATTATCAATGCTCTGTCGTCAGGCTTTAAGGCACCAAGGGCATTGTTAAGTTCCTCACTAATGCCATCATCCATTTCATAATGCTGGTGCAATTCCCGCTTTTCCTTTTCCAAAAAGCTAAAAAGCCGCTTGCGTTTGCGAAGTACATCAATACACTGATTGTAAGCGATTTTGTGCAATAGTGGGGAAAGGTTGTCGGTCGTGTATTTGGTATGATAAAAAACCTTAATAAATGTGGTTTGCACCACATCCTGCGCTTCGTGGTAATCCCTTAGCAGCAGGTGGCAATATCGCAGAATGGCTCCGCCGTGGCTATCAACCATCTGCTCTAAATCCATCTTGGCAGCCATATCTGCGTTTGCTGAAATATCCATTTCTTTTTCGTCCCCCTTTCGGTTATTATACCTATATAACGAGCAAGCCGCCCTATTTGTGACAGGGCGGCGAAATTATTTCTTTCAAACAGGGCTCAATAAGCTCACAGGCGAAGGTGGTTTTGTCCGGGCTGGCATACATTTTACGTATGGTAGGCGGGTCCAATTGAAGGGCTTCTACAACTTTTTCCGCCTGCTCCTCAGTAAGGTCATATTTTTCGGCAAGGTTGCAAAACACGCCATTACAAATTTCCAGCATATCCGCTGTGTCATCCTTTACAAATTTGCCGATGATTTTTTCAAAAACCGCACCAAAACCAAAGCCCAAAACACCTGCGCCAATAACCCCTGCAATTATACCAATTACAGCGTTTTGAAACAGGATGTAGCCCACATTTTGCCCGGCATACCAGCCGGCAGTGCCCCCCACAAGCAAAAGTGCAGCCAATGCCACATTTATCAGATATTGTTTAAGGGAGATGCGCTTGCGTACAAACAGATATGTATCAATGGATACCAGCACAATAGCGGACAGGATGCGGGTGATAATATTGGCACGCAACAACTGAAAGGCCGAGCGCAAAATAAGCCGTGGGCCAATGGTAACAATATTATACAACACTTGCGCCGCCTTGGGGGCTGCCATTTTTACCAAATCCTCTTTGCTGCCCACTTTGGATTTCTTTTTAACGTTTAACTTATATTTTTTATAGTCTATTCGTTTATTTTCCAATGCCTGCCACCTCCCCCCAAAGATTGATGATGTTAAGCCCCTTTTCCTCTGCATAATCATAGGTATGCTGTGTGCCGCCTGCTTTTCCGCTGTAAAAAGCAATAAGCCGTTGGCTATTGTCCACTAAGTATCGGTTTCTTTCGTGGTAGCAACCGGTTACATAGCTTTCGTTTAGTATTATCACCTCATCCGCAGCTTGCAAAACTGCATCATGGCGGGCTTTCCACGCCTTTGTCCACTTAGCTTCCTGCCCACGGAAGGGGATAACGCTAACCAAAGCCGCATTGGCGTTATGATAGGCTTTTTGGGCAATTACCACCTCGGCGGCAATAATATCAAAACCCATTGCCATGCCATTGTAGAAGCAGTTGCAACCATCGTTTACGGCATCTTCTACGGCTTTTGCCAGCATTATTTGAAACACATGCCCGTCGTAAGAACTTGTCCAATCAAAAGGGGCAAAGCGATGCCCCGAAAAGCAAGTGGAAAATCCACTATTCACCTATCGCCACCACCTTTCGCCGGGTCATCTCATCAATACGTGCTATGTATTCATCTAAGCCACGCAGGTTTACAATGCGGTCAATCCTGCCGCTTGCATTATCCACCAATTTGGTGATGGAGCCGCAACCCGCCGCATAAACCGAGCGTTGCTCCTCCATCATATGTATGTTATAACGCCCTTCGTATCCCGCTTTGCTATACCCCACATTTTCAAAATTTCCCGGGGATTTTTTTTGTCGATAAAGGTAATAGGGGGCAAGCCCGGCGTTTTTCATGGCTTGTGCAGTTATTGTCAGCATCTGTTCCAAATCTGCATAATCGGCTTTGGGAAGGCTTTGCAAATCTTCATGTAATTTGGATGCCCGTTTTATTGCCAATGTGTGTACAGTAACAGAATTTGGGGCAAGGGCGGTTATGCCTTCCAGGGTTTGTGCCACATCTTGCGGGGTTTCCCCATCCAGCCCTAAAATAAGGTCGATATTAATGTGGTCAAAGCCCATTTGTTGTGCCATGGCATACTTTTCAAAAAAATCTTCCACACTGTGCCCTCTTCCTATTTTATTTAGTGTGGTCTGTTTTAGCGTTTGGGGGTTTATGGAAATGCGTGCAACGCCATGGGTTTTCATCAGGGCAAGTTTATTTTGGGTAATTGTGTCGGGGCGGCCGGCTTCCACTGTATATTCAAGGGCTTTTGTTACGTTAAAATTGCGGGCAATTGCCGTTAATAACAATTCAAAATCCCTGTCATTTAGGGACGTAGGCGTACCGCCGCCTATGTAAATATTTTCCACAAATTTTCCTTGGCTAATATGCCCAAGGTAGTTAATTTCCTTGATAAGTGCCGCCATATAGCCATCCATGCGGTTTTGGAATTTGGCAAGCGGATAAGCTGAAAAGCTACAATAATGGCAAATTGTTGGGCAAAAGGGTATGCCGATATAGATGCTTATGGCATTTTTCGGGCTTGTTGCCATTATTTTGCCCTGCGCCTGCGCCACATCAGCGCAAAGGGCGGCTTTTGCCGGGTCCACTAAATATCTCTCGGTCATATCCACCGCCGCTTGCTCCTTAGTCAAACCTGCGGCCAAGCCTGCCGTTATCAGCTTTGCGGGGCGTATACCAGTTAACAGCCCCCAGGGCGGCACATAACCCGTAAATGCGGATAAAACCCGATAAATTGCCAATGCAACAGGCTTTGCATCATTATCCCCCTCCCCTTTCGGCGGGGTTTGGGCATGGTTTATCATTGCCCCATTTTGAAAAAACCCGGCAAAAACAGCCCCGTCAGGGACCTTTTCCACCGCAAGACAAAGCCCCTCCGCCGGCACTTTCTCCACCAAATCAAAGCCTATGTGATGGAAAAACACCTGCGCCATCACCTGCACATCGTTATGGGAAATATTGTCACTTACCACAAACTTCATCAAAGCATCACCGCCATCAAAATTTGCATACCAATCATCACTGTAAAACCCGTGACACATACCAGCAAAAAACTTACATTAAACACTTTTGGTATGGGTTCGCCCGCACTAACGGCAGCAGCATGCTCGTCGGTAATTATGCCTTCTGCCTCATTCCTGCGCAGGTTGTGGTTGCGGAATTTTATATAAATCGCAATAAAAATCCCGGCCGATGCAACAGCGATAAAGCCCAAAATTAGAAATGTTATAATATGCACAACCATATCAGGCGGTGCCGTTGCATAAGGGTCGTACACGGCTTCCAAAGCATACCAATCTGTGTTAAACACTACAAACATTAGTATGGAGCCTATAGTGTTAATCACCACATGGGAAATAACCGGTGCCCAAATGGACTTAGTGTAATAAGCAAAATAGCACATAAACACACCCAGCAAAAAAGCATAAGAAAACTGGTTAAAGTTTTGATGCAGAATGCCAAAAAACAGCCCATTTACCATGGCGGCTGCAAAAATTTTAACCTTGCGGTAGCCCGCAAAAACAATGCCACGCAAAGCCACCTCTTCAAAAATAGATGGAAGGATGGGTACAAGGGCAAGCATAAGCCAAATACCGCCCGTGCCCATAATCTCGTCCATAGTATCTTGTATGGGTGTGCCAAAAATCATACCCGTTGCCACATTTAACAGTTGCACCACAGGGTAAATCGCAATGGACATGGCAATAACCATCAACCAATTTTGCCAGCCAAGCTTGCGCATTGGCAAAATTTCCCTAATGTTTTTGCGGTGGATAAGCAGATAAACAGCACAAGGTATGCCAATTATGCCTGCCTGGGACAGCACAAGCCCCGCCCATGCGGGCATCCGCATCTCCTCCCCCGTTGTAAAGAAAAACATAAAGCTAACAACGGGCAAAATAACCGCCATAACAATTATGGAAAAAATAAGGATGGAAAGCATAAATATATTGGGCCACATGGGAGTGGTCACATGTTTATTCATAAATTCTCCTTTAACACTTGCTTTTTTTATTAGAATAGCATAAAATAGAATTATGCGCAACCCATTCCTTTACATAAAAAATAGCATGATAAGCTTTTTTGACAGCTTTCGCACAAAAGAGGGTCGGGAAACCTACGGTAAAATCCGCAAAATTACCCTGCCCGCTTTTTTCGAGCTGTTTTTGATTTCCCTAAAAGGCGTTGTGGATATGATAATGGTAAGCAATTTAGGCGAGCAGGCTGTTGCATCCGTCGGGCTTACCCAGCAGCCATTTTTTCTGCTTATCGCAATTTTTAATGCTGTAAACGTGGGTACAACCGCCCTTGTTTCTTGGAATGTGGGCAAAGGCGACCATAAAAAGGCGGCGGCAATTACCCGCCAAGCTATTATATTTAATTTTGGCCTTGGTATTATTGTTTCATCCGTGGGCTTTTTTGGTGCACGCCACTTTTTCCCGTTGATGATTGATGATGCGCAGGTAATAGCCTATTCCACAAACTTTTTCCAAATTATAACATTAAGCCTTGCCTTTCATGCTGTTTCCATGGGTATTACGGCAGCATTCCGCGGGGCTGGGCAAACAAAAATTTCCATGTTTTACAATTTGGCAGGCAATGCCCTGCATCTGCTTCTTAATTTTATGCTTATCCACGGCAATTTGGGCTTTCCCGCCCTTGGGGTGCAGGGTGCGGCAATTTCTGCATCCATCGCCCGTGGTGTAACCTTTTTGGCGGCAATGTCCCTGCTGCTGTTTTGGAAAAAATCCCCAATACGCCTAAAATTACTGTCCAGCTGGAAGCCCAATTTCCGCACGGTGCGTAATATTTTCTCCATAGGCCTGCCGTCGGCAGGGGAACAGTTTGCAATACAAACGGGGCTTATGGTATACACTGCCATGTTGGCATCGCTGGGCTATTACGCCTTTGCCGCACACACCATTGCCATAAACATTAATATGCTGGCCTTTGCCGTCAGTTTTGCCTTTGGCGTATCCACCACTGCCCTTGTTGGGCAAGCCGTTGGGCGGGATGATTATGACGAAGCCCATCGCATGGCAATATTTTCCGCACGCACGGCAAGGCTGGTAACATCCGTTGTCACCATCTCCTTCATCGTATTTTCCCGCCCGATTTTGGGTATTTATACGGATAATCCCGTCGTCATCCAATACGGCATACCTGTGTTTTACTTTATGGCGCTGACTCAATTTGTACAGTCCAGCAATATGTCCACGGCAGGGGCATTGCGGGGCAGCGGTGATACCATGTACCCCCTTTATGCGTCCATTGTGGGTATTTGGGGCACCCGCCTGTTGCTTACCGCCCTGTTCGTGTTCGTATTTAACATGGGCGTTGCCGGCGGCTGGTTTGCCTTTTTCCTGGATCAAACCGTGCGCTCTATTGTAGTTAAACATCGTTTCAACAGCGGCAAATGGCGGGGCATGAAGGCGGTGCGGGAGGCCAAAGCCGCCGCCCGTAAAGCTAAAATGGAGGGTCGCTCATAACGGTAACGGCCAAGCAACTATCGCTAAGGTGCTGTAACCCTAATCATGCTCGGGGATGCACTTGTCTCAATACTCACGCATTGGTTGTTATGCTCAAACAACCCCAAAACAGTATCAGAAAACGCAGGATTTTTATTCGATTGCAAGGAGCGAGGTTCCCGTGCATACCCAGAGGTATGTGCGGGTTCTTGGGACGCAGTAAATCGGATAAAAAGACAAGTTTAGTGATACTGTTTTGGGGTTGTTTGAGTATAATATAGAGAAGGGCGGTATTTGACCCAGAAAGCCTTGTGATTATTAATATAACGGGTGCAAAGTATTTTCAAAACCAAATGCAGTCAGATAATACCAAAAAGGCAATGAGGAGGAACCCTAAAATTTAAGTAAATAAAAATCCAAACACGGCTCAAAATCTGACGAGTGGCGGTGTTTGGATTTTTTTCGGTTATATGCCTTGCCATTTGGTGCTTGCTTGGTTGCAGGGTTTATGCTGCCCCAATCTTGCCGCTGTTTTGCATAAAACTCCCTTTGTTTGCGTTTGGATTGTTTTGTAAGCGGAACATATTTTTGTGTTGGCTTCATGCCACCACCTCCCACATAATTATACCATGGCGGCGACATTTTTGCAATATGAAAAAACTTCTTGACAAATTAAACCGCACCTGATATAATGTACTTATTCAATAAGTACATATAAGACGTAAGGGGGGGTGGCTTTGGATATTATAATCACCAGCAACACAGGCAAACCTATTTATGAGCAAATAGCAAGCCAAATAAAAGCGATGATAATGAGCGGCCAATTGGAAACAGGTGCGCCATTACCGTCCATGCGGGCATTGGCAAAATCAATCCATGTAAGTGTTATCACTGTGCAAACGGCATATGAAAATTTGCAAAGGGATGGGTTTATTGAAACCACTGTGGGGCGTGGAAGTTTTGTATCCGCCCGCAACAAGGATTTTGTGCAGGAAGAGCAGCAAAGGCAAGCAGAAGAATATCTGCAAAAAGCCGCTGAGATTGGCAGAACATACCATATTGCAATCGACAAGTTAGTGGAAATTTTGAAATTATTTTATGAGGGGGATGATTAGATGGGTGCGATTTTAGAAGTGCAGGGTTTGCACAAAAAATACGAAAACTCTGCTTTCGGGCTGCGGGACGTGTCTTTTAACCTGCCGGCCGGCGCAATTATGGGCTTTGTTGGGGAAAATGGCGCGGGCAAGTCCACAACCATAGGCTGCATTCTTAATACACTGGTAAAAGATGGTGGCATGGTAAAAATTTTCGGGAAAGAGATGGGTGATGGCGCAACAAATATCCGTGATGATTTGGGGGTTGTGTACGACAGTAATGCTTTTCCCGACCATTTAACACCTGACAAAATCGCTTCTGCCATGCGCCATATGTACAGCAAATGGGACGATACCTTGTTTCAAAATTATTTGCAAAAATTCAAATTACCCGAAAAGCAGAAGGTTAAGTCATTTTCCCGTGGTATGGGCATGAAATTGGGGGTGGCAGCAGCCCTTGCCCGCCGCCCAAAACTGCTGATTTTAGACGAGGCCACCAGCGGGCTGGACCCTATCGTGCGGGATGATATTTTGGATGTTTTTCTGGATTTTGTGCAGGACGAAAATAACTCAATCCTACTATCAAGCCACATCACTTCGGATTTGGAAAAGGTGGCGGATTATATCACATTTATCCACGACGGGCAGATAATTTTCAGCGAAAGTAAGGATGTTTTGATTTACAAGTATGGCATTATGCGCTGCACAGCCGCCCAGTTTGCAGAAATTGACAAAGCAGATATGCTGGCATATCGCAAACACGACTATCAAACCGATGTGTTGGTGATAGACAGGCAGGCAATGGAGCAAAAATACCGTGGCATTGCCACTGATAATGTAACAATTGAAGAAATTATGCTTATGATGGTAAGGGGGAGAAGTAATGGCTAAAACCGCACCAATACGGGGTTTGTTGTACTTTCAATTTCAAGCATCACGGGGCAACGCTTTGCCCGCTGCCTTCATTGCCATAGCGGCGGCTGTTGTTAGTGTAATCACAGGAAACCTGTTTATTTTTAACATGTCTTTGTTGATTGCCATGGCAAGCCTACCCTTGCTGCTTGTTACAACAATGGCAAGCAAAAATGGGCTTTGGGAGCGTTATCAGCTGTCCATGCCCATCAAAAGGGGGGATTTGCTTGCGGCACAATATATAACCATAGCCATTTGCGCTTTGTTTGGCTGGGTGTTGGCAACAATTGTTTTTGCCGCAAACGTCGTCCTGCACCCGGAAGCATTCGGCGATAACCTTTTTGCCGCCTTAACATCTTCCGCCCATGCGTTTAGCACACCATTGTGGTTTGCGGGTTTGTGCTTTCCCCTTGCATCCTCCAAAATCGGTAAGGGTAGGGATGAGTTAATTTCCAGTATGTGTCTGCTTTTTGCTGTTGGTATCAACGTCATTGTGCCCATGTTAAGCGAGCGACTGGATTTTGCACCATACATCCTGCCATTATCAGCTTTTGGGATATCAGCAGTGGTTTTCATCATATCCTATTTTATAACCAGAAACCTATACCATAAAATGGATTTTTAGGGCTTGACTCTGCTTGATATCCGATTTGACAACGCCGCCCCCGATTTTGATGACGGTGTTGCCGTGACCATGAATGTCCACTTCATACACCCCGTCAGGCGGCAAAATTTTGTCAGGGTGGGGGGTTATTATGCCGTTTTCATCAGTTTTGCCGCTGATGAAGAATGGCCTGCCGCACAACTGGGCAACCAACTTAAATTCCTTATCCATAATCAGCCCCCGTAATAAATTGGAGCTGATTTTTTGTTGCTGCTGGTTTAGCAGGTTTTGGATAACATGAACCTCCAAGCCCATATCTTTGCCTGCTTTTCGAGCAAAATCCACATCCCCGGCCCCACCTTTGCCAAAGCGATAATCTGAAGAAACCACCAGCATTTTAGCGTTTAATTGGGTGCACAAAATTTTCTCTATAAAGTCCCGGGGTGTGGTGTGGGCAAAGTTTTCGTCAAATTTATATTGGATATAGTAGTCAATACCTAACTGCCCAAACAATTCCGCCTTTTCGTGGGGATCCAAAATAAGGGGCATATGGGTTTTGGTAAAAAATGCCATGGGATGGGGGGAAAAAGTTAAAATAGCGGTTGCCAGACCTTGTAAGGTCGCCATTTTCTTCATTTCTTCAATCAAAGTTACATGCCCACGGTGCAGGCCATCAAACTTGCCTATGGTGATGGCAGTCGGCCTGTGGATGTTCACATTTTCATTAGTAAATTGTTTCATTCGGCACCCCGTTATAGCAACATTGTTAATGGCCGCAAAAAAACACCGTCAGCGTGGAAAATACCTGCCAGCCGCCCTGTATGGTCAAATGCTAAGGATGGTCCACCAACCAAGCCCGCAACATATTCCAATGGGATTTTGTTGCCGTTTATCAGAAGTTTTTGGGCATCTTCCGCAATGTAAATTTTTGGCATATGCGCCAAAGCCCTTTCGATTGGGATTAGCAAATCACCTAAATTGCCCGCCGGTACGGCTTTTTCCAGCACAGCCAAGCTAATACTGCCCTGTGTGGCAAATCCCCCGGTTTCGGTACGCAATAGCTTGCCCATATGGGCAACCGTTCCCAGTGCCACCCCAATATCCTCGCACAAAGTGCGGATATATGTGCCTTTGGAGCATTTAACACGCATAACGAAACTTTGGGGCAAATCCCAGTGCAGCACATCCAGCTGTAAAATGGTGATTTGGCGGGTTTTACGCTCCACCATCACCCCTTCACGGGCGTATTGGTACAGTTTTTTCCCCCCAACTTTTATAGCGGAATACATGGGCGGCATTTGGTTAATTTCGCCTACAAAACGGGATAAAGCCCCTTGTATGCGGGCTTTGTCGTCTACAAGTCCCCCATGGGCAATTTCTGCACCATGGGCATCGCCTGTATCGGTAGCTATTCCCAAGACAACTTGCGCAATATACTCCTTATCCCCATTCATGATATAGTCCGCAATTTTGGTGGCACGGCCCAAGCAAATGGGCAAAACCCCCGTGGCCTGCGGATCCAGTGTGCCTGTGTGCCCCGCCTTGGATTTGGTTAGGCGTTTAACAACCTGCACCACATCATTGGATGTAAAATCCCTTGGTTTATATATATTAAGCACACCATTAAGCATCCAAAAACCGCTCCGTCGCCGCTAAAACAGCCGCCACGCCTTCATCAAAATTACTTTCAAAACTGGCAGCTGCCGCAAATTTATGCCCGCCGCCGCCAAATTTCGCCGCAATGGTGTTTATCTCATATTCCTTACTACGGAAGCTAACTTTTGTACGCACAGGCCTCTCATTAAAAAATGCGGCAATTTTTGTGCCTTCTATGCTTAACATATGTTCCGCAATACCTTCCAAGTCACTGTAATCTGCACCAGCTTCCGCCATTTCCACTTGTGTTATGGTGGTGTAGGTTAGCCCATTGGGCATATGTACCAAATTTTGCAAGGCTTTGGAAAAAATGGCATTTTCTACTTTGCTTCGGGTATAAACGGCTCGTTGCTGGATTGTGGTAAAATCAATACCCACGGACATTAGTTTGCCCGCAATTTCCATAGTTTTGGGGGTGGTGGCGGAATAGCGAAAACCGCCTGTATCCGTAACCATACCCAAATAAAGTGCCGATGCCATGTCCTTTGTCATAGGCACAAAGGGGTTTATGATGCTAAAAACTATCTCGCAGGTAGAGGGGGCCGTTGTATCCACATAATTGTGGGTGGCAAAACCGTCATTACCCATGTGGTGGTCCACATTAATGGTTACAAAGGCACGGGCAAACAAATCCCCGGGGGCGGCAACACGTGCAAAATCCCCGCAATCAAGGCAAATTAACAAGTCTATGGGCATAATACGGGTATCGCCTTTGAAAATAAATTCGCTACCATCTACAACATTTAATTTATCATTATAATTATCCAACACAACTTTGGGTGAAAAGCCTGCTTTTTTAAGGGCATAAGCCAAAGCAAAACAAGACCCCACAGCATCGCCATCGGGCCCGTAATGGGTGACGATTACAATGTTTTCACCGTTTTTGGTCATATTATCCCAGGCTTCTTTTGTGGAAAATGCCATAGGCTATTCCTCCAACTTATTCACATCATCCAAAATTTGGTCAATTCTCATGCCATGGTCAAGGGAATCGTCCAAGATGAAGGTAAATTCGGGGGTTTGGCGCAAGTCAATTGCCTTTGCTACCTGAGAGCGGATGTGACCCTTGGCGTTTTCCAATGCCGCCATAGTTTTTTGCTTTTCTTCATCCGTACCCATCACGCTGATAAATGCTTTGGCAAATTTCAAATCCTGTGTGGTTTCCACACGCACAACACTTGCCATGGCAGTCATGCGTGGGTCTTTAATGCCGCCACGCAAAATTTCGCTTAGTTCTTTCATAATTTCATCGTTTATTCTAATCATTCGGTTTTTCATGTATACTCCTCCTTTAATCTGCCCAGCCAAAGCCCCACTGGGGGTCGTGGTGGCTTATCCCAAAATGCGGTCCACAGCCGCCACGGGGTGTGCCGTCTTGTACTAACATTCTGTGCATCTGGCCACTTTCATCAACAAAGGTGAAGCCAGCCCTTGGAATTAGGTAATGGGAAAGGTGTAAATTTAGGGCAAGCGCATCGCCCGCTGCAAATTCCGGAATCGTTAGCAGGATTTCCTTGGTGTAAAACGCCATTTCGTCTCCACCACCATTAAGTCCAAGATGATGCAGAGAGAAATCCCGTAAATTTTGATCCGGAAAGAGGATGAAGGCATATTCCCAATCGGTAACATAATGGGCGGCGTGATTTTCCCATTCGATGAAGGTAAATTGGTGCACGGTGTTAAAACCGTCCAAATCCACACTTTCCCAGAACAGTTCACGAAAATTTAGGGGCGGCGTGGGGCGGCGGGCAATTTCGCTTAAATACCAGCCATCGCAACCGCAACGCTGATACTCTAATACCTCGTACACCGTGGCACAACCCGTTAATGCAAGCAACGCCGCCGCCAAAACCCACAATGCCTTATTCCGTACGCCTAATCTCTTCCATAACAAAGGCTTCAATTACGTCACCTTCTTTAACATCGTTAAACTTGGAAAGCACAATACCACATTCGTAGTTATGCAAAACCTCCCGCACTTGGTCTTTGAAGCGGTTAAGGCTTGCAAGCTCGCCTTCGTAAACAACAATATTATCACGCAACACACGCACTTGCGCAGATCGGGTAATTTTACCATCGGTTACATAGCAGCCGGCAATCGTGCCAATGCCCGATGCCTTAAAGATTTGGCGTACATTGGCGTGGCCGATAACTTTTTCTTCAAAAATCGGGTCTAACATACCAATCATAGCGGCTTTAACATCATCAATGGCATTGTAAATTACACGATACAAGCGGATGTCCACTTGTTGCTCCTCCGCCACACTTTTTGCGGCATTTTCGGGGCGCACATTAAAACCGATGATGATAGCATTGGATGCAGAGGCAAGCATTACATCGCTTTCCGTAACGGCACCTACGCCACCAAGGATGGTGCGTATGCGCACCTCTTCATTGGAAAGCTTCTCTAAGCTCGCCTTCATGGCTTCCACGCTGCCGCCCACGTCCGCTTTGATGATAACATTAAGCTCTTTAACCTTTCCTGCTTGGATTTGGTTAAACAAATCATCAAGGGACACTTTTTGAGGGGTTTCCTCTATCATCTTAACACGGTTTTTGGCGATAATATGCTCCGCCACATAGCGGGCTTCTTTTTCGGATTTTGCTGCAAAAAACAAGTCACCAACAGAAGGTACACTGGTTAAGCCTAAAATCTCCACAGGCATGGATGGGCCTGCCGCTTTAACCTTTTGCCCTTTATCGTTTACCATGGCACGTACACGGCCATGGGCTGTGCCCGCCACAATGGGCTGGCCAACTTCCAAAGTGCCTGATTTTACAAGCACTGTGGCAACAGGCCCCCGGCCTTTGTCCAGCTGGGCTTCTATTACCGTGCCACGGGCGTTTTTGTCGGGGTTTGCCTTGTATTCCTTCATATCGGTTACAAGCATTATCATTTCCAAAAGGGTATCAAGCCCCTCTTTGGTGTGGGCAGAAACAGGCACCATAATGGTTTCGCCGCCATAATCTTCTGCAACCAGCTCATACTCGGTAAGTTCCTGCATTACACGATCCTTATTGGCGGCCGGTTTATCAATTTTGTTGATGGCAACAATAATTTCAACACCAGCGGCACGGGCATGGCTTATGGCCTCGATGGTTTGCGGCATAACCCCGTCATCCGCCGCAACCACAAGTATTGCAATATCCGTCACCTGGGCACCACGCATACGCATTGCTGTAAAGGCTTCGTGGCCGGGTGTATCAAGGAATGTTATTTGACGGTCGTTAATATTAACTTGGTATGCGCCGATATGCTGGGTTATGCCGCCGGCTTCACCCACAACCACGTCAGTTTTGCGTATGGCATCCAGCAGCGATGTTTTACCATGGTCTACGTGGCCCATAACCACCACAACCGGGGGCCGCTCCGCTAAAACAGCATGGGCTTCTTCTTCCTCAGCAAAAACCTCTTCAAGTATATCGATTTCAATTTTTTCTTCAACAAGGATATTGTAATCCATGGCAATTTCTTCGGCCTTTTCAAAGGAGATGGTATCGGTTATCTTTATCATCTCACCCTTTTTGAAAAGTGCCTTAACCACTTCCGAGCCTTGTTTTAACATAAGCTCCGCCAGTTCTTTAAGGGTGATTTGTGGCGGAATTTGAATAATGCTTGGGGCTTCCGGCTTGGCATAGGATTTTACTTGCGGTCTGAAATCCAAGTCCTTTTCCCTGTCAACGCCGCCACGGTCGTGCCTGCGGTCTTTTTTACCAGCTTCAAGTCTTTGCTTGCGCCCTTGCTTATCGGGAGCTTCAGCGGTCTTTCCGCCACCTTGTTTGCCTTTGTTAAAGCCACCGCCTCCAACAGCGGGAATATCGCTACCACCCGCTCTGCCGCTGCCATGGCCGCCTTGACGGAAGCCGCCTTGTCCGCCACCTCCCGGACGGCCGCCAAAAGAAGGCCTGTCACCACCGGGGCGGGGTGGTCTATCGCCTTGCGGGCGGTTGCCGTACTGGGGTCTATCGCCTTGTGGGCGTGGCGGGCGGTCACCAAATTGCCCACGTGGGCGGTCGCTGTGAGGTCTATCACTGCTTCCTTGTGGGCGTGGCGGACGGTCGCCGTAAGGTCTTTGTGGGCGGTCTCCGCTTCCATGGGGTCTGTCGGGTCTTGGTAGTGGTTTGCCGTCCGTCCCTAATGGGCGGGGTTTGCGGGGTATTGGGTTGCCTTGTGCATCATAGCGTACAGGGGGCGGCACAGGCTTACCATCCGGCCCCAAGGGGCGTGGCGGGCGGGGCATTGGCTTACCGTCTGCTCCTATCGGGCGGGGTTTACGGGGTATTGGGTTGCCTTGTGCATCATAATATACAGGCGGCGGCAATGGCTTACCATCCGGCCCCACAGGGCGTTTGCGTGGCAATGGGTTGCCATGCTCATCCACGGGGCGTGGGCGGTATGGCACCACATTGCCGTCTTTATCATAACGCACGGGGCGTTCCCTGTCCTGCCTTGGCGCAGGGCGTTCTGCCGCCCTTGCCGCAGGTCTTTCGGCAGGTTTTTCCTCCGCTTTCTGGGCGGGTGCAGGTTTCTTCTCAGCAGGCGCAGAAACAACAGGCTTTTCCGCCTGCTGTTTAACCTTTTTTTCGCCGTCTGTGGCAACCGGGACAGCTTTACCAAAATGGTTTGCTACCTTCTGCGCCACATCCGCATCCAGCCCTAAAAAGTGGGTTTTTGCTTCTATGTTTAATTGGGGTAAAAATTTCATTATGTCTGATGAGCCCACCCCAAGCTCCTTTGCCAGTTCGTGTATGCGTTTTTTGGCCATTTAGCCACCCTTTCTTTCTACGACTGCATCATCGCTATAATTTCCAATATGCTTTTTCCAAATCCTTCGTCGGCAACAACAATGGTTGCCCTGCTGTGGGTGCCAATTGCCCCTCCCATTTCATCCTTGGTAAAAAGGCTAATCATCGGCACTTTATAAAAATTCGTTTTATTTGTAAATTTCTTTTTGGTGTTGGCAGATGCGTCCGTTGCTATCAGCACAAGGGTGGCTTGCCCTTTTTGTATGGCTTTTTCGCAACCTTCCTCCCCCGTTACCAACTTGCCTGCCTTTTTCGCCAGCGAAACCATGGACAATAAGCGTTTTTCCATCATATCCATTGTTTAAGCTCCTCATAAACATTTGCCGGCACTTTTGTTTTGAATGAGTTGTTAAAGGCATTACGCTTAATGGTTGCCGCCAAACAATCGGCAGTTTTGCACATATATGCCCCCCGCCCATTAGCTTTGCCTGTGGCATCCAGCACAAAGTTGCCTTCGGGATTGCGCACAACACGCAAAAGCCGGGTTTTATCAACCATTTGGCGGCAACCAACACATCGTCGCAAGCTTGTCATCTTACCTTTTGGGCTTCCTTTGCTTTTATTGATTGTTACCACTCCCCACAGACGGGTTGCTGTTTTCATCGCCATATTCGTATTCATAGTCGTCGTCATATTCATCATCGTAGTAATCGTCATAATATTCGTCGCTGATGTTGTATTCATAATACTCCGCAGCAGCCTCGGCATATTCCGAAACGCTAACGGGTGCTTCTTTGGTCATATTAGCAAGATAGTCCGCCTTGGTAATAAAGCCTTCGGCCGCCGCCTTTGTTTCGCTTTTAATATCAATGCGGTAGCCTGTAAGCTTGGCGGCAAGGCGGGCATTTTGCCCCTCCCTACCAATGGCTAATGACAGTTGGTTGTCAGGTACGACGATTTTTGCCATCTTTCCGCCTTCTTCCAGCACAACAGCAAGTACTTGGGCAGGGCTTAGGGCGGCGGCTATAAACTCCCTCGGGTCATCAGAAAAGTGGATTATGTCAATTTTTTCTCCATTAAGCTCGTTTACCACCATATTTACACGCTGGCCGCTGCCGCCAACGCAGCTACCCACCGCATCCACATTCTCATTCTCACTGGAAACGGCAATTTTTGTGCGAAAGCCTGCCTCGCGGGCAACAGCACGGATAACCACAGTACCATCAGCAACCTCGGGCACCTCCTGTTCAAAAAGCCTTGTTACAAGCTCGGGGTGGGAGCGGGAAACGCTGATGGTAGGCGAGCCTTTGCCCCCCTCCCGCACATCCAGCACTACAACTTTCAGCCTCTGGTTTTGGAAGTATTCCTCACCCGGTATTTGTTCCACAGGCAACAGCACAAGGTCGGTTTTGTCGGCTATGATGTGTACATTGCGCTTGTCAATCCTATCCACCACGCCGCTTAAAATTTTCAACTCTCTATCCTTAAATTGGTTTACAACCTTGCTGCGCTCCGCCTCCCGCAGTTTTTGTACAACTACCTGTTTGGCGGCTTGGGCTGCCACACGGCCAACCCCTTCCAGTGTTAGGGGTATTTCCACAATATCTTCGATATTGTATTCAACGCTAATGGCTTTGGCATCTTCTAAGCTGATTTCTGTGAGAGGGTTTTCCACCTCTTCCACCACAGTTTTATACGCCAAAATCTTCATTTCCCCTGTTTCCCGGCTTATGGTGGCTTGCACATTTTCGCTTGCCCCATAATGCTTTTTGCATGCCGCAAGCAAAGATGCTTCTATGGCCTCAAAAAGTGTTTCTTTCTCAATCCCCTTCTCTTTCTCGATGAGATTGATGGTGTTTATAAACTCGCTGTTGCCCGACAAGTGCTATCACCCTCCTTGGTATTGTGCATAATGCCCTACTATAATAAAAGAGCGAGCCATGTTGCGCTCGCCCCTCTCATATGTCATATGATAAGAACACATACATTTTAACATACCATGACACAAAATGCAAGGGGTTTTTTGCTTATCTTTGGATAAAGCCCTGTTAAAAATTTTTCAGCGCACCCAAAATAATATGGAAACGTCCATCACGTCCGCTTATCTGTATCTTTTTGTATATTTTTAATTTCCTTAAAGCCTGTGTTCGGTATATTCGTGTCCAAATCGGGCTTGGTCACATAATGTTCGTAAGTGTTGTCTATACTCAAACCCTGTAAAAAAGGCATCCTTTCCTGCCATACCAAACTCAAGGGCTTCTTGGCTCATCCTTATCGATAAAAACACCGCTTAAATTCCCCTCATTATATCATATATCAGGGTCTATTGTCCACACCCCTGCATATACTTTAATATTTAATTTGACAAAGGCGGTATTTTATATGCGTAATTATTTTAGGCAGTTTATAATCCTTTCGGCGGATAGGCCTGTGGGTGGCAGGGACGCCACAGGGCGGGTAGTTTTAGAAGCACGTGAAGGCGGTGGGCGTGCCACGGTATTTTTGCAAGATGCGGCGGAGGGTTTATACCGCCTTGTGCTATTTGTAAAAGGTGAAGGGGAAAATTTTGCCGCAGATGCCGGGTTGGTACCCGTGGGGGAAAGCCGCCGTTTTGAAGGTAAGTTTGACTTTGATAGAAGCAACATTGCAGGGTCCGGCCTTGTGGTTGAAAATATTGCGGGTGCAGCCATTGTGCAGGCGGGCAGCAGTTTTGACGGCACAGGCGACATTGCCGTGGCATTAAGCGGATTTGTTGGTGCACCCTATTCTTGGCGTGTTAGTTTGCGCTTTCCACAATTTACGCCTAAAGCAGATGCGGCGGAAGAAATTTCCGAACCCATCCACATCCATGATGCTGCCGCAACCATTGCAAACATTGTTGCAGAAGAGGTGCCGGAACCGGTGTATAAAGAAGGGGTGGCGGATTTTATCCACACCCATGAACAACGCCCGCCAAACGCCCATTTGAAAGCTTTTTTTGCAAATAACCACCCTGTGGACATTTTTAGCGACCATAAGCCACATATAAAGTGGTATGCCGCCGGTTTACAGGAATTGCAAGCCCTAAATCCGGGTGGCGAAACCCTTTGCAACCACCCATTTGTGGTGGAAAAGGCAGGGCAGTACCGCCATGCACTAATCGGGCAAGCGGAAGATGGTGCAAGCTTTACCCATGCCGTGGCAATACCCGATGTTTTGGGCACTCACACCACATCACATGAAGATTTTGATGCTTTTAAGTTATGCCATCCAAATAATCAAGAACAGGGCAGCCCGGGATACTGGATAAAGTATTTTTAGGTTTCGGGGTGGCTTTTAATCTTCGTGGCGGCGCACAATATGTGCCGCTTTTTATTTATTTCAAAAAAAATTTAAGGTTGACATGCACATGGTTTTGCGTTATACTGTTAATTGCTTTACTGTTTAGAAATTAACATAGGGAGGATAAAATGGATGGCTCATTAAAAGAGCAAATGGTGCAAGTGTTTCACCGTTTGCACAAAACCAAGTGGGCAGGGCTTTTTGCAAATGCGGATATGGATTTGACAGCATTGGGGCTTATGCGCTGCATTTCCTGCAATTCGGCGGACAGTGATTGTAATGTTTACATGGTTGATTTACAGGACCAGCTACATGTATCCAAGGCCGCCATATCCCAAATGGCAAACCATTTGGAAAAAAAGGGATACCTATCCCGTGAGGTGAAGAAGACCAACCGCCGAAAGACAACCATTGTGCTAACCCCCTTAGGGCACCAGGTTTTGCAAGAGGCCGAAGAAGAGTTTGACAAAGCCCTAACCCAATTTATACAGCAGCTGGGGGATGAGGATGCAAGGCAAACCGTACGCCTTTTTACCCGTTTTGCAGATGTTATTAGCCAAATGTCAAATGAAAGACAAGGAGATTTTTAATTATGATAGAGAAATTTAGTGTGCGCAAACCCCTTACCGTGCTTGTAGGGGTGATATTGGTTATTGTTTTGGGCATAGTGTCCTTCATGGGCACATCCACGGACCTTTTACCCTCCATGGACCTGCCTTTTGCTGTGGTTTTTACCACTTATGTGGGTGCCACCCCCGAGCAGGTGGAAAGGGATGTGTCCATCCCCTTAGAAGGGCGTTTGGCAACCCTTAGCGGCATTGCCAATGTAACATCCATTTCCAACGAGCATGTATCAATTATTATGTTAGAATTTACGGGAGCCACCAATATGGATTCGGCAGCATTGGAATTGCGGGAAACGCTGGATTCCATTACCTTGCCCGACGGGGTAAGCCGCCCGATGACCATGCGCCTAAACCCCGATATGATGCCAATAATGACCGCAAACATACATGTGGAAGGTATGGAGATTGCTGACCTTTCCATGTTTGCGCAAGATGCGGTTGCCCCCGCCATAGAGGGGGTGCCCGGTGTTGCAACTGTCAGCCTGTCGGGGCTGGTGCAAAACCAACTGCATGTGGTTATTAGGGGTGAGTATTTGCAAGCCGTTAATGCCCGTATTTTAGAAGCCGTTATGGCACCCATTACGGAAATGATGGCGCAAATGGAAATAATGGTAGAAGCCCGTGTAATGGAGCTGATGCTGGAAGGCACACCAATGGAAGCTGCCGCAGAGCAGGCACAAGCAGAAGTTGCCGAAATGATGGGCGGCACGGACATGCATGGCGGCGAAATGCCCGAAATTGGTATACCTGCCGAAATGATAAGTGTTGACACCATTGCGGGCATCCTGTTCGCCCAAAACTTCTCCATGCCTGCAGGTTTGCTTGTTGATGGCACAAGCGAATACATGGTGCGTGTAGGGGACCGTTTTGAAACCCTTGATGAAATTAAGAGTATGCTTATTTTTGACCCCGCAATGATGGGGCTTTACGGCATAGAAGCCATACGCCTGTCGGATGTGGCGCATGTGTTTGAAACTGATGACAGCCTTTTAACATTTACACAAGTAAATGGTAATGACAGTATAATGTTTACATTACAAGCCCAATCCGGCTTTGTGACGGCGGATGTGACGGCGGATGTGCGTACCCGCATGGAAGCCCTGTCCGCAGAGCATGAAGGGCTTGCCTTTACCGTGTTAATGGACCAAGGTGAAATGATTGACATGGTGGTAAGCTCCGTTGTGGATAATTTGCTTATTGGCGGCGTACTTGCCATTATCGTGTTGCTGGTGTTTTTGCGGGATATCCGCCCGACGCTGGTTGTCGCCATATCCATCCCTGTCAGCATTATGCTTGCTTTTACGGCCATGTATTTCAGCGGCATCACATTAAACATGATATCCATGGGCGGCCTTGCCTTAACGGTGGGTATGCTTATCGACAACTCCATCGTAGTTATTGAGAATATTTACCGCATGAAGGCGGATGGCAAATCTGCCGCCCGTGCGGCCGTTTACGGCACAAAGCAGGTGGCAGGTGCCATTGCCGCTGCCACCTTAACCACAACAGCCATGTTTTTGCCCATTGTGTTTACCAGCGGCATAACCCGCCAAATTTTTGGGGATTTAGGTTTAACCATAGCCTATGCCCTGCTTGCCAGCCTTGTTGTGGCTATGACTGTTGTGCCGGCAGCTGCATCCACCATGCTACGTGGGGTTAAAAAGCACACAGGGGGCAAGATGCACCAAAAAATGTTGGATTTTTATGAAAAAACCCTGCGCTGGTCCCTGCGCTTTAAGTGGCCTGTACTTGTTGCAACCATCGTCGCTTTTGGCTTTGCCACATGGGCCATTTTGCAACAGGGTATGGAGCTTTTCCCGGATATGGATATGCCGCAAGTGCATGTATCTGCAGAAATGCCGGAAGATGCCACTTTTGAGGAAGCGAGGGAGGTTGCGGCGGAATTTGCCGCCCTTGTGCTGGAAATTGATGACGTGGAAACAGTTGGTGTTTCCGTTGGCGGCGGTGGTGGTTTTATAGCGGCCATGGGCGGTGGTGGCTTGTTTGGCGGCGGCACCCAATCCACCAATATCAACATGGACTTGCTTATGACAGAAAACCGCACCATAACCCAATGGGATTTGGCAAGCCAAATACAAGAAGTTGGCGAAAACCTTGGGCTTGATGTGCACGTAGAAGGTGCCGATGGCGGCATGGGTATGATGATGGGCGATGCCATATCCCTTCGGGTAGAGGGGACGGAGCTTGACCATATCCGTGATACGGCAATTGCCCTTGCAGGCCTTATAAACAGCGTAGAAGGCACAACCAATGTAACAGACTTGACAGAAGATGCTAATTTGGAGTTGCGCATTGTGGTGGACAAAGATGCGGCAATGGCTCACGGCCTAACAGTAGCCCAAGTTTTTATGGAAGCCATGAACAACCTTTCTGCTAACGAGCAAACCATGAATATGACCCTTTCAGGCAGAAATTATGAAATCGTAATAACTTACGGGGATTTTGTGGAGCCAAACCGCGTAAGCATTGAAAATATGCAAATCACCACAGCGGGCGGCTATGTGCCCCTTTCCACCATAGCCGCCGTGCATGAGGATATAGGATTCGCCAGCATAAGCCGTGTAAACCGCAACCGTTTTGTAACCATATCAGGCGGGCTGGAAGATGGTTTTAACGTGGCTCTTGTAAATGCGGAAATTGAAGCCCTGCTGGAAGATTTTGAGCCTATGGGTGACACACGCATAGTAATAGCAGGCGAAATGGAAATGATAACCGATGCCATGAACGACCTTATACTGATGATTGCCCTTGGGCTATTACTAACCTACCTTATCATGGTTGCCCAGTTCCAATCCATCAGCGCACCATTTGTTATTATGTTTACCATACCGCTGGCGTTTACAGGCGGTTTTGTGTCCCTTATGGTGGCGGGCATGCCCCTTTCCATCGTAGCTATGATTGGTTTGATACTGCTTAGCGGCGTTGCCATAAATAACGGCATTGTGCTGGTTTCCCGTATTGTGCAAGATAGATGGGAAGGTATGACCAAGGTGGAAGCAATTGTGGATGCCGGCCGCAAACGCCTGCGCCCTATATTGATGACGGCGATATCCACCATCTTTGCCATGTCCGTACTTGCCCTTGGTTTCGGCGAAGGTACAGAAATGATGCAGCCCATGGCAGTTGCCACCATCGGCGGCCTGCTGTACGCCACCATAACCACCCTTTACGTGGTACCGATTTTGTACGATATGTTCCACAAAAACAAAGATATTACCAAAGAGGATTTGGATGCGCCGGAAATTGAGTAGACAAAACACCCCCACGAAGACTGCGCTTCGCGGGGGTGTTTTGTTATAGCTACGCATGTGTGCGATTGCGCCATTTGATTGCAACATTCAGCAGTAGCTTTTCCAGCTCCACAATAACAATAGGTAGTAAAGACAGGCCAGCAACCACCAGCCAAGCATTAGTCGGCATTGGGGCAACATGGAAAATATTCGCAACAGCCTCGATGGAGATGACGCCAACTTGCAACAATGTACCAATTATCAGTGCGCCCACCAAATAGCGGTTTTCAAACAACTTGATGCTAAAAATACTGTTTTCGCTGCGCATATTAAAGGCATGCACCAATTGTGACAGGGAAAGGGTTGTAAACGCCATGGTGCGCCCCATTTGCGCAGGATTTTCGCCGCCTAAAATGGTATATCCCACTGCAAAAGCAATTAGTGACAACATGCCAATCATCGCACCTTCAATGAAAATGCGATACCACACCTTGCGCCCAAAAAGCCCCTTTCGTTTGGCGGTAGAACGCCCTTCCATTATTTTCGGGTCGGCGGGATCCAACCCCAGTGCAATGGCAGGCAGGCTGTCTGTTACCAGATTTACCCAAAGTAGGTGGATAGCAAGCAAAGGCACGGGCCAGCCCAGTAAGATAGCTACAAAAATGGTAATTATCTCCCCAATATTGGAGGAAAGCAGAAAATGCACTGCCTTGCGGATATTTGTTAAAATGCCACGCCCTTCCCGCACGGCAGATACGATGGTGGCAAAGTTGTCATCCGTAAGCACAATATCTGATGCAGCTTTGGCAACTGCCGTGCCGTTTATGCCCATGGCGCAACCGATGTCGGCAGCTTTTAGGGCAGGGGCATCGTTTACCCCATCCCCCGTCATCGCTACCGTGTGCCCTTTTGCTTGAAAAGCCCGCACAATGCGCAATTTATCTTCCGGTGAAACACGGGCAAAAATGTTTACATGGTCAACAGCGTTGCCCAATTCATCAGCGGTCATCTTATTCAAATCCTCACCCGTTACAACTTGCGTGGCGGATATGCCGATGCTGCGCCCAATTGCAAGTGCCGTTGCCCCATGGTCCCCCGTTATCATTACAGGGCGTATGCCCGCTTGTTTGCAAATTGCAACCGCATCCCTCACCTCGGGGCGGGGCGGGTCCATCATACCTACCAAGCCTACAAAAATTAACCCATTCTCCATGTCGTTAGGATTGGATGGAATTTGACTTAAAGGTTTGACGGCAACGGCCAAAACCCGCAGTGCTCTATCAGCCATTTTTGCCACATTTGTGAGGATTGCGCCACGACTGGCATTGTTCAAATTTTGCACACGCCCGCCCGTTTGATAAGCCGCACAAAGCCCCAAAAGCACATCCGGCGCACCCTTGGTAATGGCAAGAAAGCCCTCACCATCTTTATGTATGGTAGTCATCAGTTTACGTTTGCTGTCAAAGGGGATTTCTGCCAATCGCGGCTTGTCCGTTTCCAGGCCGGCTTTGTCCATGTTGTATACGTGCAAAGCGGACACGAAGGCGGCTTCTGTGGGGTCGCCTACAATTTCGCCCCCGCTTACAAAACTATCATTACATAAGCTGCCAAGGCGGATAATATCCATGGCATCCACCGCATCTTTGCGCAATATGGACCGCCCATCGGAAATTTCCACAATCTTCATCTTGTTTTGGGTTAATGTGCCTGTTTTATCAGAGCAAATAACGGTGGCAGACCCCAAAGTTTCCACCGCAGGCAACTTACGGATGATGGCATTGCGCCTTGCCATGCGGGTAACGCCAATTGCCAGCATTATTGTTACAATGGCCACCAAACCCTCGGGAATAGCCGCAACAGCAAGGGATACGGACGTTACAAACATATCCAGCGGCGGTATTTGCCGCCACAAGCCAATGGCAAAAATGGCAGCGCATATGATAAGGGCAGCAATACCCAGTACTTTGCCTGTTTCCACTAATTTCTTCTGCAATGGCGTTTCGGGAGATTTTTCTTCCATTATCAAGCTGGCAATTTTGCCCATTTCTGTATCCATGCCTGTGGCAACTGCAATGCCCGCACCCCGACCATAGGTAATAAATGCACCCGAAAATGCCATATTAAGCCTGTCCCCCAAAGGCGCACCCGCTTCTGCAATGGCATGGGCATCTTTATCCACGGGAAGGGATTCGCCTGTTAATGCCGCTTCTTCCACCTGTAAGTTTATGGTGTTTATCAGGCGCAGGTCGGCGGGTACAATGTCCCCTGTTTCAAGATAAACAATATCCCCTGCCACAATCTCCTCCGCCTTGATGGTAACAACTTGTCCATCCCGCAAAACCCGTGCTTCGGGGCTGGAAATGTCCCGCAGGGCTTCCAATGCCTTTTTCGCACGGGACTCCTGCACAAGCCCTAAAACGGCATTAAGGCATACAATCGCAAGGATAATCAGCGCATCGGTAATCCTGTTTTCCCCATGCAACCGCCCGGCGGCATAGGATAGCCCTGCCGCAAATAACAACACAATTACCATAAAATCCTTAAACTGGGCAAAAAAGCGCAAAATCAGCGGGGCTTCCCGCTTCTGCTTTATGGCATTGCGCCCAAATTGCTGCAGTCGTTCATCAGCCTCGCTTTTTGCAAGCCCTTGGGCGGTGCTTGTCCCAATTTCCCCTAAAGCCCGCCCTAAATCCATATTATGCCAGTCCATACAATCCCTCCACATTATTAACATTTGTACTAACATTTGTACTTGGTGAATTATATGAGGGACGAGCCAAATTATGCTTGCGCAATTACCCTGGGTGGGGTATAATTAAAGCATCAAATTTCGGAATATTGGGAGGAAAAACTTATGGAACAAGTTGCAAAAGATTTTAACGCCTACATGGACAGGATACGCATGTACAACCAACTAATGGGCGTTGCCGGCTTTGATGCCAACACAGTTGCGCCAAAAGCAGGGGTTGCCGCCCGTGCTAAGCGGCAGGGCTTTTTTTCAGAAAAAATATTTATTATGACCACATCAGATAAGATGAAGGGTTATTTGGAAGCCTTGGAAGCCATTAAGGATAAACTGGACCCCATAACCGCCGCCCGCTACCAAAAAGCGAAGAAAAATTTTGATAAAAATACAAAAATACCCAGCCAGTTGGTAAAGGAATTTAGTGAATTGCGGGCAAAAGCCCATGTGGTGTGGGAGCAGGCACGCAAAAATGATGATTTTGATGCATTTGCCCCAATTTTAGAGCAAATTGTGGCAAAAAGCAAGGAAATGGTTGGCCACCGCTTGGAAGCCGGGCAGGAAGTGTATAATGTAATGCTGGATGACTACGAAGAAGGTATGAACATGGAAATTTATGACAAGTTTTTTGCAGAGGTGCGGGAGGTTGTTGTGCCTTTGTTAAAAGCGGTTGTAAGCTCCAAAAAGCAGATAGATGCAGGCTTTATGCACGCCCCGGTGGAAAAAGCAATGCAGGAAAAAATCTCCACCTTTACTGCTGAAAAGATTGGGTATGACCTGTCAAGAGGATATATCACCGAATCTACCCACCCATTTTGCAGCGGCACCCACAAAACCGATATACGCATAACCACCCGTTATGATGAAAGGGACTTTATTTCCAGCTTTTACAGCATTTTACACGAATGCGGCCACGCCATCTACGAACAGTCTACTTGCGACAGCATTGCGGAAACCGAATTGTCCCGTGGCGCATCCATGGGCATACATGAAAGCCAAAGCCGTTTTTACGAAAATGTAATCGGCCGCAGCCGTGGCTTTTGGAATTACATAGCCGAGGAGTTGAAGGAGTATTTACCAAAATCATTTGGTGATATTACCCCAGCGCAGTTTTACGAGGCTGTAAACCAAGCAGGTCCATCCCTTATCCGTGTAGAAGCGGACGAGTTGACCTATTCCCTGCATATTATGATACGTTATGAAATTGAGCGGATGCTGTTTATGGAAAACCTGCCCGTGCGGGATTTACCCAAGGTTTGGAATGCCAAATATCAAGAATACTTAGGTATTACACCGCCAAACAATGCCCTTGGTGTTTTGCAGGATGTGCATTGGTCCATGGGTGCATTTGGATATTTCCCAACCTACGCCCTTGGTACGGCATATGCCAGCCAATTTGTAGCGGAAATGAAAAAGGATTTGGATTTTGATGCATTAGTGGAAAAAGGCGACTTTGCCGCAATAACTAAGTGGATGACGGATAAAATACACCGCCACGGCTCCATCTACACCCCGGGGGAGCTTTTACAGCAGGTTTGCGGTGGCGGGCTGGATGCCAGCCATTACACTGCCTATCTAAAAGAAAAGTTTGAAGCGTTGTATGAGGTTAAGATTTAATGTTAGATTTCGGAAGCCGGCTTGCCTTGCATAAAAACAAGGCAAGCTCGGTTATATGGTTGCGTGTTTTGGCCGTTGTTCTTTTTGTTGGGCTTGGGGTTGGCGGGGTTTATTTTCTGTTAAACCCCATTGATGCCGAAGATACAATTATGGGCTTTGTAGCCCTTGGCATGGCTGTGACTTTGCCCGCCGTTTTATGGTTTGTAACCGCCCGCATGCAAGCGGAAGTTGCCATACATCAGCAGGGTGTTATGGTGAAAGCAAAGGGCAAGGAGCATAGTTTGCATTTCAGCCAAATTAGGGGCTTACAAGATGTGCCCGGTAGCGGCGGTGTTTTTATTGTACCCGGCGGCTTTGGTATTGCAGGGGCAATTGTGGCCGGTGTAGCATCTGCTGTTGCAAGTGGTGCAGCGGATGCCCATAGGCGCAACAATCGCCTTCGCAGTATCAACATAATCCCCGCAGGGTCGGGGGCGGCCATTAGTGTGGTAAATACCGCCGGCGACCACCTTTCCGAAATTTACACCGCTTGGTTGATAAAGGAAAAGGGCATCACCAAAGCTAACTTGCCAAACCTTACCATACCCTTTGGGGACGAGCTGGTATTGGAGCGGGGCACCTTAGTCCACAAACACCGCAAAGGCGATATTCGCCTGCCCATTGGGGATGTTACCAATATAAACACCGATGACGGTACCATGTCATTTTTCGCCATTAACGAAAAGGGAAGGGATGGGGCGGCGATAAATATCAGCATCCAAAATGTTATTAACGTTGACCTGCTTTTTGGCGTTTTCGATATAATAGGCAAGCAGCAGTAACATGTCAAAAACCTTGATAATTGCAGAAAAACCCTCCGTGGGGCGGGACATTGGGCGGGTGCTTAAAGCCACATCTAAGGGTGATGGCTTTATTTACGGTAGTAGCTACATAATTTCGTGGGCAATTGGGCATTTACTTACCCTTTGCGAGCCCGAGGATTATGACCCAACCCTAAAAAAGTGGACGGCCGTAAGCTTGCCCATTTTGCCGCAACAAATCCGCACCAAGCCCATCAAAAAAACGGCGGGGCAACTGCGCATTTTAACACGCCTGATGAAGGATAAGGAGGTTAGCTCCATCATTTGCGCCACGGACAGCGGGCGGGAGGGGGAGCTTATTTTCCGTTATATTTACCACCATGCAGGCTGCAAAAAGCCTGTGCACCGCCTTTGGATTTCTTCTATGACAGATGAGGCGATACGTGAAGGTTTTGCCAATTTACGCCCATTAGCAGACTTTGACAACCTTTACCATTCCGCATTAGCCCGCAGCCATTCCGATTGGCTGGTGGGCATAAACGCCAGCCGTGCCTATTCCATCGCAAATAACAGTAATTTATCCATCGGGCGGGTGCAAACCCCAACCCTTGCCATGATTGTAACACGACAAGCAGAAATTGATAATTTTATCCCCAAAGATTATTGGGAAATACATGCGGATTTTGCAGTGCAGCATGGGCAATATTTGGGCAAATGGTTTAATGACGATATTAAAGACGGGTGGCTGGACAGCAAAGGCAAAGCCGCAGAAATTGCCGCAAAAGTAAAAGGCAAAACCGGGCACATTAAGTCCGTAGCGGCACACACCAAGCACCTATCCCCACCACTATTACACGACCTGCCCGACCTGCAAAGGGAAGCCAACCGCCGCTACAATTTCTCCGCCGCCAAAACCCTGTCCATTGCGCAAGATTTATATGAAAAACGTAAACTAATAACCTATCCAAGAACAGACAGCCGCCATCTACCGCCCGACATCAAATTACCACCCATAATCACTGCACTGGTTGGGTCTGCTGAATATGGGGATTATGCCGGATACATCCAGTCACTACCAAAGCTGCCCATTACCAAGCGCATTGTGGATGCCGCCAAGGTGACGGACCATCACGCAATAATCCCCACCCACAAGCGGGCAGGCACACTTACAAGTGACGAAGCCAAGTTGTATGACCTTATTGTGCGCCGCTTTTTGGCGGCATTTTACCCCGCCCATGTGCAGGATGTGACAGAGGTTGTGACGGAAGTGGCCGGCGAAACCTTCGCATCAAAAGGGGCCGTGGTTTTAGAATTGGGCTGGAAACAGCTCTATGGCAACGAAAAAGCGGATGAGCCAACCCTGCCGCCCATAACCGAAGGAGAGGCGGCGCAAACCTTAAAAATTGCCGTAAAAGCTAAGAAAACACAGCCACCTAAACCCTATACAGAAGCCACCTTGTTATCCGCCATGGAAAATGCCGGCAAATTGGTAGATGATGAAGAAATTGCCGCCCAAATGAAGGGCAGCGGTCTTGGTACAGCCGCCACCCGTGCCGCCATTATCGAAAGGTTGTTGGCAGTGGGCTATATAATCCGAAAAGGCAAGGCATTGGCACCCACAGACAAGGCAAAGTTGCTAATCCAAATCCTTCCAACAGAAATCACATCCGCCGAAACCACAGGTCGGTGGGAAAAAGGCTTAAACAGCATCCATCAAGGCAAAATGCAACCCGACCGCTTTAAGGGCAGCATCGAAAAATTTGTGCGCTATTTAGTGGCGGATGCAAGTAATAATCCCAAAGATGTGGTTTTCCCAGCAGAAGAGCGCAGGGGCAAAAAAACCGCCAAAAGGAAAGGCGGTTTAGGAAAGTGCCCCAAATGCGGCGGCGATGTGCTGGAAAACAGCAAATCCTTTTACTGCGCCAAATGGCGGGAGGGTTGCAAAATAACCATATGGAAAAGCGAAACGGCTCGTTACGGCTACATCCTAACCCCCGCAGATGTGGCAAGCATGTTGAAAGGTGAAACCCCCACAATCCAAATAACCATGCCCGATACAAGAGAAAATGCCACAGCCCAAATGATAATTGATGTTGAGTCTCTGTCGGTTCTGCGGTTTGTAAATGTAAACATCATCAAATCCTGATGCCCTTGGGTTTATAATCTGTTCATCACGCACGGGCAAAGGCTATCATATCCACTTGCTTTGCGCCGGCTTCCAACAAGGCACGGGCACAGTCATTTGCGGTTGCGCCTGTGGTAAAAATATCATCCACCAGCAATATATGCTTTTCTGCTACATCAAAACCTGTTTTTATGCCCATTGCGCCCGCTAAGTTGGTCATGCGTTGCTCCCTTGCAAGGTCAAATTGCTTGGCAGTTTCCCTTAGCCTTTCCAGCCCGTCAAAAACCGGCAAATTAAGTATTTCGCTAAGTTCCATCGCCAAATGTGCCGCTTGGTTAAAACCCCTTTGGCGCAGACGGTTGGGGTGCAGGGGTACCGGCACAAGAAAATCACCGTAAATATCAGGAAAATGGGTGCAAATTGCCTGCGCCATGGGCTTTGCCAAAGCCCTTGCCCCGCCATACTTAAAGCGATGCACAACCCCCGCAACTTCACTTTCATAGGCAAAGGGTGCATATAGCCAGCCCACATGCTCCGTATAATGCTCCATATCCGCCGTAGTTGCTTGGCAGTTGCTGCAATAAAGTTCCGCCCCATCCAGCACACGGCGACAAAATAGGCATTTACTGGGATATATTGTAGTGTATAGTAGATTCGCAAACCGCCCTGCCCTACTCTTTGTCAGCAAAAAGTTGGTCATAAAACCTCTCTATCCTATGGCGCAAAGCGGAATGGCGCACGCTTTCCCGTGTATTGTCCACCATACGGTGCAGGGTGCCTTCCATGCCCACAATCACCACCAGCTTTTTAGCACGTGTTATGGCCGTGTATAATAAATTGCGGTTAAACAGCAGGGGCGTGCCGCTATGCAGGGGCAAAATTACCACATCATATTCCGAACCTTGGGATTTGTGGATGGTTATGGCATAGGCCAAAACCAGCTCATCCAACTGCTTAAAGGGATAGTCTACCACCTTATCATCACAAAATACCACCTGCATAAAACGCTCTTGGTTATCAATAAAGCTTACCATGCCTTCATCGCCGTTAAAAACCCCAAGCCCCTCTTCCAAAACATTATCAAAATCATCAAATACCCGCCACTGGGTTTGGTAGTTGTTTTTTATTTGCATAACCTTATCCCCTTCCCTAAACAGGTTAAAGCCAACCTGTTTTTCAGTTTTATCGGGATGGGGCGGGTTAAGCTTTTCTTGCAGCACTTTATTAAGGTTTTCCACGCCGCAAAGGGTTTTGCGTTGGGGACAAAGCACCTGCATGTCCGTAAAAGGTGAAATGCCCAAAAAATCTGGTAGGCGTTGCTGGTTTAGGTCGGCAACAATGTCCACCACCCCGCTCATGCTGGATTCTTTGATAAAGTAAAAATCGTTGTAGCGTTCGTTAATAATAGGGTATTCGCCACGGTTAATGCGGTGGGCATTCATCACAATAGCGGATTGTTGCCCCTGCCTAAAAATCTCATCCAAATAAACGGTGGGTATTTTGCCGCTGTTAATTATATCTTTTAGCACATTACCGGGCCCTACGGAGGGTAGCTGGTTTACATCCCCCACCAAAATTAACCTTGTGCGCTGACCCATTGCTTTCAACAGGCGAAAAAGCAACATGGAATACACCATACTCGCCTCATCCATAATAATACAGTCCGCTTGGATTTTCATATCATCATCCACTTCCCCTTGCAGGTTGTGTTCGCTTTCCGCTTGGAAAATACCCAAAAGGCGATGGATTGTTGCGGCAGGTTTGCCTGTCGCCTCATTCATTCGCTTTGCTGCTCTGCCTGTGGGGGCACATAGGGCAACCCGCTGGCCAAGCTTATCAAGCATGGCAATAATCGTCTTGATAGTTGTTGTTTTACCTGTACCGGGCCCGCCTGTAACCACTGTTACGCCGTGCCTCATAGCCACTTGCACCGCTTCTTTTTGCTTGCGTGCAAGGGTTATGCCCTCTTGCTTTTCCACCAACTTAATTTCCTTTTGGATATCCAAAGTGGATTCGGTGGGAATTTGGTTAATTTCCAGTAAACGTCTTGCGATGTAGGTTTCGGCGTGATAATAGGCCGCAAGGTAAATGAGGGTCAAATCCCCCACCTTATCCTGCTTAATATCACCGTCAACCTGCATTTGCAACAGCTGGTTTTCCACCTCACTCATATCCAGCTCTAAAAGATCCACTGCACGACCTATAAGGGATTCCCGTGGCAGGCACACATGCCCTTCCCCTAACCCCTCTATCAGCACATGGCAAATGCCCGCAAAAATACGGTGGGGAGAATGTGTAGCGATGCCAATGCGGGCAGCAATGCCATCGGCAATCTTAAAGCCAATGCCAAAAACATCTCTTGCCAACACATAGGGGTTGTTTTTGACAATTTCCACAGCTCTTGCCTCATACCGCTTGTAAATCTTTTCGCATTGCCCTAGGGTAAGCCCCAATGCCTGCAAATACATAATTGTGTTACGCTGTGCACCTTTTTCCGCAAAGGATGCGCCAATTTCCATGGCTTTTTCGTAGGTTATGCCCTTTATTTGGGCAAGCATGGCGGGGTTTTCCTCAATCACCTGAAAGGTGGAAACCCCAAAGGTTTCCACGATAGTTTTTGCCCGCTTTTTACCAATGCCTTTAATATTGCCGGTAGCCAAATAAGCCTCCATGCCGGAGGCTGTTTGGGGCAACAATTGCTCCACGGCGGCGGCCTTAAACTGCTGGCCATATGTAGGGTGGATGGTAAATTGGCCGTAAGCCCGCACATCATCCCCTTCTGTAACGCTGCTGGATGCTGTGCAAACAACCCCGGCGATGTCGCCATCATCCAATTCCATAAGCATAGAAAAAACCGTGTAATTACCATCATCGCTGGCAAAAATTACACGCTCCACGGTTCCTTCTAATTGCAAAAAATTGTCCATACCATCACCGATACAGCATACTAAGCAAGGGCTTGCAACCCTTCTTTAATTGCTTTCATATTTACCTCAACAAGCTCCGCCTTACCCTTAAAGCGGCGGGACAGAGCAGCTTCCAATTCATCAATTGTAAACAGACCTGTTTGCGCCAAAAAGCCAGCCATCATCACCATATTAGCGGTGCGGGCATTGCCTGCTTTTACAGCAATATTGGTAGCATCAATTGCAATAATTTCCGCATCATCCTTAACCACAGTGTCGGTTACGATGGAGGAGTTGATAAATACCTTAGCCCCTGCCCTTGTCTTGTCCAAAAACTTGTCAACGGATGGTTGGTTCATAGCGCACAGAATATCAATATTGCTGAGGATTATGGGGCTGCCGATAACCTTGTCGGATATAATAACGGAGCAGTTTGCCGTTCCCCCGCGCATTTCTGCGCCATAGGATGGCATCCACGTAACTTCTTTGCCTTGGTTTAGGGCAATATCCGCCACAACTTGCCCAAGGGTAAGCACGCCCTGTCCGCCAAAGCCCGAAAATATAATCTTTGTGGTACCCATTATCTCGCCCCCTTATCTGCGTACACGCCCAGCGGGTAATAGGGAATCATCTTTTCTTTAACAAAATCCATGGCATCGGCGGGGGTTTTTGCCCAGCCAATGGGGCATGTGCCAAGTATTTCCACCATGGAAAAACCCTTGCCATCCATTTGGTTTTGCAATGCCTTGCGTATCGCCCTTTTGGTCTTGTCTAAATTAGCAATATCGTGGGTGGCAACCCTCTCAATATACGTAACCGAGGGTATTTGGGACAGCATTTCGCTTACCAAAATGGGCATGCCGGCACCATCCAGCTGCCTACCTGCGGGGCTGGTGGATGTTTTCATATCAATTAGGGTGGTGGGTGCCATTTGTCCCCCTGTCATACCGTAAATAGCATTGTTGACAAAAAACACGGTTATATTTTCGCCACGGTGGGCGGCATGTACAATTTCTGCCGTGCCAATTGCCGCCAAATCCCCATCCCCTTGATAGGTAAATACAATTTTATCAGGGTTGGTGCGCTTTATGCCCGTGGCAACCGCCGGCGCACGCCCATGCCCCGCCTGCACCCCGTCACAATTAAAATAATTATAAGCTAAAACCGAGCAACCCACAGGTGCAATGGCAATTGTGCGCTCCAACACATTAAGCTCCACTAATACCTCGCCAATCAACTTGTGGATGATGCCGTGGGTACAACCCGGGCAATAGGACAGGGGATTTTCCGTCAGTCCACGGGTTTTTTCATATACAACTTTTGCCATTAAATTCCGTCCTTTCACTTGTAAATATTTCCTAAATTACAGATTTGTGAAGCCTAATCCTTATAACCTAAATTGATGCCCCATTTTTCGGTGAGAATTTCGATAGGCGTGAAATCATTTTCGTTAAAAGCGGGGTTGCGATTGCATAATGCCAAACAAAACTCTTCATCCAGCATCTCCTTGCTTTGCTCTTTTAAGGTTATGGGTTTTGTTGCCTCACCATACTATTTTGGATAGCCACTTACTTTTTATAGGGTATTTCTTGTGCTTCAAGGGTCTCGCATTCATTTTCGATCCAGCGCACTGTCAGGTTTACAAGCCTTTTCAAATCTGTTATATCCTTATCTTCGCGTTTTCGCACATAATGGGTTTCATCATTGCCAATCCAAGATGCCCTTGTTGCTACAAGCTTAATATTATCATTACTGACATCATTACTGATGCAGTGGGCTAAGGACTTGCTTTTTATCGCTTCCTTAACCTCTTGGAGTTCGCCTTATCTTTCTCTGGATTTGCTAATCGGCATCGTTTTTATGAAACCATCAAAGCAGGCTCTATACTCAAAAAGTGCATACGCTTTTTGTGCATAAGGGTTTGCAAGCCCAGCAATAAAATGTGGTTTTATAGCTTTCTTGCAAACTGGACACTGGTTTGGTTCGATCAGTTGTATGCGCACAAGCGTTCTTCGGCTTCCTTAAAACACTCCTCAATTATAGCTATTACCCGCCCTCCGAATTACTTACCGATAATCTTCTTAATTTGCTCCGCAATCTCCTCCGGCTCAAAAATCATGCCGCCTGTGCGCCCGTAGAAGTGCACAGGAAGTTTGCCGTTTACGCCAAGGCGCACATCCTCCACCATTTGCCCCATGGATAGCTCACAAACCACCACATTTTTAACACTGGCGGGCAGGTTTGCAAAATCCGCATAGGGGAAGGGCCATAGGGTAATCGGGCGCACAAGGCCTGCTTTAATCCCTTGCTCCTTCAAAATTTCAATGGCATTTAGGACGATGCGGGCAGGCGTGCCGTAAGCAACAATTGCCACCTCGTCCCCATCTGTCACACGGTTGTCCACCATAGTTTCTTTTGCTTTAATATCATCGTAGGTCTTAAAACGGCGCAGGTTCATCTGCTCTAAAACTTCGCCTTTTAGGCTAAGAGATGATACTGCATTGGGCGCACGGCCATCCGAATTGCCGTTTGCCGCCCATTTTTTATCAAAATTGCCGGGCTTTTTGTCCACGGGGGTGCAAGGCTCCATCATTTGTCCAAGCATACCATCAAACAGCACCATTACGGGTGTGCGGTATTCATCCGCCACATCAAAGGCCTTAAAAACCAAGTCCATGGCCTCTTGTATGCTGAATGGGGCATAAACAGGCAAATAATAGTCCCCATTGCCGCCGCCACGGGTAGCCTGGAAATAGTCGGACTGAGCCGGCAAAATACCGCCAAGCCCGGGGCCCGCACGGGATACGGACACAATAACGCAAGGCAAATCCGCCCCCACAAGATAGGAGATGCCCTCCTGTTTTAGCGCAATACCCGGCGAGCTGGAACTGGTCATCACCCTAATGCCTGCCGCCGCTGCCCCATACACCATGTTGATGGCGGATGTTTCGCTTTCCGCTTGCACAAAAACACCGCCCGCCTCGGGCAATTTTTTCGTCATATACTCGGGCACTTCGTTTTGCGGCGTTATGGGATAGCCAAAAAACGCCTTGCAACCGGCACGTATTGCCGCATCGCAAATAGCCTCGTTACCTTTCATCAAAACCTTGCTCATCATATATCACGCTCCACTTTTATAACCGAATCCGGGCAGATTTTAGCGCATATCCCGCAGGCTATGCAGGCATCCATGTCAAAACACATGGCGGGGTTGTAGCCTTTTTCATTTACCCGTGTTTTGTCCATTTTAATAATATCTTTTGGGCATGCTACTGCACAAAGGTCACAGCCCTTGCACAAATTGTCCGCAAAAACCAGCCTGTGTTTTGCGGTGTATGTTGAAACGCTCACTTTATCACCTCTCGTATATTGCTATTACAACACCATTACCCACCGCTGCGGCATTGTAACCGCAGCGGTGGGTTGGTGCATCTTTGCCTCTGTATCTTTATAAAGCTTTGCCTAAAAACATTTCAAGGGGTTGCTCATACGGTGCAATATCCATTACAATGCTGCCCATATCTTTATATCCCATTTTACGGTAAAAATGCTGGCCATCCTCATCCACCTGGGTGGATACCATTATCATTTTGTACCCAAGCCTGCGCATCTCATCTTCCCAATGGGTTATGGCTTGTTTGCCATAACCTTTGCCACGATGGGGCTTATCAAACCACATCAGTGTGAGAAAGGGCACGAATTCAAACATCATATTCCATCGCAAAATGCCGATGATTTGCCCATTTTCCCGTAATATATAGCAACGCTCGTCCCTTATCTTCATCTCCACTTCATGCTCACCCAGCGGTGAAGGCGGCCAGTGACCCATGGACAGCACATATGGTGCATCTTCCGGTGTTGCATATGAAATTGTAAGCATTCCTTTTCCTCCGTTTAATAAAAGTTATATTATGCGGATTCTGCTCCCAATGGTTTCACCTTCCTTGTGTCTATATTATTCTTATTGCCAATCCTCGTCATCATTTAGTTGTCATTTAATAGTAGCTCATTGGTGTATTGCTTCTATTTTTTCAATCTTTTGAATGTAAGCAAAACCGTGTGGACCAAGTCTGCAATGCCATATGCCACTGCCATAGAGTGGGTTACAAGCTCCCGCCCTTCCAAGGCTAATTCGTTAATTATTTCATCAACAACCTCGGCTTGACAGATATCTGCATCTTTTCTTTTTTGGTAAGATTAAAATTTACTCTAACTGCCTCGCTTTTATATTCGTACATGCTAATTCCTCCTCATAAAATGGCGGTTTGGAGAGCTATTGCCATTCCTCACGCATTTGCAGTTTGTTAAAAACCATGGCTTTTTCTGACAATAATTTGTCATTAATCTGATTGTAAATATCACGGCGCAACATGGTGTATTTTACAGGCAAGCCCACCTGCGCCACCATTTTTTCGGATTGCAAAACATCTTCTGCCGTGGTATGGTGCAACATATGCCCATTGCACACCACCCCAGTAATTTTAAGGGGGCTTGCGGCATTAATGGTTTTAATAAAACCCCGCATTTTATCCACCGTATCCGTGTCCGGGCGAAAGGGGTTAAGCACGCACAAAAACTGATGCGGCACACTTAAAACCGCCTCGTGACAGTAAGCCAAAAGCCTTGCGCCCATATCACCCCCGCCAAGGTCGGCTATCACATTTTCACCCCTCCGCACTTTGGACAGGAAGGCAAAGCTGATGGCAGGCAAATCATAGCCTGTGTTGTTATCCAAATGGTCACTTTCCACGGTTATGCCATGCTTTGCCATATCATCCAGCCGCTCTCGGGATCGGAAGTAGGGGTTTATAGCATCCAAATCCGCAAGGGTAACTTGCCCGCCTTGCCCGGCAAGCTCCAAGGCAAGGTTAAGGGAAAATTCCGTTTTACCGCTGCCGTAAAAGCCTGTAATTACATAGGTCATACTAATTTTTATTGCTTGTCATAATAGATTTAATATTGCGCATGGCTTCCACACGGTCTTCTGCCATTTTGTCCGCCACTTCATAGGTAAGGCGGCCTGTTTCTTTAGAAATTGTAAGTATTTCCAACATTCTGTGGTAAATATAGTCAATATCACGTAGAGAAGCTTCTTCGTTATACCCGCCTTCTCTAATTTCGTAGGATACGTTAATAACACCGCCAGCATTGGCAAGATAGTCAGGTGCGTAAACGATGCCACGCTCTTCTAAGGCTTTGCCGTGTTTTGGTGCATCCTTCAAAATGTTGTTTGCACCGCCACAAACGATTTTGCACTTAAATTGTGGGATTGTGTCATCATTTACAGTCGCACCCAAAGCACATGGTGCGTAAATATCACATTCTACCCCATAAATTTCATCGGGTGCAACAGGGGTCGCACCGAACTCGTTTACAACACGGTCAAGGTTGGTTTGGTTGATGTCTGTTACAATCAGCTTTGCCCCTGCACCGTGCAGGTTTTTGCAAAGGTGATAACCCACATTTCCAAGACCTTGCACTGCAATAACCTTGCCAGTGATGTCGTCACTGCCGTAAACGTGTTTTGCACAAGCTAAAACAGACTTAAATACGCCACGGGCAGTATACGGGCTTGGGTCGCCAGAACGCCCTGGAAGCCCCACCACATTGTTGGTTTCCATGTTTACATAAACCATGTCTTGGGTGGTTGTTCCCACGTCCTCAGCGGTGATATAGCGACCATTTAGCCCCTCAATATAACGACCGAAAGCACGCCAGAAAGCTTCACGCTTAACAGGGTCTTTACGAAGAACGGTAGCATCACCAATAATTACCGACTTACCACCACCAAGGGGTAGTCCCGCCAAGGCGGATTTATATGTCATGCCACGGGCAAGGCGCAAAGCGTCCTCAATTGCCGCTTCCTCATCATCATAAACCCAAAAGCGTGTACCGCCAAGGGATGGGCCAAGCACTGTATTGTGGATTGCTGTAATTGCCTTTAGCCCTGTTGCTTTGTGTTGGAAAAAGGACAATTGCTCAAAGTCATACTTTTCCATGTAGCCGAATTTGTCCATTATAAAATCCTCCTAAAATATGTTAAAAATTTAATTGTCTTTGCTGTAATTTACTTAACTTGTAAAGGCGCACCGAAAGTAAAGTTATAAAAATGAAAAACACCATTATGGCGAGCCCAATAAGCCCCATCTGCATAAAAAGCATAAAAGCGGGTTGTATAAACTCCACGCCTTGAGTAAAATATCCAGTGCCTTGCCATGGGGCAAATTCTAAAATATGGTCGCCCTGTTCCAGCTCTGCCAAAGCAATTCGCCTACCGTGGACATTACCAATGTTGTATATAACACTAAAATTGGCAGGCATTGGGCGGCTATAAACAATCTGCCCGGTTACGGTGTTGGTGAAGGTAAAACCGTGGTTGGTATGAATAGGTGGGCGATTATCTTCCAAGTATATATGGAAAGTTCCACCACGCTCCATTGTGATAATTTCGCCATTTTCCATCCTCACACTTTCCGTATTAATAATATCTACGAAGAATGAGGTAAAGAAGTAAACGCCAAGCCCAAAACTGCCCAACAGAAGCAAGGCCATCGTGATTATAAGTATTACAACTTTGCTTTTATCAGCCAACCAGCTTTTCATTTTCACCACCTAAACGCCAAAAATGGGTTTGCCTTGGTAAATTTTAGCTTCTTCCTCACCTTTTAACACACGCAAAGCCCCTTGCGATAGTGCAAGAAGCTCGTCCTCTCCGGGATAAGCGTGGACAGGGGCGATAAAGCCCACCCTGCGGGTGATTTCTGCTACAACAGGCTTGCCGTAGGCAATGCCGCCCGTTAGCAGTATGGCATCCAGCCGGCCGCAAGCAGATGCGGATAAACCACCAATTTCTTTGGCAATTTGCACACACATAGCATCCATCAACAGCTTCATATCAGGCTCGGTTTCCGCCCTTTGCTCCAATTCTAACATGGAGTTGGAGCCGATATAGGCCGAAACGCCGCCTTTGCCCGTTATCATGCCTTTAATTTGGGCATGGGTGTATTTGCCGCTAAAACATAATGTGGCCAATTGCCCTGCGGGCAGTCCCCCGCTTCGCTCTGGCGTAAACGGACCACAGCCATCAAGGGCATTGTTGGTATCAATAACCCGCCCTTTGTTGTGGAAGGACACAGAAATGCCCCCGCCCATATGGGCAACAATCAAATTAACATCTTCATAACGCTTGCCCTGCTCGGCGCAGTATTTGCGGGCAATGGCCTTTTGGTTAAGGGCGTGGAAGATGCTGCGGCGGGTAATTTCGGGATGGCCGCTAAAACGGTAAACATCCTCCATTTCGTCCACCACAACGGGGTCTACAATATAGGCGGGTATACCCACCTCGTCCGCCATGGCACGGGCAATAAGCCCGCCTAAGTTGGATGCATGTTCGCCGTATTTGCCGCTACGTAAATCATCCACCATCACATCGTTGACGATATATGTACCGCCGGCAAGGGGCGCAAGCAAGCCACCCATGCCTACAATACCAGCCAAGTCGCTAAGTTCCACACCTTGCACTTTTAGCTCATCACGGATAATGTTTTTACGAAAATCATACTGATCCCCTACCCGCTCAAAAGGCTTTAATTCCTCGGTTTGGTGGCGCAGGGTTTTTTCAAAGATAGGGGTTTCTCCATCATACAAGCCCATTTTGGTGGATGTGGAGCCCGGGTTTACAATTAAAATTTTCATCTAAATCTCCTCAACAACGCAACAATTGTTGAAACGTTCCACTTCAACAATTGCGTAGTGGTTTTTCGCCAAATACGAAAAAAGTTTTCCTTAAAACAAAACTGATAATGCAATGGAAATTAGCTTACTTTCTGCCGTGTCCGCACGGGAGGTTAGTACGATTGGGCGTTTTGCCCCAAGCACCACCCCGCCGTTTTTGGCTTTGGTGATAAATGATAAGCATTTATAAAGCATATTGCCTGCCTCGATGGACGGGGCAACCAAAATATCCGCATCTGCGCCCACGGGGCTGTTTATACCCTTTATACGGCAAGCATCTTCGGAAACGGCATTGTCCAAAGCCAGGGGGCCATCAACAACGCAACCCGTCATCCGCTCACCGGACTTGTGCAAATCCACAATCTTCGCCCATTCCCCGGTTACGGGCATTTTATCATCCACAGTTTCTTTGGCGGCCATTAAGGCAACTTTTGGCTTTGCAATGCCTAAGTTTTGCAAAGCCGCCACCGCATTTTCGATAATATCGATTTTGGTATCAAAATCGGGGGCGATGTTAATGGCACAATCGGTGGCAAAGAGCATTTTGTGGTAGCCCTCGGTTTCAAAAGCGGCAATATGGCTTAGCTTTTTGCCGCTGCGCAAGCCCGTTTCCTTATCCAAAACCGCCCGCATGACAGTGGATGTGTCAATATCCCCTTTCATTAGGGAGCTGGCTTGCCTGCTGGAAACAAGACTTACAGCGGTTTTACAAGCGGCAATCGGGTCAGGCTCGTCCACCACCTTAAACTGGCTAAGGTCTATGCCTCTTTCATGGGCAATTTGGCTAATTTTCGCCTCATCACCCACCAAAATCATAGTGGCAATGCCCAGCTTTGTGGCTTCGTAGGCGGCTTCCATCACATAGGGCGCACCCGCCACAGCTACGGCTACGGCAGCATTTTCTTTGTTGCGTGCAAGGTTAAAAATTTCGTAAAAACCTTTGATATTATCACCTCTTAGGTAGGATAGTTTTCTATGTAATTAGTGTAACATATCTGTAAAATTTACGCAAGCAGAATTTCTCATCACCCCATCAATTAAATAAAATGATGGGGTGATGAATTGACATCTTGCCTGCACTGTGATAAAATATCCCAAACACTACATTTGGAGATGCCCATGAAAAAATTAATGCTACTGGACGGAATGTCCCTTATAAACCGTGCATTTTATGCCCTGCCACCCATGAGCAACAAGGCAGGCGTGCCAACCAATGCAATTTTAGGCTTTCTAAATATATATTTTAAGTTGTTGGAGGAGGAGTTGCCCGATTACGGCGCAGTTGTTTTTGACCTGCCCGCACCCACCTTCCGACATATTAAGTTTGCTAATTATAAGGCAACACGCAAACCTTTTCCAAGCGAGTTGAAAGCGCAAATCCCCATCTTAAAGGATTTGTTGGGGATGATGAATATACCAATCGTATCCCTGGAAGGTTTTGAGGCGGATGATGTGATGGCAACCCTTGCCCACAAAGCCCAAAATGCAGGCTTTTTAACCACCATCATCACCGGTGACAAGGATTTATTGCAAGTTGCAACAGGCCGCATAAAAATACGTATACCCAAAACCCGTGGCGGCACAACCACCACAGAGGATTATTTTGAAGCTGATTTTGTGGAGAAAATGGGTATTACACCCACCGAATACATTGACATGAAAGCGTTAATGGGGGATGCAAGCGACAATATCCCCGGCGTGGCGGGCATTGGTGAAAAAACCGCCCTAAAAATCATACAGGATTACAAAAATATCGAAGCGGCCATTGAAGCCGTTACCGCCAACCCCACCGCCATCAAACCCAAAAAAGCCGCCGAAAATTTGCAGGAATTTGCTGAGATTGCAAGACTTTCCAAAGAATTGGCAACAATTATTACTGATGCGGATGTGGATGCGGATGTGGGTGGCTTGCTGTTGGGTGAAATGTTTACACAGGCCGCTTTTGAGGAACTTGGGCGGCTGGAATTAAAAAGTGTACTTAAAAAGTTTGGGGATAAGTTTGGCGGGGTTGCACCTACCGCCAGCCAAACCATAAATGGAAGCATTTTGCAGGATTTAACTGATTTTTCCACATCAACCGACCCCGTTGCATTTCATATTTTGTGGGATGCTGACCGGATTTTGGGGCTGGGCTTGGCTAAGGATGGGCATGTGGCATTTGCACCCCCACACCTTGATTTAGCAAGTTTTTTTGAGGGGGAAGCACCTAAAATTGCCTTTGATACCAAAAAAGACATTCGCAAATTGCGCAAAATGGGCATAAATGTAAATAATTTGGCATTTGACTTACTTTTGGGCGGTTACCTGCTGGGCAACTTAAAGGATGGTGACGGCATTGCGGATTTAAGCTTGCAGTATTTAGGCGAAACACTGAATTTGCCCGAAAAAGGCGATGCACAACTAAGTCTGCTGGATGAGCCGCAAGAGTCTTCTCAGGACTTATCGCAGACATCTTTTGCCCATGTTTCCGCCATTTACAGGGCATACCCCATTATGGCAGAAAACTTGGAACAAACAGGCATGTCCAAACTTTTCCATGATGTGGAAATGCCCCTTTTGGGTGTTTTGGCAGATATGGAGCATCACGGCATCGCCATCGATGCCCAATTTATCAAGGAATATGGCGATAAGCTGACGGTGGAAATTGACCGCTTAACGTTGGAAATTTACGCCCTTGCAGGGCAGGAATTTAATATAAACTCCCCCAAACAGCTTGCAAAGGTGCTTTTTGAGGATATGGGGCTAAAAGGCGGCAAAAAGACCAAAACGGGCTTTTCCACCAATGTAGATGTTTTGCAAAAATTGGCAAAAACCGAACCTATCGCTGACAAAATATTGGAATATCGCAGCTTTTCCAAATTGCGCTCTACTTATGTGGATGGGCTTTTGGCGGCAATAAATCCCAAGTCTGGTAAAATACACACCAACTTTAACCAAGCTTTAACAGCCACGGGTCGCCTATCCTCCGCCGAGCCTAATTTACAAAACATCCCAATACGTACCGATTTGGGTAGGGAGCTTCGCCGTGCCTTTGTGGCAAGCCCCGGTTTTGTGCTGGTAGATGCGGATTACAGCCAAATTGAACTGCGCATTTTAGCAGAGCTATCGGGGGATGAAACTTTTTTGGATGCTTTTGCCCAAAATCAGGATATTCACCGCATCACAGCCGCACGTGCCTTCCAAATCCCATTGGAAGAGGTGGACGAGCAAACCAGAAGCTTTGCAAAGGCCATAAATTTTGGCATTGTGTACGGCATTTCGGCTTTTTCGCTGGCGGAGGATATTGGCGTATCCGTTAAAGAAGCGGACGGGTTTATTAACAATTATTTCCAACGTTATCCAAAGGTTAAAAAATATATGGATTATGCTGTGCGCCGTGCCAAATTGGATGGTTATGCAGAAACCTTGTGGGGCCGCCGCCGCCAAATTCCGGAGCTTGCAAGCGGCAACTTTGTAACCCGTGGCTTTGGCGAGCGTGCAGCAATGAATATGCCCGTACAAGGCTCTGCCGCCGATATTATGAAAATTGCAATGGTAAAAGTCTATAATCGTCTGCATGCCGAAGGGCTTAAATCCCGCCTTATTTTGCAGGTGCATGACGAATTGTTGATAGAAGCGGCAGAGGGTGAAGTTGCCGCCGTAACCGACATTTTAAGGGACGAAATGGAGCGGGCAGTGGACTTGTCCGTGGTATTAGCAATCGATATAAGCGTTGGGAGAAATTGGTATGAGTCAAAATAAATTAATCATAGGTGTGACAGGGGGAAGTGGCGCAGGAAAGGGCGAGGTTTGTCGTGTTTTGGCAGATTTTGGTGCCCAAATTTTGGATGCGGACAAAATTGCCCATAGCGTAATAAAAAAAGGTGCCACCCCCGCCTATGATGAGATTTTAGCGGTTTTTGGCAATCAAATTTTAGGTGCAGGTAACGAAATAAACCGCAAAATTTTAGGCGACATTGTTTTTGCAGACAAAGGCAAACTTGCCCAACTATCGCAAATTGTTCACAAGCATGTAATTTACGCCATAAATAAAGCTGTAAAAACCAGTGATAATTCCGTAATAGCCATTGATGCGCCTGTGCTTGTGGAGGCGGGCGTGGACAAAATGTGTCATGCGGTTATTGGTGTTTTTGCCCCCCATGAAATGCGCATCAATCGCATTATAGCAAGGGATGGGTTAACCCGCAAGTCGGCATTGGCAAGAATTAACAGCCAAATGCCCGATGCAGAATTGGCCCGCCACATCACCCACAAAGTCGATAATGACGGGGATTTTCAACACTTATACAACCAAATTACAAAAATTACCAGGGTGATTTTATGAAGAGACTTTTGCTATTGCCATTATTGTTGTTAATATTGGCGGCTTGCGGCGGCGAAAGCCCTGATTTAGCCCGGCTGGATCCCAATTTTGCCGCCTACCCGGCACAAGAAAGCGGTGAGGCGCAAGCCCCCGCCCAGCAAGAACAAACAGCGCAACCGCCAGCTTTACCTAACCATCTCACAATAGCCATGCCCATGCCAGCCACCTTAAACCCCTTGCTAAACAGCGACCCCTATCTGGCGCAGGTGCTGCGCCTTGTTTTTGAACCAATCGTAATTTTTGATGAGGAGCTACGACCAATCACAAACCCTGCAATTACCGAAAACATCACCTTTGCGCCCAGCGGGCAAAGTTTGACCATAACCCTGCGCCCCAACATTTTTTGGGAAGATGGTATGCCCATCACATCTGCAGACTTGGCGTTTAGCATTGATGTGCTTCGCAACCAAGCCCCTCAAACAGCCGTTTACCGGCCAAATGTGGCATATGTTGCCAGCCATAACGTGGTAGACTCACGCACGCTACACATCAACCTCAACTCCCCCATGTGGCAGTTTAAGTATTTATTGGATTTTCCCATAATTCCCGAGCATTATTACCACCCGGTGTCTATGACGAATTTGCAAGCCCCCAGAAATATGCACCCTGTGGGCAATGGGCCATTTCGTTTTTACAGCCACACCTTGGCCAATCGCTTGGAATTCATTGCCAATGCCAATGCGGTAGGCGGTAGGCCTTATATACAGCAAGTAACCGCCCTAATCCTGCGGGATATGGGCGATGCCACCCACGCTTTCGAGCAGGGGTTGATTGACATTTTGCCCGCATCCCCCGCCGAATACGGCAGGTTTCGTGCTATGGGCAAAAAAAATGCAGCACCCATTGCCGCAAACTATTTTGATTTTATAGGATTTAATATGGAACGCACCATATTCGCCGAATATCAAGTGCGCAGGGCAATTGACGGTGCCATGGACGGGCATCGTTTGCGTTCCCCCATCAATCCCATGTGTTGGATGCATATACATCCACAGCCCGCCGAAGCCGCAACCTTTGCAGATGCAGGCTTTGTGAGGGGTGAGGATGGCTTTTTACAACGCCAAATTTCCCCTGCCCTGCCACCCATGCCACTTACCCTTGATATCATTGTAAATGTTGATAATTCACAAACCGCCCCAATAGCCCAATTGTTGGCAGAAGTGCTGGCGACAGAAGGTGCAAACGTAACCCTGCACACCCTGCCTTTTTACGACTTTGAAAGCCGACTGGAAGCAGGTGATTATGACCTTGTTGTGGGCACTGCCCCCGTGGGTATGCGCCCCAACTTGGGCTTTTCTATGGGATACAGCTCTCATAATTTGTTGGCATTGCAAAGTATGGCAAATAATGCTGCCAACCCGGCGGCTCTCCAATCCGCCGCCGCCGAATTGCAACAGTATTTTTCCGATAATTTGCCAATAATAACCATTGCATTCCACAACCAATTTTTGTACACAACAAACCGTGTATATGGCAGCTTCACCCCAACTGCCGGTGATATTTTCCGCAATGCCAGCAGTTGGCGTTTGCATTAGGGACTTGGAGAATTTTGTGAATGGCACAGAGCATCTTGTACCAATTCCAATTCGAAACATGGAAAAGGATATTTTGAAAATCGCAGGTTTCAGTGCGTTTTCAAAAATGTGCTTTTCCATGATTGAGAATGGAATTGGTATTGGTTGTTCAAATATTCAATATAGTTTCATGTTTCTAGTGTGGCTTTATAAATCCTTCGCTTTCACTCCAAGCATTAACTTGCCCGCCTCCCTTTTTGGGATGGCGGGCAAGTTATAGGATGTATTCTGTGAAGGGTGGAAATAACACTACTAATGCTTATTACGTGCGCTTTTTTTGTTAAATGCAAAAGGAATCCAATTCCTGCACCGATTCTTGTAAATATAATAGATACTAATATAAACAGAGACAAGGGAAGCCGGATTCCTAACCAAGCAAGTGTATCACTTGCTTTAGCACCTCTTTCAATATACTGTTAAATCCGCTCTATCCTCTATACACTGTACTCTATACTCTATTTTTTTCAAGCCATTCCGCCGCCATATCTGCAACCATCTTCAAGTTTTGCGGCTCAAAGGGCGTAGGCAGTCCGCTGTCGCTAACAAGCTCTACAAAGTTTTTAGTTGCGGCAAACTTTACAAGGCGCACATACTTTTCCCACGTACTCATATGGTCACTTTGGTTCAAAGCCCAAAAATTTAGAGCCATTATGCCTGCCAAGCAGTAGTCAATGTAGTAAAAAGGCATTTCATAAATAGCCGCCTGTCTATGCCAACAGCGGCCTTCTGCCCAATAGGGTATGCCTGCCATATCAATCCATGGGCGATATTTTGCCTCCAGCTCAAGCCATAGTGCATTACGCTCGGCAGGTGTCATTTCGGGTTTGGCATAAACAAGGTGCTGAAATTCATCCACCATTGAGCCATAAGGCAAAAATTCTATAGATTTGGATAAATGCCTATGGTAATATTTCTGCGTATCTGCACCAAAGAACCCTTCCATCCAAGGCCAAGCAAAAAACTCCATGGCCATGGCATGTATCTCGCTTATCTCCGGGCTTCCTTCACGCAGCTCATAGGGGTAAATGTCGTATGCAACATAGGAAGCATATCCATGTCCCGCCTCGTGTGCAAGCACATAAATATCATTCGACGTGCCATTAAAGTTTGCGAAAATAAACGGTGCCTTGTAAATGTGAAACTCCTCCAGGTAGCCGCCCACCCCTTTGCCGGGCTTAGATAGTACATCAAATAAATCGTTTTCAAGCATAAAGTTAAAAAATTCGCTTGTTTCATCAGATAGCTCGGCAAACATCTTTTTGCCATGGGCAAAAATCTCATCCGGTGTGCCCTTGGGCGTGGGGTTACCATCAGGATAGTTAAAAGACAAATCGGCAATGTCTATTTTATCCACACCTATACGAACTGCCTGTTCAGCCTTTATTTTTAATATTAGCGGCACTATATGCTCTATAATACCTTGGCGGAACTTTGTAACCATAGCCTCGTCAAAACAATTTCTTTGCATACGATAGTAGCCAAGCTCTGTAAAGCTCTCATAGCCGAGTTTTTTAGCAATGCCTGTGCGCAATTTTACGAGCTTGTCAAAAATTGTGTCAAACTGTTCCGCATGGCTTGTATACCAGTTAGACAAAGCCTCGCAGGCTTGCACGCGCATATCTCTATCTTTGTTTTCAAAGTAAGCCGACATATCGGATAAGTTCAAAGTCTTTCCATCAAACTCAATTTCAGCAGAAGCCAGAAGGTCGGCATATTCACTGCAAAGCCGGTTTTCCTCTTGCAAATCTTCAATAATTTCAGGCGAAAAGGTTTTTAACTCAATCTCAAGATTGGAAAACATTATCTTGCCCCATGCCGCCTCCATTTCCTTGCGGAAAGGCGAGTTGAGCATAGCCGCAAAAATTTCTTGCAAAACTTCCTTAAAATGCGGCCTTACCTCATCCAAATATTCATACTCTGCCGCATAATACTCATCCTTGGTATTAAGTGTTTTGCGCACATAAGCAAGGTTAATCATGGTGTTTACATATTCAGTAAAATCGTTAATTTCCTTATGCGATGCAAAACACTCATCAGCGGTCTTTGCTGCCTTAAAGTTTTTAAGCAGCTCCCGATACCTTGCCTGTGTTGACTCCAGCTCGGGTCTTGTATACTGCATATCTGCAAATTTCATTATAATCTATCCCTTCTACTGCATATTTACCTCTTTAACATAAACCGCTCATTACAACTCCTTACTGTACCGAATATAAATTTCACGCACCCCCACGCTCGTTGTGGTACATAAGTGCACCCTTGCCTCGAAGCAACGATACACCGCTACTTTTTCAGCTTGTGGTGTTATTTCCGCCCTTCACAGATTATATCCTAGTGTTTGCTTGTAAGCCGAACCGACCCCTAATAATTGTTGCCTTTTTGTTACATGGCTTCCACCAAAGCATTTAGTGCGTTTAAGGCTTCTTGGTTTATATGGTCACCCGCATCCACCATTTGCTTAATTTTGTCCTGCGCCACGTTTTTTCTGTTTTCCGATGTCATCTCGCTTCTGGTTAGCTGGATAATTTCCAAGGTAAGGCGCATCCTCATGGCATCTACCAACGCATCGCCTGTAATAATATCATTTGTTTGGTGCTTATTTTTGCTTGGGGCTTCCAAATCTTCCCTATACACAGTGGACATGTTGCGCCCCTCATATTTACTGGCGTACAGGGCTTTGTCCGCTTTGTCTATCAGTTCTTTCTTGTTCTGGGTGTGGGCTGGCATAACGGCAATTCCAAAGCTGGCAGTTACAGCCCGCTTGCTGCCCAAAATCCGTGCTTCTTCAATAGATGTGCGCAGTTTTTCCGCCAATTTCAAGGCATCCTCCTCACACACATTTTCCAAAGCAATCATAAACTCTTCCCCGCCAAAACGCCCGAAGGGGGTGTCTTTACGCAAATGCTCACGGATAATTTTGCCAACAGCGGTTAAAACCTCATCGCCCACCGTGTGGCCATATGTGTCATTTATGCCCTTAAAGTTGTCTAAATCCGCAATAATTAGGGATAGGGGCAAGCCGGCTTCCAATGTTTTTGCTACGCTGTTTTCCAGTGCCAAATCCAAATATCTGCGGTTTAACGCCCCCGTAAGCTTATCCAGCATGGATTGCGCCTTTGTAACATTCATCAAAACGCTCATTTCCAAAGGTTTTTGCAGGGTTTTGATTTCTGCAACCGCATCTTCGTTGATGTTATGGAAAATACTGTCGGTGTAGATTAAGATATACGCATTATGGTCGATTGGCAAGCACATAGCAACCTTTGCCCCTTCGGGCAATATTGCCATGTTGTCCCCTTCCACTGTGGCAAACACATCTTGCCCCAAAGCCTTTGTATGGCGCAAAATGCTTTTTGTTTCAACCTCATGGCGATGCCCGTCATTGTCGGCAATTATAGAAAAGCCGGTTTCCGCCCCATCATCTTCCACCACAATAAAGCATTTGGGCGCACAAGCAACCGCCGCAAAATACCTGGCAAGCAACATAAGGTTGTCGTTACTGGTGCTGCTTAGGTTGCGTATGATACCTCCCGCATCTTTCATGCCGCTGGGCATTCTTGATAAAAAGCTGTCCTTTTTCGCCCTTGCCAAATTTTCGTCTTCCAAAAGCCCGTCAAAAATATCAGGGGACATAATTATGTCAAAATCAGGGTTTTGCTCATCAATTTCCACGACATCCTTAAAAATGGAAAGCAACCCGTGGAAACGCATGATACTTGCCCAAAATTGCGGTGGTGTATTGTTTAGCAGGTTTTGCACTGCCTCGCAAGCCCGCACGGCGTAATCCGTGGCAACATAAGGGGCTTTTTCGGTGTAAATCAAACTTAAATCCCGGCAAATTATGGCAAGCATTAGATAGTGCTCATGCCTTGCGGCAATTTGTTGTGCCCGCACCAAATAATCTGCAGCTTCTTCTCCACTTTCTGAAAGCAGGCTTTGGGCATACAGTGTTTTAAGGCGCATAAAATCGCTGATGTTTTCAATGCCGTCAGCCATTTCCAATACACGGGTTAAAATGGTTGCGGCAGGTATTTTGTGGCCGTATTGGTGAAGTATGAAAGCAAAATCTACAGCTTCGCCCATTTTATGCATCCAAATGTGGCTACCTTCCGCCAAATACTGCTTAATGGTCTCTTCTGCCAATTGGTTAGCATCCATTTCGCTTGGGTTGCCCATCAAAATGTCATACACGGTTTCCGTCAAAAGGGCAGTGTGCTTGTGTTCCGAAAGCACCCCCCTTTCTTTAATCCAGTTTGAAAAGATGGCAGTCAACTGCTTTGCCTTTTCCAGGTCCCCCATCATTAGATAGCATCGGCCAAGCACTACATAGGCAGCTTGTTTGTGGCTGTTTGCGAGCATCCCTCCCGCTTCCAAAGCCTCCAAATAAAGTTCCGCAAAACCGTGTATTTGCGTAAACATGCTACGCTCCAGCATAACACTCTGCACTGTGATAATGTTATCAGAAGTATAAATATCCAGCCCCATAAGCATGCCTTCATTTTGGGCTTCTTTTAATTTCATCAGGGCATCATCCACCCGGAAAAAAAAGACATAGTCACATATCGCCAAAATCATTACCAGCTCCATCTTCAAATTGGGCTGGGTAAAGCCGCTTGAAAGTTGCTCCATCCCCATTTGATATCCCAACTTGCCCTGCCCTGTATGGATATGGTTGATAGCAAGATTGGAGAGGAATACGGACTCCAGCCTTGTATCCCCGCTTTTGCGGCACATTTCTATGGCTTCTGTCAAAATTTCCGCACATTTTGCATATTCGCCGAGAAGGGAGTGGTGGCGGTTAATATAATCCGCTATAGTAATTCTTTCTTCCAGCCAGTCTTCTTGGCATAAGGCTTGCAGGCGGCGCAACTCCTCCCCCGCCTTTTCATCCGCAATGCCTTTGGGCATTTCTTTTGCATCTGTAAGCAGCAAATCAAAAGAAGAATATCTAAACACAACGTAAGCTTTTAGATATTTTTGCCTAAATGCTTCATCTTCGAAAAATGGCTTCACTTTTGCTGCGACCGCCTTTGCCGCTTCCAAATTACTTAATACAACATGCAAGTTAATTAGTGACGAAGCCGCCCGGATGTGCTTTTCAATCAAACCCAAATCCTTAGCCATGTCTGCTGTTTTTTCCATATTTTCGATGGCTTTCGACACAAGGTTGGTAACCCTTTGGGCGGGGCGCAATTTTAGCCTTACATCAATCTCTTTTTCGCCATCACCCAGCAAGCCGCATATTTTTATGGCCTTTTCATAAATTTCTATGGACTTTGGCATGTTAAGTACTTTGTAGTGGGCATCGCCAATTTTTTCCAGCCACTCTAACAGCCTTCGATTGTCATCGGCCACACCCAAATGATAAACAATTTCTTCCATCATTGCGTCTGTTTGGGTTTTTTCGCCAATCAAAACATCCGCCGCACGGATATGCAGTTTCTTTGCTTCTTCTTCACTTGTTTGATCATAAGCCACTTGGTTTAGAGCTTTGTTAGTTATGGCATAGGTGGTGGCACGGCCGATACCTGTGCTGTGAACAGTTAAAGTGCCTTGTTTGGACAGGCTTGCTAATTGCTCGGTTGCATCTGTTTGTAAAATACTTGCAAGCATATCTGCTGTTGGCAAAATTTTGTCAAAAACAGAAATGGCTTGCACCACCCTGTATTCATCCCCTTCAAGGGCGTCCGCCACATTTTTAACTGCATCCATCAAATTTTGCGGTATTGGGATTTTATAGAAATCCTCCCGCTCATAATCGGCATACCAGTATCCGTTTTCGGAATTTATATAGATGGTGCCATTCAACATAAGGGATTTAAGGGCTTCTTCTACAAAAAGCGGGTTGCCCCCTGTATTTTTGTGCAGCACATCAGCAAACTGGTCAGAAACTTCATCGGCAGCAAGGATGCTTTTTGCCAGCCTTGCTGTTTCATCTTTCGTTAAATTATCAAGGGTTAAGGTAATTAGGTTTTCATCCGTTAGGGACGCAAAAAATTCCGTTAGTTTTGTGTTTTCAAAATCAGGGCGGGTGGACAATACAAGGCAAAGGTTTTTGCAAATGGCAGCAAGCCGCTGGAAAAGCTCTATTGTGCTAAAATCGGCAAATTCTATGTCATCAAGTATTATCATGGCGGGCACATCCTTAACACGGTCATACATAAACCGCATAATGGAGCTTTGCCCGTAAGATTTTGTGCTGCCTTCCAAAGACGTGCCGTTTGCCACGGCGGTTATATATTGCAAAAAATCCCCATCATAAGCTTTGGACGTGTGCAAATCCAACATTTGGCGCAGTATGGTACGCATGGCATTGTCGCCCCTACTGTCAAAAGATGCAAAAATTGGGGCATTTTGTAAGCTAAGATGGTTTTTAAGCTGCCCGACTATGGTGGATTTACCAATACCCTGCACGCCGCTTATATACACATATCGGGCACGGGATTTGCCCACAGCCACTTCGTCAAAGTTTTTAATTATGGTGTCCAGCTGGCTATGTCTGCCGATAAAGTCTGCACCCAGCATCAGGTGCCTTAGCTCATCCACTTCAATGGTTGCAAATGTCTTATTAAAAGCGCTATTTAGGGCTTCTATCAACTGCGGCACAGTTTCAAAACGGTTTTCTGCTTTTTCTGTTGCCTTTTGGATAATTGGTAAAAAAGCCTGCATAGCCGGCTTGGTTGCCATAGTAAATTCTTCCAATTCCTTCTTAAAATTTACTACGCCGCTTTTGCCGGAAATTAGATAAAACAAAGTAGCACCAAGAGCATAAATATCACCTTTTACGCTGGCTTCGCCCCCTGCCAAAATTTCGGGTGCTTGGAAGTAAATATCTGCCTTGTCTTTGAAAAATAAATTGGTCATCGCCATATCAATAAGCCCCATACGGTTGCCTGTATGGTTTATAAACACCGTATTTGCGTGGATATTGCCATGTATGATGTTTTTGGAATGCAAATAGCCCACAGCACGGCACAGGCACACAAAAGTATCCAAAACTTGGTTTGGTTTTAGTTTAAGATACACAGCTGCGCCTGACAGTGGTGCCGCATCCGGTGCAAATTCCGCAGAAATTAGGTATTGGGTTGTGGTTGCGGGCTTGTCCCCGATAAAGCGCACCAGCTCCAAATCATAATTTTTTAGTATGGAATGATGGTTTATATTTTTGTATAGGGCAAATTCCTTACTGTAAAAACCCACCGCATTAGGCAAAAAATCCCCATCCAGCAAATGCACAACCCGCTCTTTATTGTCATCTGCCATATCACGGGTTAGGTAGGATGAAACTTGAGGATGCACCACATTGCGCTGGCGCACTATCCTATATCTGTTATTGATAATCGACATTGCCATTACCCCCTATCCATCATCATTGCCGCAAGCTGTGCCACATTGTAGGCATATCCGGCTTCGTCCCTTGTAAATGCCTTAGATGCAACCGATGTGCTAACATATAAAACCCCTGCAATTTCGCCATTTATCACAGCGGGCACCACGATAACGGATTGCCAATTGTAAAAACCTGCCCTATTATCAACATTTTTGTTGTCCCAATCTACCTCACAAAATATTTCTGCCTTGGCCATGGTTTTTTCTACCAAGCTTAGGTTGTGCTGCAAAAAATTGGATGCTTTAAGCCTGTGTGGCGGTTTGTTTTTGGGATAATATGCCACATCAATCGCCATAAGGTTATTGGCAATTTCGTCCAAAACCAAGCTTATTTTTTCGGCACCATCCACATCTCCTGCGCTGATTGACATTATTTTGTAAAGCGAGCGTGTATGCCGGGCGTCTTTGTCCGCATCGCCTGTAAAAAACTCCTGTTCGGGGGTTTTTGTAACTGTATGTGCATCAAAATCATCTTGCCAAGTTTGGTATTTGTTGCGCCCGCTGTTTTTGGCCACATACAGGGCTTTATCCGCCTTGTCTGTTAAAGTTTTTATGGTGTTGCCGTGGGCAGGGTAAACGGCAATGCCCAAGCTAATGGTAACATCCCGCTTGCCCTCCAAAATATCAGCATCTTGGATTGAAAGGCGTAGATTTTCCGCAAATTCTTCGGCGGCAGGGGTATCGGCATTATCAAGCATGATAACAAATTCTTCCCCGCCGTATCTGCCAAGCACACCTTTTTCGCCTAAATTTTTGCGTATGTTGTCCGCTGCAAAGCGCAGAACATCGTCACCTACGGCATGCCCAAAGTTGTCGTTTATATGCTTAAAAAAATCCATATCCCCCATAATTAGGGCAAAGGGACTATCTGATTTTAGGCGTGTTTCCAAGGCTTGCTCCATATATTTACGGGTTAGGGCTCCCGTTAGTTTGTCGGTTGTAATATCGTGCAGGTGCGTGTAAAATTCCAAACAGGTGGCGATTAGGTTATTAAGCTCCATAACATCAGCCAAGATGCCACGGGGGTCGGCGATTGTGCCGGATATGCAAACAAAGCCCGTTGGGTACATATCTTCAATATATTGGCGCATATCTTCTATCTCTTCAAAATCAAAATGATGGTTTTGTGGGGTTATTGGGACACAAACAAACCCGTCTTTTATGACAGGCTCGCGGGTAGCGTAAGATTGCTTTATGTCGCATTCATCAAAACACCCGGGGTAAGCGTTCGGGGTAACAACCCTAAAATTACCGCTTTTGTATGCGACAACAAAACAACTACCACCCGTCGCATGGGACAGGGTATTGGCAATCATAGTCAAATTTTCCAGCGGATTTGATGATAGTTGCGGTTTTACGGCTGTCAAAAGCTCAATCATACACTCACCTCAATTTTGTCAGTCTTTCTCTATTCTATTGTACATGATATTTCAAAAAAGGTCAACAAGTATTTTGGAAATATTTAGGGACGGCCGCAAAGTTTCCGGCCGTCCCCGATGATTAGTTATACACTTTTTTCTCTTTTTTCTTCTTACCTGTGTCGGGCAGTTCTTTTCCGTTTTCAGGCGTTAAATTCCCGTTACCGCCGTGATAGTGTAAATCCACAGTTGCTGTACTTTTCTTGGACATAATAAATCCTCCTTAACTTCTTAAAAAATCGTTGGCACGGCTTATGGCCTTGCGCCCGTCACGCAACAAGCGTTTTCTTGTGCGTTTATCGCTCATGGCAAGCGCTAAGCCTACAGCCCCAAGGGCAGAACCTGCAATAAGTCCGCTGGTAAATTTTCCCATAATATTCCTCCCTGTTTGCTTTGCATTAATATTTTTGACAGATAAGGGAAGATTTATGCAGGCTTTTTACGATTTTTGAAGTAGCGAATGTATCCACGGGCAAGGATTGCCCCGCCAACACCCACCAAAATTGCGGAAATAATATGGGCAATGGCTATGTTTGTGCCGCCGATGTGTAACTGGTCCGTACGCATTGTTTCTAAGAAAAAGCGGGTTATGCCATAGGACAGGAAGTATATTGCAATAAGTTCGCCATCAAACTTTTTGTGTTTGCGGTATATGTTTAGGAAAATAAATAGAGCCAGGTTTATGGCGGCTTCATAAAAAAACACTGGATGCACTTGTATATAGGTTAAGCCGCCTTGGATTATTTGGTTGCTCAGCATTTCATCTGTTACGGTTCTTGCATTATGCACTTGGTCCAAGCGTATTTGCATGGCAAATGGGGCACTATCGGAAGCAAAGCCGCCAAAGGCCTCCCGATTGGTAAAGTTGCCAAAACGCCCGATAACATGCCCAATGATAAGACCTACCACGGCAGTATCTGCAAAATTAAAAAAAGAAATTTTCTTACGCCAGCAGAAGATAATGGCGGTGGCAAGGGCTGCGATGATAACACCGAAAATGGCAATGCCCCCCGACCTAATGTTGAAAATATGGAAAAAACCGACACCCGCAGGCCATGGGCTAAAAATAAGATAAAACAACCGCCCACCCACAATGGCGGCAGGGATTACCCAGATAGCAAAGTCGAAATAAATTTCGGGGTTTTGACCTGTCTTTTTAGGTGCAAAATGCGCACCAAAAAACACGCCCGCCGCAATTCCTACCATTACAAAAACGGCATACCAGTAAATATCAAAATTTCCAATAGAAAACGCCACCCTATGCAAATTTTCGATAGTAATGCCCAGATTTGGAAAAATTATATCAGCCAAAATAAAACCTCCGTTGTTATGTCGTATACTCATTTCCCGCTAAAATCGCTGCAAGAAACGCATTATTTTTGTTCGATTGCAAGGAGCAAGGTTCCGTGCGTACCCAAAAGTACGTGCTGGGTCAATCGGACAAAAAGACAAGTTTATTGTTGCAATTTTAGCGGGAAATGGGTATAAGGGCAATTATACCAAACCAAGTAAGCAATAGCAAGCAAAATCTAAAAAAATCGTTAATTGGCCTTTGGCGATTTTTTATGAGACGGGCAAAATTCCGTCATAAAGCACAGGTGGCATTTTGCCTTGGGTGCTTTACAAATTTCCCGCCCAAAGGCAATAATTTGGTGGTTGTAGCGTATCCAACTATGTTTTGGCAGGCATTTCATCAAGTCAAATTCTATCTTTACGGGGTCGCTATGTTTTGTTAGCCCCAAGCGGCGGGAAATTCGCATTACATGGGTATCCACCACCACACTGGGTAAGCCGAAAATGTGGCATCGCACCACATTGGCGGTTTTGCGCCCCACACCCGCCAAACTTGTCAGCTCCTCCACTGAATAGGGTAGCTGGCCGCCAAATTCTTCCAGCAACCGCTTGGCACAGGTGATGATGTTTTTAGCCTTGTTGCGGTAAAACCCTGTGGACTTCACATCCTGCTCCATTTGTGCCAAATCCGCCGCTGCAAAGGCTTCCAGTGTGGGGTATTTGGAAAACAAATCCGCCGTTACAATATTCACCCTGTCATCGGTGCACTGTGCGGATAAAATTGTGGCAATTAAAAGCTCGTGGGCTTGGGTATAATTTAAGTAGCACTTGTCCTCGAAAGGATAATGCGCATCCAGTGCAGCCAAAACCGCTTTTACCCGCTCTGCTTTTCCCACAATGCACCTCCAAAAAAATCTTGACAATATTATCCGCTTCAATTAAACTCAACTCTAAAGGAGTGATTTTATGACAAAATCCAAAATGAGTCAACTGGTAATCCGCTTGTGGTGGATAGTTTTTTCCATCACCTTAATTGCGGTTGCTGTAAATATGTTTATGGCACCCCACGAAATTGCAGCAGGCGGGCTAACAGGGCTTGCTATTATACTGGAATCCGCCACCGAAGGGGCAATCGACCGCTCCATCAGCGTGTGGATTGGTAATGGCATTGTTGTCATCGCCACCCTAATTTTCCTTGGGCGTGAAGTGTTTGTAAACACCGTAATCGGCGCATTGTTATTGCCTGTGGCAATTAATTTTGTGCCAAACCATACATTGGTGCAGGATAGGATGCTTGCCATGGTGGTTGGCAGCGTTATATTCGGTGTTGCCGTATCCATTTTGTATAAAAACAGGGCATCCAGCGGCGGCACCGCCATCCCACCCCTTATATTGCAAAAATATACCGGCTTAAAGCCATCCATTGGGCTTTTTGTTACGGATGGTGCGGTGGTTATCTTTAGTCTGTATGTTTTTGATGTGGATTCGTTTTTCTTCGCCATCCTGTCTATTTTCATCACCATGGTTGTAATGGGTTATATTGAAAATGGTATGAGCAAGAAAAAGAGGGTGCATATTATCAGCAAACAATCCGATGCCATTGTGGCTGATGTGATGAAAGAGCTTGGCAAATCCGTTACAACCATACCCACCGTGGGAAGCTATCAAAACGAGCAAATGCCCATGCTGATGGTTACCATGGACAGCGGGGACTATCGCAAGCTAAAAGAAATTGTGGATAAGCACGATAAGCAAGCTTTTATGGTAACAGATGTGGTGTCTGATGTGCATGGCCGTGGCTTTACCTATGGTTCGGGTAGTGTGTGATTAAATTGCACCCAAACGTTGCACTTCAACAGATATTTCATCAACAACATCCATATTGGCAATCTCTTTACGGCCATTTATTTTTGTAGAATAAATATAAAACACCTTCCCGCCAAACTCTTCTGTAAATTTTTGGTGGGTTTTTTCTTGCAATTCCCGTTCTTTGAAAATTTGGGAAAGCTGTATCCCATCACCTGCGGGCTTAATTTGTAAGCCAATATACTTTTCATTAATCTCTATAAAAAAATCCACATTATAAAGTCTGTCCCATTCATCAGGGGCGGGTTGTATTTTGATGCCCAATAAACCTTCTAACTGCCCGTAAATTGTGGTAATTTCCGTCATGTATCCATCAAAGGTGCGGTTTATCACCATACCAAGCATATAATCTATACAGTCTTGCTCATTTACATCTTCAATTTCTGCTTGCACAACTTCTGTGATTTTTGTGTATAGTTTTCTGCCAAGCTCTTCAATGTGTTCTTTTGATTTTACATTTGCAAAATAATATTCCCGCCATTGTTCCAAGGTTTTGGGCTCGCATTTTCGTATGGATTCGCTGGTGGGCCCCACATTGCGCTTAAAGTTTAGTTGGAAGCGGTTCATTGTGTTGTTCAAAATCCATTCTTTCGGCAAATCACTCGCCTCCATATCTTAATTTGCTAAACTTTTTCGTATGCTTAAACGGCGCAGAATCATCCACTTCTACATATCCATATTTTAGCAAATGGGCATTTATAAATGTTTTGTTATCAAGGTAAAGATAGGCAAGCAAGTTGCCGTCCTTGTCGTGTTTTACATCATCATATTTCATAAAAACACGCCTGCCCTTAAACTTGGAAACAAGAAAGTCCTTAGCTGCTTCATATTGTTCATCGTCCTGCTTTATGCCAATAAGCCTAATTACAGTGTTGTTATTTAATTCCACAAGCTCCGGCGATATAACTTTGCGCACCGTATGCAATTCTTCTCGTTTTGTTGCACCTTTTGCGTCAATACGGGAACCGTATGTGTCTTTTTTAACATCTGTTTTCTTGTCCAATTTATGTACATCAATAAAGTGATAAGGCAGTTTAGATATACGTTTTTCAAGTTGCCATTCTGATACCCGGGTAGCATTTGTAATATTTATTTCCGATGACAAATCTTCCCCAATCTTGTTTTCAATAATCCTAATAAAATCGGGGTTTATTTCGTAGTTTACGGAATTGCGCCCAAGTTCTTTTGCAACTTTTGCGGTTGTGCCGCTTCCCGCAAAAGGGTCCAACACGGTTTCGCCTGCAAACGAAAACATTTTAATAAGCCGCCGTGGCAACTCATCAGGAAACATTGCCAAGTGCTTGTCCTGTTTTGCCCCGGAAAAATACCAATGCCCTGCAAAATATGTATTCCATTCCTCTTTTGTCATTTTGGATACTTCTTTTTGCTCCGGTGCGGGCTTTTTTGCCGTTCCCGGCTTTTTGAACAGCAAAATATACTCAAAATCAAACTTAACAATGCCGTTGCGGGGGTAGGGGAAGCTGCCCATAATACTTGCGCCGCCTGTGGTGTTCATTGTTGTGGTTTTTTGCCATATAATTTGCCCCATAAAATCAAAACCCAGTGTTTCGCAAAACCTGATAATTTCACTATGTATTGGGATTACCTTGTATCGCCCGTAATATACAGAACGGGCAAATTGGTCCCCTATATTTATACACAAACGGCAACCGTCAGCCAGCACCCGGTAGCATTCCTGCCAGGCAAGGTTGAGGTTGTTTATATAGTTTTCATAGCTATCGTTAAAGCCTATCTGGTTATCGCCGCTGCCATAGTCTTTTAGTTGCCAATACGGCGGTGACGTTATAATTAAATCAATACTTTTGTCGGCTAATGTATCCATTTCTCTGCAATCACCATTTATTATGGTGTGGGTGGTTTTTGGATGAAGCATGTCATCTCCCTAAATCATTTCGGCAATTTTTGCGGCAATTTGGTCCGGGGGCATTTGAAAATCCACAATACCAAGTTTTACGGCAGCATCGGGCATGCCATACACCACGCATGATTCTTTGTCTTGCGCAAAAATGGTTGCGCCCCGCTTTTTTAGGTTGTAAAGCCCCCTTGCACCATCCCTGCCCATGCCTGTAAGTATAACACCGATAACATTTTTGCCCATAAATTCCGCCATGGTGTTAAATGTTACATCGGCGGCCGGAATAACCCCATGCACTTTTTCGCCGGAGGCGCATTCCACGATCAGTTTTTGGTTTTCTTGTTTAACCTTCATATGCAGGCCGCCCGGGGCAAGCAGGGCTTGGTTTTTCTTAATCAAGTCTTTTTTATCCGCTTCTTTAACAGTAAATTTGCACAACTGACTAAGGCGCATGGCAAATTGTGTTGTAAAGCCACCCGGCATATGCTGCACAATAATAATAGGCGGCACATTGGCAGGCAGGGCGGAAAGCATTGTAACCAAAGCCTCTGTACCGCCTGTGGAGGCGGCTATGGCTATAACTTGGTCTGTTGTATTTGCGGCAGAGCGTATATCCAAAATAGGTGCAGGGGCACTTACACGCTCATAGGTGCCTATACGGTCAAATATATTACGGATAAAAACCCTCCTCGCAAAGGAATTGTCAGCATCCGGTTTATTAACTGCGCCTCGCACGCCGCTTTGCATATAAGGCACTGCGGCTTTGGTGTCGAGAAGTATTACAAACACATCGTATATATCCACAAGGTTTTTAAGGCCACTTGGGGAGTCACTTACAGTTTCTGCATCAAAAATAAGCACATTTACCATGCTGCGCCGTACATTTGCGGCAAGGTCAAAAACATTATTAAGGCGTGCATTGCTGCCCCAACCTTTCTTGGCAAGCTCCGCCTCCAAAAAGGCTTTAATATTCCTGTCCTGGGACAAAATCATAACATTGGGCTTCAACACATCACCTCTCTTCAAAACGGGCTTGTTTCCATTATATCAGAAGCTTGCCCAATTTTCAAGTTTATTTTTACAGCATATTGGAAAAATACTGAAAATGACCATAGGGAGGCGCAAGTATGGATAAGGACAATAAATCAGCAGAAAATTTAGAACAGTTGGGGCAGATTGATTTTCCCGGCAACTTAGCATCTAAGGGAGACAATCCACGTGGCAACATTTGGTACTTGCCCATTATTGGGCATATAGAAGGGCATATGACCATGCCCGCAGAGCATAAAACCACCAAATACGAGCATCTTATCCCGATGCTTTTAAATGCTGCCGAATCCCGGTCTATCGACGGGATGTTGGTTGTGCTAAACACCGTGGGGGGCGATGTGGAGGCGGGGCTGGCCATTGCAGAACTTATCAGCCACTTTACAAAGCCTACGGTTTCGCTGGTTTTGGGCGGCGGGCATTCTATTGGGGTGCCTTTGTCGGTTGCGGCTAAATACTCCTTCATCAGTGCATCGGCGGCTATGACTATTCATCCGGTACGTATGAGCGGCACAGTGGTTGGCGCACAGCAAACCTATGACTACTTTAACAAAATGCAGGAGCGGATTTTGAACTTTACCATTGCCAATGCTAAAATTGCCAAAAACCGCTTAAAAGAACTGATGATGGACAGCACCACCATGGCAATGGATATAGGCACATTTTTAATTGGGCAAGAGGCGGTTGACGTGGGGCTTATTGACCGTGTTGGCGGGCTTAATGATGCCATGGAAAAACTTTACGAAATGATTGAAGAAAAGCGTTGTAAAATGTCGGGGGATGTGGTAGAATCGTAAGCGGAGGAAACGGCCTTGGTTTATGACAGTTTTTCCCAACAAGAAACGGAAGATTTAGGCTGCATATTGGCACAAAATGCCGATGTGGGCAGCTTTTTTGCGCTGATAGGCGACCTTGGTGCGGGCAAAACCGCCTTTACCCGTGGCTTTGCCCGTGGTTTGGGTATTTCGGGATCCATATCCAGCCCCACCTTTGCTATTGTTAATGAATATGACAGCGGGCGCTTGCCTTTGTATCATTTTGATGTGTATCGCATCCAAAACGCCGAAAATATGCAGGATACAGGCTTTGAGGATTATTTTTACAGCAACAATGGCATTGTGCTTGTGGAATGGGCAAATTTGATTAAAGATATACTGCCGCCCCACGCCAAAATCCTTAATTTTCAGCGGGATTTGGGGCGGGACGAAGGTTATAGAAAAATTACGGTGACAGGCGGGTGACATTTTGAACATTTTAGCAATAGACACATCCGGCGGCACATCCACCGTGGCAATATCATCAAGCGGCGTAATTTTAGGCGAAATTGTTGTGGCTTGCGGCAAAACCCATTCCCAAACCCTAATGCCTGCCATTACCACCCTTTTGGAAACCTGCGGTATGGATAAGGGGGATTTGGGGCTTTTGGCATGTGTAACCGGCCCCGGTTCTTTTACAGGCTTGCGCATCGGGGCGGCCGTGGCAAAGGGTCTTGCATTTGCCCTTGGGCTTAAAATCGTACCAGTTTCAGCTTTAGATGCGCTGGCATATAATGCCATACAGCAAAATGCTTTAACCGTGCCAATTATGGATGCCCGCCGCAACCAGGTTTATGCCGCTATTTACAACCAAAATTTGGAATATATTATGCCCCCCGTAGCTTGTGAAATTGGTGAGGTGTTAGCCAAGCTGCATGCCTCTGCTGTGTTTTTGGGGGATGGAGTGGATGTTCACAAGGCGGCCATTTTGCATGCCGGCCACGCCATTGCCCCACCCCACCTGCTTTTGCAAAGGGCATCCGCAACGGCAATGCTGGCATATCGAAGCCAGCACAAAGCCCTAAATGCGGAGGGTTTTGAGCTTATGTATATCCGCCAAAGTCAGGCAGAGAGGGAGAAGGCACAAAATGCTTGAAATAGTTAAGATGACAGCCCAACATGTTGATGATGTCCATGTATTGGAGCAAATATCCTTCCCCCAGGACACTTGGCCTAAAACTGCCTTTATGCTGGAACTGTCCAAAAGTGTAGCTTTTTACATAGTGGCACTTGCGGACGGCAAAGTGGTTGGTTATGCAGGGATGCACCATGTAGAGGATGCTGCAGATATTGTAAACATAGCTGTGCACCCATATTTCCGCCGCATGGGCATTGCATCCGCCATGCTAAATACTTTGGAAGCGCAGGTTTTGGAGCTTGGCGTAACCACCATCACTTTGGAGGTGCGTTTGAGCAACGCACCCGCACAAAAACTATACCAAAGCCACGGTTTTGCAGCAATTGCTGTGCGTGAAGGTTATTACCGCACCCCCAAAGAAGATGCCGTAATTATGCAAAAATCCAACCTTGGAGGCAATCCATGAAAAGACTTGACCACACCCAGCTAAAGAGATTTTGCGACCCGGCAAGTCTTAACTTTGACTCTGTCCCCCTTGCGGGTACAACCAAGGAAATTATTGGGCAGGGCAGGGCTCGCTCCGCCTTCCTGTTTGCCCTTGGCACCCGCCGCCCCGGCTACAATATTTACGCCGCAGGTGTTTCGGGCAGCGGCAAAACCACCTTTGCCACCTATTACGCAAGTCAGGCGGCAAAACAAAACCAAATCCCACCCGATATGGCATATGTTTATAATTTTAGCGAGCCTAAAAAGCCCAAACTTATAACCGCCACAGCAGGCACTTTGCGCAAATTAAAAGATGATTTGCGGGAAGCTTTGGATATTTTAGTGATGGAAACCCCAAAAACCTTTGAAAGTGCTGATTTTGAAAGCCAACGGGGGGAAATAACCCGCAAAATCGACCACCAGCGGGATGAGGAGATGAAAACCTTCTCCAAAATAGCAAGGGAGCAGGGCTTTGAAATGCGCCTTATAGACAAGGGCATAACCTTTGCCCCTATTTTGGAAGGGGAAGTTATCGGTGTGGAAGATTTTAACAAATTGCCCCCCGAACTACGTGACCAAATAGGCGAAGCATCCAGTAAAATACAGGAAACAGCAACGGAAATATTAACCAAGTTGCGCCATTTTGACAACGAAACCCGCAAACAAGTGGAGAAATTGGAGTATAACACATTCCTTTTCCTTGTGGGCGGGCAAATAACACGCTTGCAAGAAAAATATCAAGATGAGCAGAATATATTAGACTATCTTTCCCTGTTAAAAGAAGATATTTTGGATAATATTCAAGATTTTCAAGGGGGCAACGCAGGCAATGGGGATGATGATGACGGTATAGCCCATATAATACCATGGGCAGGCAAAAAAAGCCGTGATGAGACCGCTTGTAAATACCAAATCAACATAATTGCGGATAATAGCGAAAAAACTGCCGCCCCGGTGGAAGTTGCCGTAAACCCCACCTTTGCCGACATTATGGGTGAGGTGGAGTATGACAGCGAATTTGGCAACCTAACCACGGATTATATGAAGGTGAAAGGCGGGCTTTTACACACCGCCAACGGGGGTTATTTGATTTTGCAAGCCGCCGATGTGCTTGCAGTGCCCTTTTTATGGGAAGCCATAAAGCGCGCCTTAAAAATACGCCAAGTAGTTATGGAAAACCCCAAAGAGCATCAAAACACCGCCCTATCCGCCATACACCCGGAAAATATACCGCTGGACATTAAGATTATTATGGTGGGCAGCCACCACTACCGCAATCTGTTTTTGGAGTTTGATGAGGATTTTAACGACCTTTTCAAAGTAAGTGCGGACTTTGATTACGAAATGCCCGCAACCAGCGAAAACACAGCGGAGATTTGTTGCTTTATCAAACGCTTTGCCGGGGAGGAGGACATCTTGCCCTTTACCCCCTGCGCCGCAGCGGCTGTTATCGAATTTTCCAGCCGTTTGGCAGGGAACCAAAAAAAGCTGTCCGCCCGCTTCAACCGTATTGCGGAGGTGCTTGTGGAAGCATCCCTTTGGGCAAAAACCGATGATGCAACACAGGTTACCGGGCAATATATTGCCAAGGCCATAAAGGAGCGGGAATACCGCCACGGCATGTACGAAGAAAAGCTGACGGAGTTGATTGAGGACGGCATTATAATGATAAACACCAAAGGTGCAAAGGTTGGCGAAATAAACGGCCTTGCCGCCATGGACACGGGTGAAATGGTGTTTGCAAAACCCACCAAAATTACCGCAACCACCTATGTCGGCAAGGCAGGTATTGTAAATATCGAAAACGAAGCACAGCTAAGCGGCGAAATACATGATAAAGGCGTGCAGATTGTAATTGGCTATCTTGGTCAAAAATACGCACAGGACTTTCCTTTGAGCCTGTCCTGCCGTGTGTGTTTTGAGCAAAGCTACGCCACTGTTGATGGGGATTCGGCTTCGGCGGCGGAATTGTATGTAATATTGTCATCCCTATCAAATTTGCCAATTAACCAAGAAATTGCCGTTACAGGCTCCATTAACCAACGGGGCGAAATACAGGCGGTAGGTGCCATAACCCCCAAAATAGAAGGCTTTTTTGACCTATGCCAAAGCCGTGGGCTAACGGGCACACAGGGCGTTATCATCCCCCACCAAAACACCAGCGACCTGACGCTGAAAGACAGCGTGATACAGGCGGTGGCGGATGGTAAATTCCACATCTACACCATTACCGCCATCTGCGAAGCCATGAAGCTGCTAATGGGTAAAGCCCCGGAAGATGTGGAAGAATTGGTCTACAACAAACTAAAAGACTTTAACGAAAAAGCCGAGAGTGAATAGAATCAACCCCCTACACAAAATCACACAAAGGATGATTGTTAATGGGAATTTTTCTAAACATAGTTATGTTAATAGGCGGCTTGGTTCTTCTTGTCCAATCCGCCAACTTGTTTGTAAATTCCAGCGTGGGTATTGCCCGCCACCTTAAAATACCCAAGGTGATAATTGGGCTTACTGTGGTTGCCATGGGTACCAGTGCGCCCGAAGTTGTCATCAGCGTTTCTGCCGCTTTGGGCGGCAGTAGCCAACTGGCCATGGCAAATGTTACGGGTTCAAATATCTTTAATATGTTGTTTATCGTGGGTTTGTGCACATTCATTTTCCCGTTTTATGTAAAGCTTAACCGCATTTCCCGGGATTTTTGGGTGTGCCTTTTATCCACGGCGGTGGTGTTGGCTTTGATGCTGATTTTTGGCGACTATATACCACAATGGGGCAGTGCATTGTTGCTTGTTGGTTTTGCCGTTTACATGATTTTGCTGGTACGTAACACCATGAAAAATAAAAATGCCCAGCCCGAAGAGGTGGAGGGAAATGATGGCAAAAAGTCCAAACCTTTGTGGCTTTCAATCATTTTAACCATTGTGGGTGGTGCACTTATTGTGGGTGGCGGACAGCTTACCGTATTTTCTGCCAGCAATATTGCAGAAACTTTAGGGGTTAGCGAGCGCATTATTGGTTTAACCATTGTGTCCATGGGAACAAGCCTGCCGGAGCTGGTAACAACCCTAATCGCCTGCAAAAAAAACGAGGGGGAATTTGCCCTTGGCTTCATTGTGGGCTCCTGCCTGTTTAATTTAATGTTTGTGCTGGGCATTGCGGGGGTTATTGCTCCCCTTAGCTTTGACGCATCCATGCTGTTTGATATGGCAGTGCTAACCGCCACAACCGCCCTATTTTTCCTGTTTTGCAAAACAGGCGGCCGCCTTGCCCGTTTGGAAGGTCTATTGATGGTGCTGATTTTTACGGGTTACATGACGTTTGTGCTGTTAAACCCCGCCGCATCGTAACACGGGCAGGCAATGACAGTGGTGTGGAGGTGCTAATTAAATTATGGAGATTTGGTTGATATATGCAGTACTTGCGGCAGTTTTTGCTGCCCTAACCACCATCCTTGCAAAAATAGGCATAGGTAGTGTGGATTCCCATTTAGCAACCGCCATCCGAACAGGGGTGGTGGTGGCTTTTGCGTGGCTTATGGTGCTGATAACAGGCTCTGGTGGTGGTTTTGCTTACATAAGTGGTACAACATGGGTTTTTCTCATCCTTTCGGGCCTTGCCACGGGCGGGTCTTGGTTATGCTTCTTCCACGCCCTAAAATTAGGTGATGTAAACAAGGTTGTCCCCATTGACAAGTCCAGCACCATCCTAACCATGCTGCTTGCCTTCATTTTTTTAGGTGAGCCTGTTGGTGTGGTTATGGGCATTGGCATGGTGCTTATGGGTATTGGCACATGGCTGATGCTGGAAATTAAAAAGGATAACCAAAAGGCCGAAAAAGGCAGGGGTTGGCTATTTTTCGCTGTTTTATCGGCGGTGTTTGCGGCTTTGGTGGCCATTTTTGGTAAAATTGGCGTGGCAGATATGGATGCCAATTTATGGACAGCCCTGCGCACCATGGTTGTTTTGCCCCTTGCTTGGCTAATGGTTTTTAAGGCAGGCAACCAAAAAGCCGCCAAAGCAATTGACGGCAAGTCATGGTTATTTTTAATTTTATCAGGGGTGGCAACGGGTGCAAGTTGGCTGTTTTTCTATCACGCCCTGAAAACAGGCTCTGCCAGCCACGTTGTGCCCATTGACAAGCTAAGCATTTTGCTTACAATGGCATTTGCCCGCATCTTCCTCGGCGAGCGGTTTACACGCAAAAGCTTGCTGGGGCTTGCCTTGCTAACTGTTGGCACCCTAATGCCTTTGTTTTTTTATTAACCTAATATTCTTTGGCAAGCCAATTTAAAAATTTGCGTAAATACCATAGAATGAAATACATAAAAAGCCAATGAACGGCTATGTTTATGACGGCACTTAGTGTTATAGCGCCGGCTCGCAGAAGCTGATTATCAGGCAAATCCCATAGCGGCCTAAAAAAGGGTTCAAAGGGAGCCCTAATATTAAGTTCGGGAAAGAAAATTTGTGACCTTAGGCGAAGATAGTGAAATAGATTATCCAGAAAACTAATGAGTGTTATAATGAAGGACACCAAGACAAATCTACGCTTGGGTGTTATAGTTTTCCATTTTTCTTTAATCCATTTAAACATCCTTGAGCCTGCCCCTCCTCACTCCGCTTTGAAAACTTATTTTAGAAGTGTACTGTTGGCCGCCAAAGCCCTGGTGCACGCAAAGTTCCGGGCACCCCCGAATCGCCAATGATAACGGTAACAAACCAGTTTCCGTGCACCTCCATTTCAACCCTTGCTGTTCTATTTATCGTGCTAACCCAAGTTCGGGCTTCTCCCAATACATGTTGCCAGTCTAAACCTATGCTAAAACCTTGAAGATGAGAACTTACTACGTGAGCCCTAAACGGCAATCCGTCACTAAAGTTTTCAGTTGTAAAATTCACCTCAAGCCAAGTCCAGATGCTGGCTGGGGTAGGCACCCATTCACGGTGCCTGTGAAATGTATTGCCGGCAAATGGGGTAATTCCAATCTCTCCATAATAAAAATTATGGCAAATTGTCACTGGGTTTTCCATGCTTTCGATAAAAGCAATGGCTTCCCATGTAAATTTGATAAATTCTTCCATGGTGTCGAAATGCAGTATGGTATCTGTGTTGCTTTGAGAGCGCTCATCCGCTTCCAAGAAAAAGAATTCGACTTCTCTTCCAAAATCAATGCTGTTAAAGTGATACAAAGCTTCCTCTGTTGAATTGGAAGCATATGCGATCGATTGTGCCATAACCTGCACAGCAGAAAACACCATAACCATAACCATTACCAAAGATAAAACCTTGCGCTTCATAAAAATTACCTCTTTATGTAGTTGGCGGCAAAGCCGCTTTGGTGGCAACGCAGGCCGTACGCACCCTTATCGCCTTGTACACTATCATTATATTCTCCCAATGTTGTTTTGTCAATAAAAAACCTTAAAGATATCTATTCAAAATAACTATAAGCAAAAATACGTATTAGAATTGACAGCCACCGTGCTATGTGTTAAAATATTAAATTGTTCAATTTGACATTGTTTTTTAATTTACAAATACTACCGATAACAACATTGTATACCCCTTTAACTTAAAAAATCCCACACAAAGCCTCCATAAAATCATCATACTCTGGTAGTATTTTTCTCAACCTACCTTTCAGCCATGCCCAGTATTTTTCGATTTTATTGAGGTCTG
>WRAX01000001.1 GCA_009779935.1 Defluviitaleaceae bacterium | reverse complement strand
GGCAGGCCATTGATAATTAGGTTTGCATGGGTTTCACATACTACGGGGTCCTGCACCTGATGTGAGCCTTTGGAATCGTATCGGGTTATGGGTGTATGGGTTATCATATTGCCTCCTAAAAACGTAAGGTGTGGGCGGGATATTGCAGGCTGTTTATCAAATATCGCACACTGTCAAAATTGGGCTGCCACTCGTATACACGGTCTTCAATCAAATCCACCAAATTTTCGATATTTGTGGTGGCATCAATTGCCGGCACGCCGTAATATTCATCTATAAAAGCAGAAATGCGACCGGACACGCAAAAGACCATATCGCTCCATTTCATCCGCAAGTCATCTTCTTCATGAGCTGTGACTATGGTTGGTACAAGTATGTCGGACACCCCCTCCAACACAACCCAGTCACAATTATCCTGATAGAAAGACAGCAATTTTTCCGTGGGAATACGTTCAGGGAAAAGTAAACTGGATTCGCCCTTAGCGTGGGCAGTGATTAATTGGGAGCCGGCGGCACGGTGCCTTCTGGTATCCGTTTGCGGGTTCCCGTCCATTTCAAAGCCGTCACAATGAATGTATTTTGCAGAGCCCACCCTATACCCCCGCATCATTAATTCTTTAATTATGTACTCGGTGGTGGTGGTTTTGCCGCTGTTGCTTATGCCGCAAATGGCAAATGCTTTCATCTTATGCTCCCCCTCTATATCTTAAATTATTGTTAAAAAAATATCAAAAAGCGACCTCCCATGGGAAGGTCGCAAAATACGCCAAAATGGGCACTTGCTCTCCTTTCCAGTGGGGAGGCGGAAAGGTTTCCCTAACCACCCAATGGCTCTTATCCATAGGTACTTACCCGTAGGCATCAAGCTCGGAGATATGGCTTATTAGTCCCATTATATATAATTTGACATAGCTTGTCAACAATAAATTTTAAAACATTTTCATTTTTTGTTATATTGTTAAAGTAATAACTAAAATTGTACGATAAAATGTAGCTTTATTATATAAAATTATAAAAGCCATTAAAAAAATTTATAAAAAAGAAGGGTTGACAGGTAAATTGTGGCTATGGTATACTTCTTTTGTGTTAAATATTATTTCATATTTTGCATATGATATTTATTGATAAATTTATATCAATAAAGTCATAAAACTGGTAAATGTGTATTACCCAGTTGCTTACGGGCGACAGAACCATCCTCTGAAATTTGATGATACCGGTACAAGTTTACTGAAAGAGCTTGTGCCGGCAGTGCGGGTTTACTGAAAGAACTTGCGCTGGCAGCCCCAGCGGCACCAATGCCGCTGGGCAACTGCATAATGTGCATTCACCAGATGCCATGCAATTTATTGATAAATATTTAACACAAAATATTATAAGGAGGTTACATAATGGCAAAAATCACTATCAATGGCCAGCAATATTGCGCAGAGCAAGGTCAGACCATTTTGCAGGTATGTAAGGCCAACGGCCTTCACGTGCCAACATTTTGTAATGACCCACGCCTTAAACCGGGCGGAACCTGCCGCATTTGTGTGGTGGAAATTGAAGGCAAAGACAATCTTATGGTGTCTTGCGCTGTTCCTGTAACTGATGGCATGGTTGTGCAAACCAATAGCCCAAAAGTTAAAGCGGAAAGAAAGTCTATTCTTGAGAAGCTGGTTTCTGAGGTTAGCGTTTGTGATGCAAATCCGAATGCCACCGGTTCCAGTAAATTGGTTGGCTATGCCAAAGAATATGGCGTTGCCATCCCCAAGCAGGATAAGAAAGAAAATATTGTTGTGGAAACCGAAGTTTTCACCCTGGACCAAAGCAAGTGTATCAAATGTGGCCTTTGTGTGAAGGTAACCAACAACCTTCAACATTGTGAAGCCCTCAACTTCAAAGGCAAGGGCGTAAATGACCCTGACTTTGGTTTTGAATTTGATGCAGACAAATGCGTGCGTTGCGGAAACTGCGTTGCTGTATGCCCCACGGAAGCCCTTGTTACCAAAAAGGATATCCCTTACACGGCCGATGGCATTACCAAAACCCAAGCCACCTGCCCATATTGCGGCGTTGGTTGCCAAATTAATTATTTGGCAAAAGACGGCAAGCTTGTTGGTGCCGAGCCTGTAATGGACTCTATCAACAACGGCCTTTTGTGTGTTAAAGGTAGATTTGGCCATCAACACGTCCAAAGCGAGTTGCGTCCAAAAACCCCTCTTATCCGCACAAACAGCAAAACGGAAGCTCCAAAATGGCGTGAGGCCAGCTGGGATGAGGCCTTAGACCTTATCAAGACAAAAATGTCCGAAGTTAAAGACAAGCATGGCGCAGAAGCTATTGGTTTTTACGGTTCCGGTAAAGCCAATTTGGAAGATAACTACATGCTTCAAAAATTTGCCCGTGCAGTCATCGGCTCCAACAGCGTTGACGTGTGCGCCCGCCTCTGACACTCTACTACAGTTACTGCACTGATAGTGCAGCTCGGTAGTGGTGCCATGTCCAACTCTGTTGCAGAGCTTGAGGATGCGGATGTAATTTTGCAAATAGGCGGCAACGCCCGTGATGCTCACCCTGTTATTGGAACTTTCAAAGCAGGTGCTAAAAAGAAAGGTACCAAATTTATCATGGCTGACCCGCGTGTTGTTGGTACTGCCCATTTTGCTGACATACATTTACAGCAAAAAGCCGGTACGGACATTCCCCTTATCAACGGCATGATGAACCACATTATCACCAACAACCTGCACAACAAAGCGTTTATCGACGAGCGCACCCAAGGTTTTGACGAGATGTGGGAAGCTATAAAAGATTGTACCCCAGAAGTGGCCGCCGAAGTTACAGGCGTACCCGCAGCAAAAATTAAAGAAGCAGCAGAGCTTTATGCAAAAGGCCCAAACTCTGCCATCACTTGGGGTATGGGTATTGCCCAACGTCATAATGCGGTTGCAACTGTTTGGTGCTTGGCCAATTTGGCTCTCATCACCGGACATATTGGTAGAAGAAGCACCGGTTTGAACCCACTTCGTGGCCAAAACAATGTGCAGGGCGGTTGTGATGTGGCTTGCTTGCCGCACTTCTTGCCGGGCTACCAAATTTTTGATGAGGACTTCTTTGCAGCATTAGGAGGCGACCCTGCCGTTGCCCGTGCTGTGGGCGATAAGTTTGAAGAATTCTGGGGCGTTAAGCTTAACCGCAAGCACGGTTTAACCTCTCCCGAGCAAACCGACGCTTCTGTGGAAGGCAAGTTAAAGGCACAATATATCATGGGTGCAGACCCTGTAACCATGAACCCGGATGCCAACAATGTTATCAAAGGCTTACAAAACCTTGATTTCTTGGTGGTGCAAGAGCCGATGATGTCCATGACGGCTGAATATGCCGATGTATTCTTACCGGCAGCTTCCTGCTTGGAGAAATACGGAACTGTAACAAACACAGAAAGGCGTGTTCAAATGACCCGCCCTGTGGTTCAACCCTATGGCAATTCAAGGGCAGATTATGAAATCTTAATCGACTTGATGAACAGGTTTGGTTACACCCAAAACCAGCTGGGTCCGGACAATAAGTCCACAGCAGCTTCTGTTATGGCCGAAATGAGCAGAACCATGCCCCAATACGCCGGTGTTAATTACGACAAAATTGAGCGTCGCGACACCCGCTATGACGGCGTTCGCTGGCCAATTGCTGCTGATGCTGAAGAGGGCGTGCGTTGGTTGTTTACTGCTGGTTTCCCTGCGGGCAAAGTTAAACTTATGGGGCAAGACTATAAGGTCAACTCCCAAATTGCAGAGCCGCCATGTGACGAGTATCCAATGGTACTTATCACTATCCGTGACCTTTACCACTACGACAACATGGAAATGACAGGCAAAACCAGAGTTTTGATGGAGCTTGACCCCCATGGTGTATTCGAGCTAAACTCCGCCACCGCCAAGAAGTATGGCGTTGCAGCTGGTGACAAAGCCAAACTTGTTTCCCGCCGCGGCGAAGCTGAAGCTATCATAAAAATCAACGAAGGCGTGCAAGATGGTGATGTTATCTCCAACTTCCACCACCCGGGCACCCATATCAACAAAGTAACAACGGCAGCCCGTGACCCAATCGCCCACGAGCCAGAGCTTAAAGCCTGTGCTGTTAAGCTTGTAAAGCTCTAAACAAAGGGTGTACTACTTTGAAATAAATAACAAACCAAAAACCAACGGTTTTCTCTTCCGTTGGTTTTTGGTTTGAAAGGGTTCACTTTATCAAATTGTATTCCATAAACCCCGGATACGCACAATTTCTGGGGCTCCCATGCCTCCATTATTTTTTTACCACAACACCTACAAACAGCGAGCTGCTGGGCGTATATGTTATACTCAAGCTCAAAATACCCACAGGTCAATCTTCGGCACAGTCTTAGCGGGTGGCTTTGATTTCCAAATTATGATTTGGCAAAAAGCTATTGCGGCAGTCTGTCAAATATGATAAAATGTTGCGATGGGGGGGCGAGAAAATGGAAAAACGACTTTTGGTTTTGCGTGTGCTTTTCGGGATTGCCGTTGTATTAGCGGTAGTTTTTACAGTTTTGCTGGGACTTAATGTCTTTAGGGAACACCAAGGGGAAAACTTTTTTGCAGAAATTGCACCAGAATTTGTTCCTACGCCTGATATATCTACCATTATGACCACTATTAATGCCGAGCCTATTTTTTACCACGAAAATCTTGATCCGAAAGCGGATAATGAAAATAACCGATTTGTTACAAATATAGATTTTGAGCAACTATCTACCGCCATTCCCAACTTAGTTGGCTGGATACAATCCTACGGAACAAATATAAATTACCCAATCGTACAAGGGTGGGACAATGATTTCTACCTTCATCACTTGCCCAATGGCACAAGAAACCCTATGGGTTCAATTTTTATGGATTATCGCAACGACCCTAACTTTCTGGATGCGAACACCATAATTTATGGTCACGATATGCCAAGGGATAACAAGTTTGGTTCCCTTCGTCATTTCAACAGCCAAACCTATTTTGAACAGCACCCCGCCATGACGATTTTTGCCCCCAAAGGCAATTTTGTAGCAGTCTGGTTTGCGGGTTATGTGCTGGATGCGGCATTTTACTACCCACCTATAAATTTTGAAGGTTATGACGACTTTCGAGGGTTTGCAGAAGATGCGAAAAGCCGCTCGGTTTTCATATCGGACATTTATGTGCCGTATGGCAGCCGATTGGTTACATTGGCAACATGCACCCCAACGGGCTCGCAAAGTTATCGCTTTATATTGGTCGGAAAGTTAGTGGAAATATAAAACGTCATTACAAACCTAAACCTGTAATGACGTTTGTTTTTTATTTACGGATAAGTTTAGCCTTACTTTTTTCACGTCTTATCAATCTGCCAAAAAAGGCAACAGATGACAAGGTAATGGCAAGCATTGTTGCTAAAAAAGTGCGTGAATCACTAATGCCAGTTTGTGGCATATGATAGGAAGTGGTTACAATGATTACAGGCGTTTCCTCGTTTTCAGAGTAATCCTGTTGCTCCACTCCACCTTCCTCATCGTCTTCTATTTCGTCATCTTCTTCGGGCGGCAAAGCGTTAGCACTAATTACGGTAAATTCAATAAAGTCATGGCTTAAGTCCGGGTTTGAATAAGAATTTGTGTTTGGCGGTAGATAATTCGATTCATATTCGACCCCAACCGCCGGCAAGTTACTCCTAGTGATTGTAGACGTACCTCCGCCAGGCCATTCCCAAACATATTCGGGCTCGCTTGACCCCCAATCTGGCGGGTTATTTGGTGGTTGCGGGTTGCCTGGTGGGTGGTTAGGTGGAATGCCGGGAATAGGCTGCCATTGCGCCACCAACACCACATCTTGCCAAGGCATTTCAAAATAATCATCGGGGTCATAAAAATTCCCGGTATGTTGCATTCTCCACTCTACAAAGGTAAATCCTGGTGCGGTTGGCACAATGTCCTCAATCAGAAAAACAGAAAGGGGTGCAGCCCAAATATTCTCGGGCATATCTTCTACAAGAGACAAGGGCACAACTCCCGGCTGAAACCTTACCATTTGCCAGCTGCGCATTGCAACAGGGCGGCTAACGCCCGTTACAACGGTTTCCGCTGGAATATGGGTAACAAGTGCAGCGTATCTATTGTATGTTCCTGTAAAATTAACCATATCATGCCAATGTAATGGCTCCAAATGCAGGACAACTGAGCCGTAAGCACCAGGTAATATCTGTCCGTTGCTGGAAATAAGTACCATGCGAATATCCTCTGTGCCAAACGGGAAGCCATTATCGTAATAGAAGTCCTCCCAAGTCATAAACGAAGTACAAAACCTGTCCAAGGTGTGTTGGTGAGAGAAGCGGAAAGTATAATCTGCTGGATAGTCAAGGGCGGGATTCCTTATTAGGTTTAAGGTAAACCCAAAGCGTTGGTTTGGCACATCGTTTGCAAGGCGTTGCGGCAATAGTTCGTTACGTTTCGGAATGGGAATAAGCCCTGCAAAGTTGTTAAGCGGCACATTAAGTTGGTTACGATAGGTAAACCTATGATGGACAGTTGCGTCCGGGATAAGATGTAATAACTGGCTATTGGTTGCCCAGTCATAACTTGTCCAGCTTACAATCGTTTCACCATATTCATTAATGGTGCGAATGTCCGTCCATGTGTTAATTTGGGTTTCGCCTAATAAGTTTAGGGCAAACCAGTCTGCATCTACACGAGGAGAGCCAACCCAGCGGTCTTGTCCTGCCCTGTCACAATCTACAACCCACCACGCTTGTTGCTCTGGGTGAAAGCCACCAGGAGCAGTGCCGACAGGGCTTGGCGGTGTTGGCCGTCTGCCCAGCATCATATGATGGGTGCGGTCATGGCTACCAAAACCATTGGCGTTACCACTTTGGAAAACCCTGGAAGTGTCAGCTATAGTAGTTATAAAAATCAATTCTTGCAGGTCTACTGTTCTTGTGTCTGTGGTTGGCAAAGCACGCACGTCAAAGTCTATTCTAACAGGTGGGAACATATTTAAGTTTTCATCAAACTGCCCCAAAATTACATCATAAAGGTGCAGGCGGTAAACCCTGTTGCCCAAAGTGTCATATAATCGGGTTCTTGGAAGGTCGTTAAACTCCCAAGTGTGGCTTCCCCACGTTATGACGGTATCTTCATGGACAACTTCTATAATGCCTTCTACTGTCAAGCAGCGCAGATACAGATAAAAGCCCTGCATTGCAGCAACATTTGGCGTCCCCAAAAACGTGTTATGCCTGTTAAATTGAATGGAAAGCATATTTCCTTCCGTAGCATAACGGCTAAAACCGGCCGGAAGGGACTCACGCTGTGCATTTGGACCTTGGGTGGCAGGCAAACCCGGGCTTGAAACATTAAAGCCCCATCCGGAATTGCCGTTAAGGCCGGCATGGTGTCCGGAAGTACGCATGGTTGTGGTTGCATAATCTCTCCAAGTGCTTCCTTCACGGGTACCGGAGGGATTTTCGTTTGTGACGCCATTAGGGCAAACCCATCCTACAATACCAGAGGAGCGTATGTCGTGGTTTACAGGTAGGGTATTATGCAACACACCAAAATACAAGAATGTCACACTGCCGGGGGTTAAGAAAATGTCTGCATTAGGTACGGCTTGGACGATGACACCGATGTATCCACGCATTTCTGCTCTAAGGGTTATAATAAATTCATCTTCATAAAGATGATGGTAAAAGTTTATATTGCGCCAACGGGGATTGCCCGAACCCGAACCAATAGAGCCAGTAGTTCCCAGAAGCGGTAACATTTCGTTACCCTCAAAATGCAATTCTCGCCCATGGGTTGTGGTAATGGATAGGTTATAAAGCCCAATAGGACTGTTTTGATGGTTTGGGCCACCATTGCCCGTAGGGATGCGTACTGCACGCACACCCATATAAGGAAGTCCGGCGGTAAAATCCAAAAACAACGCTTGCTCGGGAGCTAAGGCGGTGTTGGTCAACACAAAGCCGCCAAGGGGCGACAATGGTGCGGCGGATGGAAACCTTGCAAGCCTTTGGTTTATAGGGTTTTGGTTTGAAGTTGGCCAATCGTTCATAAGTGGGTGAAGGGTTGGCCTTGGTATGCCCCCAACCGTTTGAACAATAATGTCGGTTCGGTTATGGTCTGCTGGAGTAACAATGTTATATCTTTGGCTTGGATGGAAGGCCAAATGCTGATTTGTCACAGGGTTGTTGCCTCGGGTAGCATGTTGGTATGTGCCCGGCGGTGTGCCCGTAGGTATAACACCCGACACCCTCACAGAAGCACGTGTAGTGCCGTTTGCTGCCATCAAGCGTGCTTGGCTAAGGGTGATACTCACCACCCAATATGCCCTTCCGCTTACGTTGATTGTATTGGGGTGAACATAATATTCAACACCATGGTTAGGCAAGGCATTAAGTAACAACGGGTTGTTTGTACGAAACGCAACGCCGCTACCCGCAGGGGTTGCCACAACAACAATGTCATCACGTGCAGTTAGGACAGTTGGTACACGTATTTCAAATGAAATACTTTCAGTTAGGGGATTTCCAAGGGTTGGGATGGAGGCAGATTGAATAGAGTGTGAACCGCTCCTTGGGGTTAATTCGATTTGGGAATGCCAAGTATCTCCATCCGTAACAGGTCCGTAAGTAGAGTTTGTTCTGGTTGGTGTGATAATTATATCCCCAAGTAAAGAGATATAATTTAGCACAGAGTTGTGACCGATAGCCCCTACCAATGTATCCTCGTTTGTACGTACCATAATAGGGTCTATATGGTATCTTGGGCGTGCAGAACCGCCGTATCTTGCCTTAAAAATCAAATTCCAGTCGGTGATACCAAGAACAGGAAAATTAACATTGGTAATGTCCGCACCAGAATAGTCACCCATCGTGTATGTTGTAGCAATTTCGTAACGCAAAATGCCACTTCTGGGGGTGTGGTTATTACCGCTGGCTTGTGGAATTTCCGTGCCAGTGGGCACCCACTGGCCAGATAGGATAAAGCTATTGTCTGGTGCCGTTAAGGTGGATGGGTTAAAGTCAAAGCCACCTGTAGCATTGTTAAAAACCATGCCGGGTGCAGATTGTAATGTCATACCAAAACCGAACTCGATTTCGATATACCTATTTGTAGAAGCGACCTCAAACGGCACATTTAGGTTAATGCGCATTGCATCCGAGTTGTCCCTGGACAAAACCGCATCTGCCTGCCAACCTTGCACGCCTGTATTAGTAAATGGCGTTTGCAGGCCGCCATCACCAAGAGCTGCCCTTGAAACCGTCGTGCTAAAACCGCCAGATGCAGGAACCGGCAACACCATTGGCAAATCTGTCGAAACCATCGGTGGCATAACCAAGTCACTACCAGAGCTGTCGTCATCACTGCCAATTTCGCTTTCTTCTCCCACATCCTCGCCTAATTCTTCTTCGTCTTTATCCTTGCAATACTCATACCCGTTTTCATCATGCTCACACTGGTCTTCCTTCTTGTGGATACAGTCAGGATAACCTTCTGCAAGGCATTCCGGGCAATAATATTCAGGATACTCGCCTACTCCTACATCCTTGTTGATGCTATAGTCCAAATAAATAGCCGCCAAAGGCTGAATATAATTAAAGGCCATAAAAAACACCAACAAAAACCCGATCACTTTATGCTTGCCCAATTTGGGCAGACGTGAATTTTTCATTAAATCCACCTCCTCAAGTTCGTTGCGAAAAATTTTTGTGCATATAAAGCCCGAAAGCGACACATGCCACATGGATATTATATCATATAATTAGGCAATTTGTCAATGCAAAATTCTCTGTATTATTTGGTATTTTAACAAAAGTAAAGTGCTTTGAAATGTGATGAATAATGAAGAAAAGGAGTTGACCATAGAATTGTGCATAAATTTACAAAATACATGCCCAACAGGGCATTAACAAGCCACATTAATAATTTTTTCCAAGGAGGTGGGGTTTTATATCGTCCCCCTTAGAAAATTTTTTAAGCTTACAATATACAAAAAGAAATAATAAATTATATTATATTGTAAAAAAACCTTGACAGAAGCGAAGAAGGGATGATATAATGAGTGCATCCTATATGATTGACAAAGGTGGAAGCTGTGGGCATAACTTCCTTTGCCGCCAAACAAAGCGGCTTTGACCGCCAAATTAATAAAAAGGAGGAATCATTAATGAAGTTAAAAAAGAGGATTTTTACCGCTGTGTTTGCAGCTGCAATGGCTTTTTCTGCGCTGCCGGCATCTGCTTTTGAGTTGCATTACGATGGCGCACATCAGGTTATAGCACCAGATGCGCTTATGATTAAATTAGAGTCGCTTGAATTGGGTGACGGGATTTCCTTCTCCATTTTGGATGCGGACGAGGCAATGGCCACGAGGAGAGGTGGACAACACCTGCAATTTCACTCCATCGAAGAGATTGAGATTTTTGCAAGAGAGCTTAATGCAGCTATGTTGTTACTGGAAGAGCTTGATTACACAGCAGCGGATGTGGTATACCACGGTTTTACAGAGTACATAATTTATGATAAGAATGGCGGTTATTTTGGGGCCGATAGCCTCACAGTGATTTCGGAAACGCACAGATTTACCGCAACCTGGTGGCAGCCATTACCTGCGCAATCAGGTCTTGGTGCTATCTTGTCGTTTGTAACTGTAAGTTATGAAGTTCGAGTCAACAGGTCGGGCCCTTCATTCAACACCGTTTCATATCAAGGCTCTGCAATAACAGGGGTTACGCTTACATCAGCGGACTTATTTACACAATGGATTGGCATTAACAATTGGACAGAATTTATTCACCATCCCGCTCCCCACTTCGGCCATCCTGGGGAGATTAGGTTAAATGCACATGGCCATGTACGTATAAGCGGAAATATTTTTGGTATCGACATTGGTATAAATGCTTTGCCAATGACACTAACAAGCATAGCTCGATACAACATACCTTTGCGATAGGTGTGAAGGATATATGGCTAAAACCCGCATGCTTACCAATGCCCTTCTAGTCAGATTGCTTATAGTTGCTGTGGCTTTTACTGCAATAATAACGATGGTTGTTCCCCCTCGACAAGCACGCACACTGCCACCAATGCCCATAGAAGGTGGCATAGTTATTGTTGTTGGCGGAGAAGGGTGGATACCTGTTGACGGTGTTTACTGGAAAGGTTGGCCTTTCAACAACGTTCTTATGTGGCGCAGTGATGAATATTGGGTGCAGTTTAATGAATTTAATCAATACGGCGATAAGATTAATTTTGTGGAGCCGCCAACCAATCCAATGTTGAGATATCGCTTTAATCCGTCAGGATTTCTTATCAACAGCATATTGATATGGTTGGCTTTGTGTCTTGTATGTAAAGCCTATGGAGCCTTTCGTTGCTTTTGTAAAAAGCGGAGATCTCATCTGCGCTAATAATGAATTTGGTGGAAGGGGTGTTGAATTCAAATATGGTTTTAGTTGCATCACTGCTTTTGTCCATGTCGCTGATTGCTTTAATCGCGCTTCTTATAAAAAAGGCTATAAAAAAGATGAATGTCAAAAAACTGCACCTAATATGTATATCATATATGATTGATAAACACATAAGCAGTGTGTACAACTTCTTTTGCCGGCAAACAAAGCGGTTTTGGCCGCAAGATTATATAAGGAGTAACAGAGATGAAAAATTCAAAACTTAGGGTAATGGCAACAGTAATGGTTATGGTGACGCTTTTTTCTTTCGCAAAACCTGCGACACATTTTCAGGGCTCTATATCAAGTGTGAAGGAACAGCAGCCAGTAGTTTCTGTTGACTTTAATGATTATGGACTTTCGGTGAGTGGCGTGCTGTTGATGTCGAACGAGTCTAACTACACTATATTGAATGAAAATAATGGTTTTACAGTGGGTCTGAACTTTTTTTCAGAAGCCTCGGGAGTAACAGGACACGTTAGAAATCATATACATCAATCTTTGGTCAACGAGCACAGCAATTTGCATAGTGCCGATTTTTTTATACGAGGAGCCGCCTATCTTTTTGCGCCACTCATTCCTGAGGTAACGGAAGAATGTGAAGGAATCATTTATGTAATGGCTAATGCAAATGATGTTCTTAATGAGCTGAAATCGCATGGAATACATAGCCTTTCTGACTTTGACATTGCTAATGATTTAGGTCGTATATTTTCGGTTGCTGTTGTTTATAACATAAACATTTCTTTCAGTAGCTCTGTTAGCTATCAGATTATTTTTCGGCACATAAGCGGGCTTGGCACAACGATTCGGCTTGCAATTTCCACAAGCGGAAGAACTGCATCTGGCTCCTTTTATTCGGCTGCATCGTTTTTAGGGCCAATAACTCCTGGTCAAATGGACGTTTCCTTCAATCAAACATCAAACAACTGGACTGATTATGTTTTTTCATTAGCGTTTAATTATACTGTGACTGCTCATAGCGTTTCGCCCTTCATTCCTGTTGCTACCTCGTTTGGGGCCGGAAGTGCATGGAACCCTTTTAGCTCTCAAAGGCCGTTTTACGAGTGTGTTGCACAATAAAATAACCCAACCCCCCTGCCCGCAACATGTTCAGGGGGTTTGGGCTTGCAGGAGGCATTATGATTCATATAGAACTACGCTACTTCATGGTCATTTTCTTGATGTGGGACACAATTTTTGCCACCCTGTTATTCCATTGGGGGATGGGCATTGGTATTAAAAATCTTACTAGAAAAGTTAAATGGCTGGCTTCTGCCGGGTTTATCGTAATTTATTTTGCTTTAAGGTTTTTTGTCATTTCAACAACACTGCATCGGGAAAGCAACTTTTGGTTGCTGATAGTAGATGCGATAGCTAATGTTTTGCGTGCCATGTCCACATTGGGTGTGTTTTTGGCTTTGGTTTTGCTTGTGTATTTTTTTATAAAAGTTATTAAAAAAGTTCTCACAAAAATCAAGGGCAGAACCACAAAGCCATAGCCTTGCAACATAAGGGTTCTAAACTTTATTACAAGCCATATAATTATATAGCGAAAAATCTATCTTTTTATATGGAGGGCTTGGCATGGAGCTTGTAAGGGAAAATATCATATTAAACAAGCATGTGGGACGGGAGAAAAGCCAGCTGTTGCTGGAAGGTGACATTATTGTGCCGGAGGCGAAGCCGGATATTGCTTCCGTGCTTAAAAACGGGGCAAAGGTGAGTGTTTCCAAGGTTACGGCAGGGGCCGGGCGCATTAGTTTTTCAGGTAAAATGCGGGTGGATGTGCTTTACCTTGCGGATAATGGGGAAATTTCTGTACATAGTGTTGGTACGCAAGTGTTTATTGATGATTTTATCAATATGGAAGGGGTAGAGCCCCAAATGTGGGTTAACCTAACAGCGGAAATTGCCAATGTGGATTACCGCATTGTAAACGACCGCAAGCTAAACTACCGTGCCGTTATCGACATAACAGCAGAAGCATGGGATAATAAGGAATTTAATGCAGTGCGCAATATTGAAGGGCTTGGGGACACCCAGCAAAAAAACACCTTTTTTACCGCAACTAATATGACAGCTAAGCAAATGGACCACTTTACCATAAGGGATGAGGTGGCTTTGCCCCCAATTAAGCCTGATATAAGGGAGCTTTTGCAAGTTGGTGTGGAAATTGCAGGCAAAGAAGTGCGCCTTGCCGATGGGCGTGTGGATGTATCCGGCAACCTAATTATATCGCCCCTTTACAAGGGCAGCGAAGAAGATTCTATTATAGAATTTGCGGATTTTGAACTGCCCTTCTCAGGCTCGCTGGATGTGGCTGCCGCTTCCGAGGTGGCCTTTGGGGATGTTAATTTGTACATAACCGACCATGTGGTGGATATTATTGCTGATGCAGAAGGGGCAGACAGGGTATTATCCATGGAAGTTACCATTGGTGCGGATATTAAAATATCCGAAAGCCGCTCGGTGGATATTTTGGCGGATGCTTATTGTATTGACCAGAACCTTAACATCGCAGCGGAAAATATTGAATATCAACGGCTGGTATGCCGCAACCGAAACCAGTTTAGCCTAAAAGAAGTTGTTGGGTTTGCTGATGCGCCCGAAATTTTGCAAATTTTGCAGGTGGATGGCATTGCCCGTGTGGAAGATATTAGCGTGGCAGAGGATAAAGTTGTGGTGGAAGGTATTGTGGAGGCGGATATTTTATATGTTGCAAACAGCGACACTGCACCGCTGGCCAATTACACTGCCCATCTTCCCATACGCCAAGTAATAGAAACAAAAGGGGCAACCCCGGCTATGGCGGCGCAAATAAGCTATAACATCGACCAAATAAACTTTAACATGCTTGGCGGTAGTGAGGTGGAATTGCGCTTTAATCTAAATTTTGATACACTTGTGCAGGAGCCGTCCCAGGTGCAATTTATCCAAGAAATTGAATTTAACCCGTTGGACAAAGATGCGCTGGAAGCCCTGCCCAGTATGGTGGTTTTAGTGGCCGAAAAGGGCGACAGCCTTTGGTCCATCGCCAAAAAATATAATGCGGATTTGGAAGAGCTTGCACAAATAAACCAATTAGAAACCACAGATGCCCTAATATCGGGGCAAAAGCTGTTAGTCGTCAAAAAAGTGTCGGAGGAATAGATGTGAAGGCGGGCAATTGCCCGCCTTTTTTATTTCTGTTGCAACAATACTTCGTTTGTGGTACAGTGTTTTTGGGTGCATAAAAAATGTGCCAAGTTTTTGTTAATGAAATGCAAGCTGGTGCGTATACCATTATGTAAGGCAACGCAGCGCAGCGATTGCAAGTAAAACAACACAAGTACAGCAACAAAAAAACACGCAGAAAGGGGGCATGGCCATGGTTCATACAATTAGCAGAACGACAAAGGCACGTGAGGTCGAAACAGCATATTCGCTGGAAATAATGTACCACCGCCATCACAAAAGCGTGTACAATTACATCGCCTTTCGCATCAACAACCACCATGATGCGGAGGAGCTGGCAAGTGATGTTTTTGTAAAGGCAATCCAAAAATATGCCGGCTACAACCCGCAAAAACCCATGGAGGCTTGGCTGATAGGTATCGCCAAAAACACTGTAACAGACTATTTACGCAAATCCATGCGGCGCAGTTTTGCCCCTGTGGATGCCATAATGGACATGATAAGCAACGACAAGCAACCTGACGAGGTTGCTGTGATAAATGAGGACTGCCGACAGCTTATGCAAGGGCTGGCAGGGTTGCGGGATAAGGAAAGGCAGGTTTTATCCATGAAATTTGCCACCGAGCTTAAACATGGCGAAATTGGCGAGGTTATGGGCATTAGCCCATCACAAGTTGGCGTTATTGCCCACCGTGCCATGGGTAAGTTAAGGAAGTTTTTTGAAGGGGAGGAAAATAGCCATGACTGATAAGGATTTTTTGAAAATGTGCAAGGCAATTGACCCCTCGGCAGGGGTGGACAGGCAAAAACAACTTGCAACCATCAAAACTAAATTAGAAAAAGAGGAGAGATTTGTTATGAAAAAGAATAAAACATTTAGGCGTCCAATAGTGGCGGCGGCGGTACTTGTTGGTATTATGGGGCTTTCGGTTGGTGCTTATGCGGCGGTTAATGGCAACTGGCGACAATCGGAAATAAGAGTTTTGGAAGGCGAGCAGTATGTAAACGAATTTTTTAGAAAAGAAAACCTGGATGAAGGCATTGCCATGGGCGGCATGGACATCGACCGCTACGCCACAAGCCCAATTGTTATCGAAGTGGACGGAGTTGCAGAAGTTATACAAGACCTTACCATCCTACACGATTTGGATGAGGCTTTGGCAAAACTAACAATTGATGTTTTGCAACCTGCATATTTGCCAGAAGGTTTTGCTTTTAGCTACGCCCGCTTCGATGTGGACCCAATCCGCAACCCAGACCATTGGTCTGCCGGCACAAGTGTGGCTCTTGTATTTGCCAATGGCGAGCAGGAATTCCGCCTTTCCGTTATGTACTATCCTGTAGGATGGGAACTGCCACAGTGGTCTGCCACTTATGAAGATTTGGAAATTAACGGCAGCATCGCAAGAATTGGTGATGGCATGCTTATGATGCTTACCGGCGAAATTGGCTATACCATAAGCTCCGGGGATCTTGCCCACGAGCAAATCATACAAATTGCAAAATCATTACAGTAGCAAGATTGGGACTGTCCCTCCCAAACAAAAACAACCCTGCCACTAGCTGGATGGGGTTGTTTTTGTTTGGGAGGGATTTGAATATAATATTGTTATCACTCAACGCTGGCGAGTGCTAACAATAAAAATTTATAAAGGATTTGTTAATCATGGCAGGATTGGTACCATTAAAAGGGACGCAGAGTACCTAATCGAAGCTGAACTGCCCGGAATCCAAAAAGATGAAATTGATTTAGGCATAGAGGGCGATAATAACCTGTGCATACAAATTAACCGCATAGAGGAAAGCAACAAAGACGGCAAAAACTTTATCCGCAGGGAGCGGCGCTCAAGCTCCATGAGCCGCAGAGTTAGTTTGGCCGGTGCGAAACTTGATGAAATATCAGCAAAACTTGAAGATGGCGTACTTCGTGTTACTGTTCCAAAAGAAGACAAGGTGAATACGCTCTTATTAAAAAACGGATGCTTCAATGGCGAAGCATCCGTTTTTTGGCTACTGCTTATATGTGCGCCTAAAAACTAAAGAATATAATCCCGTTACAGCAACGGAGAACATCGTTAGCAACTCCCATCCATCAGGTGCAAGTTCGGACGCAACTTTATTAATTTGCTCAGTGCAAGCCGCATCAAATTTTTCTTCGCTAAATCCAATGCTGCCACCAACTGCTTTGATAGTTGTTGTTTTGTATTCGTAGATGATCTCACCCCCCTGCATGGATGTTGCCACCAAGAGGCGACACAACTAAATTATAACATCTTACAGCACAAATCGCAAGAAAAAGAATTTATTTTATGGTGCACAGTGGTTATAGCGAACGGACTTAAAGCGTTTGACTTTTTGTGCAATATCCTGTATAATGTTTTATAACATAAAATATATGAGGGAAGTGGCATGTTGACTTACAAGATTTTTGAAGTTGTTGCAGAAACACAGCCAAAGATATTTGAAACATTTGAAGTGCTGGCAAAAAGCCCAAAGGGCGCACGGTTTATTTCATATAAACAGCACAATATCCAGCCTGATGATATTTTGCGCATCAAGGAAATGCGTGCGGTAAATATTAACATAGAAGAAATTTTAGATGCCGTGCGCCAGCATTGCCAGCCTTTGGAGGTGCAATTTATGGAAATGACGTTTAGCGAGATGGCAGAAGGTGATTAATATGCACAATTTCGTTAAATAAACACTGCCTAAAAAGCACTTGCAATTTATAGGGTTTTGTGGTATAATTACAACAGAATTGTGCTATGCTTTTGCTTGCTTGATAGGGGTGGTGGATATGAAGAAATCAACAGCCGGCGTGATAAGAAGGATTATTGCGTTTGTTTTGTTTTTTGTAATGTTTGTCACAAGTTCCGGAACCCATCTTTTTGCCGAGGGATGGGTTGGTTTTGATGTTTACACCGAATTTACTGAAGAAGGGTATTACGATAATATCTACGAAGATAAGTACGATGAATACGAAGAAGAATCCAAGGAAGAGGAATACGAAAACGAGCACGAAAATAGTTATGAAGATGATGAGAAGCAAGAAGAAGTTGGGGACGAAGAGGAGCAACCATCGCCCCCTGCAACACCACCGGTGCCGCCCCCTGCTACGCTGCCCCCAATGCCGGTGCCTGCTTTGCACCATTTTATAGGCTTTGACTTTGACGGGGATTGGGAAACCACTATACCCTACGGCACCCTAAAGGGCGACATTGATTTTAGCAAATTTCCTGCAATTTATCTGCTTTATACGGATGATGTTACATATGGACTTTTATACCCAAATCGTGAACTATTGAATGTTTCGGAGTGGTTTGCGGATAATTGGGGCGTGGGACGTGGACAAGGCAATGCCCATGCATTTTCCCCTGTAATTGACCAAGCCATGTGGCCAAGCCATGTGGAATGGCCTTTTGGCGGCATTGATGCAGTTACTTTGCCTTCTGTTAGTGTTTATGTTGGCCTACGTGAATATGTAGTTGTTGGTTTTGAAATTGAAAATAAAGACCGTGCAGAAGTGGATTTTGGAACAGTGGTAGACGATTTGCCCCTTCCAAATCCCATTGATATCCGTAAGGTTATTTATGGTTTTGAGATAGAAGGCGAGATAAGTGCAAGTGTATATGTGCAATGGGCTTCCGAAAGTTTTGGGTTTGGCATGGCAGTTGGAAACCACTATTTTACACCAGCCGAAATTTTAACTGATTTGCCAAATAAAATCACCATTTGCGATGATGCTTTGGAGCATGCTGTTTTAGAAGTGGAAGTTATGCCTCCCGTGGTGGATGAAATTGTAGGCTTTGCGGATATTTTTGAGGAAGAAATTAGCGTGCCCATGGGAACAGCTTGGGAAGTGCTTGCGGCCGCTTTGCCCGAGCATATCACTGTAATCGCCAGCATTGATGGCTTGCAAGACCACTTGGAAGCGTTTTATATGCCGGTGGAATGGGTCAGCTATCCCAAATTTGCGGGATTGGAAAGTTATGTGCTTAGCCCTGTTATTTTGGAAGATGCGCCTATATGGCTTTATGATTTTGACTTGCCTGATGAATTTGAAACGGACAAGCCCACAATTAACATAGTTATTTCCGAGGAAATTAGTTGGTTTGCTATTATTAGCAAATTGGAATTTAGCTTTGAAAATGTTGAAGTGGCTTTTGGAACAAATTGGAATGATATCGATTTACCAGAATATGTAATTGTGGAAGTGGAGGCCATACCGCCTAACAATATAGATCCCATTTTGCCCCTTGCGGCCGAAGGGGTTATTGACATGCAAATCCCTATAAATTGGGACGAAGGTAGTTTTGACCCTTACCAGGATGGATTTGTGGTTATACACGGAAATTTGGTTTTGCCTTTTAATGTTACAACCGACCAAGACCTCGCAGTCAGCATTACTGTGCAAGTAAGGGGCCCCAATGTTTATCGTGTTGTGGAATTTTTGGATGAATTTGATAAGATAGGAGTGCCCTTCGGAATTTACTTTGCTGACATTTTGGCGTCTTTGCCCTCCACAATTGCTGCAGATGTTTATGTTGTGGGCTTTGAAAACTATGTTTTTGAGGCGGATTTACCCATAACTTGGCAACTGGTTGCCGGCCAAATATTTGAAGGCTATGAAGGTAATGTTTACACCTTTGTGCCTGTTTTTGGCGGTAATGTGGAGCTTGGCGGCAATACCCTTCCTTATGCGGAATTTGAGATTTTAGATGCTGTATTTAACATAACTAATTTTGTCGGCTTTTATGGCGATGATAACTTGGATTTACAGCAACTGTTTGGCACACCCTTTGAAAGTTTTGAGCAGTTTCTTCCTAATTATATAGTTGTGGATTTGGTTGTTATGCCAGCGGGCCCCATTGCCCCTCTCTCCATCCAAGTTGGGGACACCGAAGAAGATGTTAGGCTTGAAATTATCGGTTGGGATTTTGACTTTGATGAATTTGAAGTTGGTATTTATGAATTTGCACCGATAATTAACTGGAATTTTGAAGGCCGTGATGTTTTGGACATGGGCGGTTTGGTTGAAAGTATTTACATTGAAATTCTATCCCTTCAATATAATGTGGTTAGCTTGGAATTGCCGGCCGGCTATGAAGATGAAATGAATGTTTTGTATGGGACAAGCTGGGGCGACTTGGATTTACCAAACCATGTTGTTATTGAGATTGAAACCCAAAACCATTACCTTGGTAATTTTACAATTACACGCAATGTGAATGTTAGCAGTTGGATACAAGGAACGTTTCCAAGTAATGGGCAGATAGATATCGGACCACATACAGTGGAACCTGTAATTGACTGGACAAGTTTGAACTTACCGGAGTTTGGTGATAATTATGTTTTCGCATTACCATCAAACATTGATTATCCATATATCACTATTGAAATTGATAAACCCAGATTTGTTTTAACAAGTGTGGATATGCCAAATAACTTTGCAGTTGTGTTTGGAACACCATTTACAAGTTTAGGGTTGTTAAATAACTTAACTGTTAATTTTGATGTATATAATGATAACGATGTATTCTTACGCACAACAAGCATAAGTATTAATCGAAATGAGCACTTTATTTGGCAACAGGGACTTTATGATGAATATGACCCAGATACTTATGAAATAAGTGCGGTTATCGATTTTGATGAAATATTTAATAACATCAATGCTGATTGGGAATTACCTATTAATTTTGAAATGCCATATATTGAAGTTACTGTAAGAAATATAATAATCACTGGTTTTGCAAATGTAGACAATCAATGGCTTGCGTTTGGTGAAGTTGAAAATAATATAAATTGGCCATTGCAAATTACACCTTATGTTGTAAGATATGGACTGGGTAGCATTAATTATGATAATGGCGTCACAACATATATTGGTGCATTGGATACAGTAAATTTAATAGATGTGGGTAATTGGGAATTATGTGATACACAAAACCCAACTGGAACATTTTTTGATACAGAAAACGTAACAACATACTACTTCGTACCTCAAAATCTAAATTTATCATTATTCTATCCCAATCCACTTACCATAGAGCTTGTCAACGAACTTCCGATATTGGAAATTACAATTTTACCAATCCCAATCGTCTATATTTATGATGATAATGAAGATGTGGGTTTTGGAACAAGCCTTACTGATATACATACATATGTTTTACCAAACCAAGTGGCGGCAAGGGTTTTGATTTTGCCGACACAAAAAACCGGCGATGATGTTGAAGTTGGAAATCCTACACCTGACCAGTTTGGACGGATATTAGTTAGAAGATATTTTGATGTGGATGCTTGGTCACCAAACTCGGATCCTGTATTTAACGGAAATGTTCCATACACATACATTTTTGCAGCATACATTGATGCTTGTATCAATACATATGTTTTTGATACAACCCTTTCCATCCACCAATCTAAATTGGCGGTGCGGGTGCGTGAAATTGGGATTGTGGATACCCCTGCCACCTATACTGATGTTAATTTTGGCACAACTTTACCCGAACTGCAAAATGGATATGGCCTAATTGTCCCGGTTTTGCCTGCTACTTTGTGGCTTGCAATTCGTATTATCCCCGGCGAATACCGCCTTGGGGCTGATGTGGTAATTGATGCCGCTGTTGATACCAATGGTTACATTTTGGTTAGCAGAGAATTTGATGTTACTTGGGACAATGGCGACCCTGTTTTTACAGGCTTGGTGGCTGACGATTACATATTTACAGCCAATTTGGTAGATGGCACAAACCACCATTTTGTTAGCGGTGTGGATTTGCCAACAAAAACCATTACTGTTTTGCCGCCACAATTTACGGCGGTAGAATTTGATAATCCCTGGGTTAGCCCTGACACCATAACCCCATTTGCTTATGGCACATTAAAAACGGCTCTTGATTTGCCTGATACTTTGGACATTATTGTCCATATTTACGGCGGGTTGGGCGGCGCACGTTTAATTGGCAGCCCAATAATCATCGAATATACCCCAATCGGATTTTATGCGGATAGAGATGACCATGTAATTTACTGGGAGCATACCTTTGTGAGCACAACCGTGGGCAACCACAATTTTGTGCCAAGTGTAAATATTAGTAATTTGGAAGATTTGATTTTTGATTATATGGCGGACGGTGGATTGGTTGGAAGTGATGTTTTTGTGGCAACCAATGCCCTATCTGATTTGGCGGCAGAAATTGTGACCCGCACCATTGACGCACCCATCTATACAATCGTGGATTTTGCGCCCATTTCGCCCATTTCGCCCGCTTTGTTTGGCACGCCTTTTGCGAATTTGGGCTTGCCCACCACAATTGAAGTGGAAGCAAGGGTTTTTGACCCAAGGGACACAGACAAAGACGGTAGCTACCCATATTTAAGAAGCCAAGGTCCGATAGCGCTAACTTTGGGTGTAGATTTTGAGTGGCTTGTGGATGACGGCGCAGGAAACCTAATAACACCAAACCTTGCCACCTTTACCTTTGAAGCTGATAACCGCTTTGAAATTGCGGGCAATTACAGATTTGTAGCCGACTTTGACCTGGATGGGATATTTGGTGCAGGCCTATGGGAGGAGCAACAGGGCTTTATAGTAGAAACTGATGTGGAAGTTTTGCCCATAATCATCATCGGTTTTGTGGATTTGCCGCCCTATTCCCTGCCTTTTGGTGTGGATTTGTTGGCGATACCAACCATTGCAAATCCGATTTTGGCTTATGTAAGAATTTGGGGCAATGATGGTGTGGCAGCCGTGCCGGTCTATCCGGACAGTTGGACGCAAACCCCGGCTTTTAACGGGCAAACTGCCGGCAGATATTATTTTGCCCCTGTTTTCGCCGACCCGGTTATGCCGCAGTTTGAATATGGCGTACACCAAATCGACCTTGATATTGGGGAAGAAATGGCGGAACTTTTGGTGGTTGTGCGGCGCATACCCATTTTAGAAGTGTTTTTTGACTGCCCAACACACACAAATGGCAATTGCCCCACCACAGGTGACTGTTTCGAGAGGCAATATTTTAACTATGGTGCAACCCTGGGCGGCATCTTGGACGAAGGTGTGCCTGCGCCGCCCAATCAAGTAATCCGCACCCGGTATTTGCGTGTGGAAATGCGTGTTATTGCTGATGAAATACGGTCGGGTGATATTATTATAAGCGGCTATCCGCCGGCTTTGCCGCTGGATTATGTTACGGTGCACAGGCGCATAGCTGTATATGAATGGCTTGGTGGTTTTAAGTATGACAACTATGTAAACAGGATTTATTTCAGCGGCACAACCCCTGGAATTTATCGTTTCGAGCTGGCTTTTGACGATGGCCGTTATGCCCTATACAATCCAAACTCTTCCTTAATTAATGGGGATTATGTGGGTGATGGTGACACGCCCTATATGACCGTTGTGGTGGAAGAGCGGGTTTATGTTATCCAGCATTTTGCCCTGCACCAAAACCCCATAACCCATGGGCAGCGGGAAATGCGCACAGGGCCTGCCCCTTGGCATAGGGATTATTATGTAGGAAGTTTTGGGCGGGCTGTTGCACGTGGAACATCCGCTATGGGACTAAACCGCCCTGCGGTTATGGCATATATACACCTATACCAAACCGACGGCAGCTTGTTGAGGAGTGAATGGATTAACATTGGCGGCACTTACGTGTGGTCTGAGTTTAATACGCTTTATAACCATGCAGTGATTCTTGAAAACAATTATGGTCGCACCACTTGGGATGCGGGCCAGCGATTAATGAACCACGGCGGCCGCAATGACGGCGGCGGCATGGAATGGTATTGGTATAACGGATGGGGCAACCCCTCTACTACCTTTAATTTTAATGGCCACTCGCCTGGTGTGTTTGAGTTTGCACCACAACTGCGCCCCAATCCCGATATAAATTTTGTATTTGGCAGTTCGGAAAGAATACCTTGGGAAAGCGGCAATTCCTTTACTTGGCCTGTTGGCTTTGATTTGCCAACGACAACCATCGAAATAATGCGTCCGGATTTTAACGGCATTTTGTACACATATGTCACTGCCGGTGGCAACAGGCTTTTGCAGAATTATATGGTAGGTGCCCGTAATTACATGTTTGTGTATCCCCGTGAGGTGAGCACGGTTCGGGTGCGGTCTGTCAACTGGGTTACGGGCAATCCCGCAACCAATACCAACTTAATTGCAAATAGCCACCCTATCACAGGGCCGTATTTGAATGTTTACAACTGGCCAAACCTGCACACCTTGGATTTTAACGATTTCCGTGGAACATTTGCAGCAAATGCGTTTAGGGGCGTTGCCTATGATGCGGAAGCAGCGGGTAACGATATTAACATAATCCAAACCCTAATCCTATGGCCGGGGATTAATTTGCCTGCCAACTATGTATTTAGGGACAATACAGTTTTAACAACCCTGTCCACCAGCCGAACAAACCCGGTTTTTGGGCTTATTGACTTGACTTATGTAAATAGCATTGGGCGTGGCACATTTATGGGCAACAGAAGCATGGCTGCCCTTAGGTTGTCCAACACCATAACTGCCTATCCGGCTTATGCCTTTAATGGGGCAAGTAATTTGCGCCTTATTGTGCAGGGTAATACGGCAAGCCTGTCAGCGGCCGCCACAACATTTGCAAATATCCCCTTTGGGCAAGCAACAATTATTAGGGATGATTATAGACTTGGCACCAATAATATACAGCTTGCGGGTGGTCTTGGCATCCCTGCCGGCTTTGGCGGTATGGGCCGCTACGCTCATTTACCCAATCGTTTTGTAAGTATTGGCGATGATATAACCATAGCACAATCACCCGAGCTTCATGCGGGCTTATCAAACTGGCAACATATGGGCAGCAATGTGCTTAGTTTCCAGTGGTATTTTGGCACCATAAACCCGGCGGCAACTCACAATGGGCGCATTGTCAACGAAGGGTCCATCAGGCCGGGTATTGCGGGAAGCCCCGTAGCGGGACAAACAAATCCCACTTGGACACGCACAATTGCTAACGAAACCATGCTGGGCTACTATCAGCTACGCATAACTTTTGTTGATGGCACCGTACACTACACCCTACCCCTAAGTTTTGCCAATTTAGACATGGATATTAGGATTACCACCCCACGTTGCCGTGGTTTGGCGGGCTATCCCCTTTATCCGAATTTTGACCCGGAAGGTGAATGTGACAATTGTAGTGACTGTGGAGAAAGACCGGACAACACCACATTGCGCCACGATTTTGCTTGCCGTGGAGCGGGTTACAGCTGGACAGCATCAGATTTTGCTGAGTTTAGGATTTACAATTTAGGCAACCCCTTAGCGGGCGGTATTGATATAACCGGCGTAAACACAAGCTTTGCGGGCGGCGGAAACTCCCCCTTCCAACTTAACCGTGATTTGGTTGTAGGCACCAGCATGACCAGCACCGTATCCCCCGTTGGCCGCCCCGATGCTTGGGGCGATGTGGAGCATCCCTATGCAAATGTGCGTGTATGGCCGCGTACGGGCTTGTTCCCCGGTTTGCATACGGATTATTTGGTAATAACCAGCATCGAAGGTGTTGAAGAGCGGATTTTCCTAACTTTCTATGTTAAATCCCACGATTTAAGCGTTAGCGTTGATGCTGACGGAAGCGGGATTTATTGGCGACCCGTTAGGTACACAGGTGGCGTGGCTTACCCAACCCAGTTTTTGACATGGCATTTCCCGTCCATCCCTGCGGGATACTTGCAGGCAAACCATATAAACAGGCATGCAGAATATATCGCAAACAACGCAGACTATCTTGGTGTTGTTGGTTTTGTTCAATTTGACATACGAAACAATACAAACCGCAACATGATGGGCATAAATACCGTATTTTTACAAGGCGGAGCAAACAGCCCATTTGAGATTTTGGACAGGCAAGGCGGCTATCTTGCCGGAGGAGTTGCAACAAATGTTTTAGGCACATTTACCAGAACTTTAACTGCAAACGGCTATGGCAATGTGCGTGTGCGCCCCGTGCCAAACCTTGAGCCGGACATCCATACGGACCAGCTTATTATCCGTGGCCTTGATGGTTTTGAAGTTATAATTGACCTTGTTTTTGAAGTTTTGGAGCCCGGCTTTGATATTAGAGTGCGCACAGGTGCCCATGATTGGGTTTATATTGACGATGTGGATGATTTAACCAGGCCTGTCGGCGACCCCTTTACCCATCCAAATATCGGCATTATTTTCCCCGATAGGGGACATGGTGCGGTGCAGCTGGATGATTCCAACCCAAGCGTGTTGCTTGGTTCCCGTCAAATTGATTTGGATAATATGTCAGACACCACATCCATTTCCGGTATTGACTGGTACTTCTATTCCACAGGCGACAGGTATCAAGGGGCTTATTTTGAGCTTTGGCGTGACCTTGTACGTGGCGTGGAGCGGGGCGAAGGTGCAATGGGCACAGGCGAGGCATTTTTGCCCCACAATATGCTTTTCCCAATCCGTGGCAATGCCCACTCTGTTTTTGGTGATGATTTGTGGCATGGCAACTGGCGCATATCCCCCAGAAACAACCTTTTACATGACAGAGGACCCCATAGCGACCAGCCTGCATTCCCCCTTGCAATTGGTTTGTTTGCCGAGCTGGGCTGCATCAATGGTGACGATTGCTATTGTGATGTTTATATACCGAACCCCAACAACTTTGATGGCATTGTAAGGCATTATTATGAAGATGGGATAGTGCCCATTTCATCCGCTTCAACATACACCCAAACCACTTATGAGGATTATTTTGTAATCACCGCAAACTATGATTTTAGGTTGAAAGTTCCGTTGCAAATCACCATAATCCAGCCGTATTTTGATGTGGTGGCAAGGGACAGCCTTGGCGGCGATATTATTGCAACAACCTACCGTGATGCCGGCAACAACCCCATACACGGTTTGGAGCGGCCGTTTAGGATTGAATGGCGTGATGCGGGCTATTTCAACTTCCACAACAACTACCGCATAAACAACACCAGCCGTGCTTTGGCGGCGGGGCCACGCCAAATTAACATACAAAACCTTGGCACAATCCCTGTCCATAGCCTGGAATGGGATTGGAAAGGCTCTGCCGGCTACATCTCCCATGACGGCGGCGCAACTTTTGCTCCAAACCCAATCCCAAGACCTTTTATTGTATCCACCCGTGGCTTGCGTGTGGGCACAAGCACCACCACAGGCACGGGCAACATACCTGTGGCTGCTTGGCTTGCGCCTATCGGTTCATCCACGGCAAACAGCTTCCCGAACTGGCAGGATTGGGATGATATTGACAACCCACCAACCAATAACACCGCAAATATACGTGTGCGCCCTGTGCATCAATTGCCTGTTGGTTTGCATCGTGATTATATTGTGATAACAGGCGGCGGTGGTTTTGAAATGGTTATCCCCATTGAATTTGAAGTGCGCCAACCCATTTTTGATATTAGTGTTATTGCCATTTCTGATGGTGGCAACCATACTGCCGGGCGCATCACATCCGCAGAATGCGGGATATTGCCGGGTACGGCTTGCGTGTGCCACCCAAGAATCCCCCAAACAATGGTGGTTTCATACACAAATCTGGATGATAGTGTTTTGCGCTTCCCAAGCCGCCAATATGGCTATGGCCCATTTATGGGTGGAGATTTAGAGTCTAACCAATGGCACAACCTTAATTTAGAAAACGGCCACCGCCAAATTGTGGTGCGAAACAATGGCACAGGTGCCATTACGCAAATTAACGGGCACCAATGGGCAAGCCAGCTGGATGCTGGAAATCCTCAGATACAACCATTTGTGGTTACAAGGAATTTAACCGCATACCGTGGGCATGCCCAATTACACAGGTTGCGCAATTATATACCCATAACAGGCGGCGGCCACATCCCATACAATCAAATTTGGGTGCGTCCAAACACAGGTTTGCCTGTGGGCGAGCATTATGATTATTTGATTTTGACCGGCAGATACGGCTTCGAGCTGTGGGTGCGGGTTGAGTTTGAGGTGCTTACAGCCAGCTATGTAACCGCAAGCCCGTTGGAGTGGACATTTACCGCCCGTGACACAAATTACAGATTGACACATGTGCATGATAGCGGCATAGGCGGCGGCACGGCGGGTCATCACCGTACGGGTTATTTCCAAGTAAACCTTACAAACAACACAGCAACTGATATTGATTTTGGTTTTGCCCGCACAACCCCCACCGGTGATGGCGGCATTTTAGGCTGGAACGGGGCAAGCAACTTTAATGCCGGGCAAGATTTGCGCACAGGCACAGGCACAGCACCTGTTTTAACCAGCCCACGCATTACCTTTGGACTTGGCGTTAATTCCCCATTTATGATTTACCGTGGCTTGAACACCGGACATGATACCGCCCCGGGCGTCTCTGCCCCCTTTGGCGTTGGAAATTTAACCCATCTTGAAGCGGGTGCCGCAGGCAATATCCGTGTTATGCCTCGCCTTGGTTTGCCCCATATCCCCGGCACAACATGCGTGGATGGTATTTACACACCCGGTGCCCATACAGATGTGATGACTATCACAATACCCAGCCCAAGTGGTGGTGCGCCGCAAGTTATTATCGTTAATCTATCCTTTACCGTGCACCCGAGACCCGGCTTGCAATTGCACAGCCCCACCCATTGGGGGCAAGCGCAAACCGCATGGGGCTTGTATGGCGGCAACAGAATTTATGACCTTAACCAAATCAGCAATTTGGACAACTTTAATAGCACCAACCATACAAATTACCACAACACGACCGTAACCCGCACGGGCGACATCCCGTTATGGTCTTTCGCCCCTGTTTTTGAGGGTTATGGCTTTACGGAATACGCAGGCAACCCCGGCTCGTTCGGCTATGGGTCTTATTACGGTGCCCGTGGTACCATGGGCGGCGGAACATGGAGTTTGATGGAAACAGGCGGCGGCATTGCCACAGCCGCAGGAGGGCACCCTCGTGACCACCACCAGATGCTGTCTGTTATGACGGTAGAGCTTAACAACCTGGGTCGTGATAGGATTAATGATGTAACAGCAACCTTCCAAAGCCAGCTTAACGGTGGCCAATCCCCATTCTACATCCAAAGGGGTTTGCAAACCCAATTTAGTAACCTTTCCCAAGCCGAAATGGCAGGGGCCGGCATTGGCAACCGTGATGGTGCCGGTACCGGGGCAAGTAATGTGCATGCGACTTTCTTAGAAGCACTTGTAACCCGTGTTGCCCTTGGCGGCGGCACCGGCGGCGTTTGCTGTGGGGATTGCCGAAGCAATTTCCAAATCCAAATCCTTGTCCCTTGCGGCGGTTGTGATTATGCAGACCCCGACCTGCCCACATTAGGCGAATGTAACAACCCCCAAATAGAATATGTTTACGACAGTTGCCCCCCGTGGCAGTTTGACGAACATGGCAACCGCATCACCCATGACGAGTATGGCAATTTGCTTTGGTATTGCTGTGATGACTGTTGCTGCCAAGATGGTGAAGAAGATTGGAATAACATGCGGGAAATACTGACCCCCCGCCGCCATAATTATAGGATTAGGCCACGGGCAGGCTTGCAACCGGGCATACATGAAGATGTTTTTGTGGTGATAAGCGAGCATGGTGTGGAAATTGAAATTGCCCTGCGTTTTGAGGTGCTGGCATATGAAATTGGCGTAAGTGCCGTGGGTGGTGCTGATGTTTTAGGCATTGCAGGCGGTGATGAGAGAGATGCTAACAACCACCATGTAAATGCAGAAGTTGACCCATTTGCTTTTGAAACCCGCCAACTTGGTTTTGTATCCAGCGGCACGGTAAATGACAGATACTTAGGTCCCATTGAATTTGTTTTTGAAAACCTTGCAACCCCGCAAAGATGGGGCGATACCAACCAGCATGTGCACAATCCCGTGTACAGCACCTTGCGGGTGGATAGGCTGCAATGGGCTTTTGCCTCCGAACTGGGTATTTTGGGGGCTGATTTGGCCTTGGTTTACGCAGAAGCGGAAGGGCCCGGCGGCACAACCATAATGGCACCGCAACTTTTAAGCCCGTTTACCGTTGCCCAAACCCTTACCACCGCCGACAACCAAGAAACAATAAACGAAGCAAGAAGAGGGCGCAACCACACTGACTGGATTTACGGCATTTGGAGTGGATACCACGCATTGGCGGAAAGAAGCACCCCGGGTATTAGGGAGGCCAGCAATGCTAATTCAACATCCACCATGGTTATCGAGCCAAGGCCGTTGCTTGGGCTTATTTACGGCGGCACAGCAACCTATCGTGATTATTTGATAATTTGGAACCCCTTAACCAGTTATGACAACCCCCTTGTGCGCATTCCTTTGGAAATTACCCTTCAGCCTTTCTTAGTGCAGGTGGATTCTATTTTAGAACCCAATGCCGGTGGCCGTGGGCGGGACTTTGGCAATTCCCCCGATAATTATGGGGAGCCAATTGATGTTGACAGGGAATGGGTATGGCACCAAGCCAGTGTTGGCGCAGATACAAGGCCATGGAACTTTGGCTGGCGTTTCCCGGGCATCCCTGTGCAGGAGCGCACTGCCGTTGCCCTTGATGCAAACGGTAACAACAGTGGCGGCGATGCGGCAATATTTAGAATCGAAAATAATGGTGATTTCCCCATAACAGGCATAAGTGACGAGAACTTTACATGGCTGTCCCAAAGAAATGCACTGCATCCATGGCATACCAGCGGCATACACCCATTTGTGGTGGTGGATTTAAGTTTGGTTGCTGATAATGCGGCAAACAGCAGCAATTTTGTAGATAGAATTAACCCAAACGGACAAAGTGGCGATTATGCCTATGTGCGCATTGCCCCAAGGGATAATTTGCCGCCGGGCCGCCATACAGACACACTGTTTATCCGTAATGACGGTGGTTTTGAAATTGCAATCCCCGTAACCATATATATTTACGAGTATCGCATGGATGTTGTTGTGGAGCTGTTTGTGCCCCGCGAGCAGGGCTTTAACATTGACCTTGCAGAGGATACAAGGATAATACGTCTGCAAAACAACAGCCCCTTCCCCATCAGTTTTGTGGAAATGGAGTTTATGCGGGTACCCCGCCATCCGGATACCAATGCAATTTTGCCCTATCGCTACAATGGGGAAATTGTGGTTGGCGCAATGCCCGGCACAGGCAATGCGGCAGGCACCCCGGCTGACAGAGCCTTTAACACCGCCGATGTGGGCGGCAGGGCGCATTATACAGATATGGACGGCAACCCCCTTGTAGCCTTTGGCAGCGGTTTTGTGCGGGCATATATTATCACCGCCGGCACACCGGCCATGCCCCACTATTTGGGCGGCGGCACATACTGGGTAGATGAAAATGGCTTTTTGCTAGACGAATTTGGCAACCGCCTTGTGGAATACCCACCGGAATCAGGCTTTTTCCAACTTTTTGCCGATGGCACAAAGCCCCACCCCACTTTAACAGACCCTGCGGTGCGGGCGTTTAGGCAAAATGCGCAAGGGCGGTATTTGGATGCCCTTGGCAATGTGCTAACATTTAACCCAACCCCGGGTATTATGACATGGGTTTTGGAAAACGACTGTATCCACTACCACCAAGGCAACCATGGCTTGGAGGCGATTTTAAGAACAGGCGAGCTGGAAGGTGATTTTTTCAGCGTGCACGGCAATATGCTTTTTGACCATTGGAATGTACAGGGCGGCTTCCATATTGACGAGAATGGCAATCCCATACTAATCAATGGAAACCCCGTGCCCGTTACTACCGTGGAAGGCATGGGTGCGGCCCACCCCAACGGCGACCCCTATGAAGTATTTTTGATTATTAGGATGAGAGAGGGACTTGGAGAAGGGCATTTCTTCGAGTATATAAATGTCCGTAACGAATTCCATTTTAACGCCTTTGTGCCGCTAAACTTCACTGTTGTGCGCAATACCTTTGCCCTGCGGCCAAACCCGCCGATTATTGATTTTGGCGCAGTGTATTTTGGCGCAAGTGCGCTGCCAAGCCCCATACAAGTTACCCTAACCAATGCAGGAAATACAGATATAACAGGCCTTACCAACGATAGATTTACCTTTGTGCCTAACGAAGAAGAAGGCAAGTGGGGCACAGGCACAGGCCTTGGCGTTAACCCCTTTGCTATGTATGAGCATTTAACAAGCCCGGCCATTCCCCGCCCTAACCCGGCGGTGCCAACAGCAAACCAAGGGCAAATTGCCATTGCCCTAACAGATATTTTAAGTGATTGGAACCCAAGTATTTGGGAGCCCGGCCTTTACACTGCCATTTTGCAAATTGACACAGCCATACAGGGCCAGCAACAGGCGGGCACCGTGGAAATTGAAGTGCGCTTTACCATTTTGCCACCGGCGGCGGACATTTTAACCCAGCGTTTGGATTTTGGCAACCGTGGTGTGGGTTATGGGCTTGCAAGTGTGGCGCATTCCGCTACTGTGGGCAACCAGGTTGGCTACCAATATGTTGTTGTGCGCAATTTGGTTGATGGGGACAGTACCATAGAAATGCTGGATTGGGCATGGGTAGGCGATGATGACCCTAACTTTGTGCCGCCTTTCTGGATTGAGCCCCTGGACCCTGTAAATAACCAATATGGCAACAGGTTTATAAGGGCAAACGACGGCACGCCGGCTAATACAGGATATGGTAGGTTTGCAGTGCGCCCCGTAGCAGGGCTTGCCCCCGGCCGCCACACAGCAACCCTTATTGTGGACTTTGCCCATTCCGGTGACAATTTCCCCGCTTTGGTTGATATTGTGTTTTATGTGGACGGGCATGAGGGCGTTATAGACCCGCGTGACTATAACTGGACACCAAGACCTGTCGGTTATATCCGCAGCGAAGCACCCCAACGTTATTTTGTTGTTGAAAACACAGGAGATTGGCCAATTTACATAACGGATATTGGGCTGGTTGGCACAAATGCGGCAAGTTTTGAAATTGTAACACCATTGCCGGCCACTGCACCAATTGCCCCAAACAGCACCAGTGGGCCTATATATGTGCGCCCCCTGCTTGGCTTGGGCGAAGGGCTGTATAGAGCTGCCCTTGCCATCACCATAGGCACAAGCCCTTATGATGACCCCGCAAAGCGTGCCATCGATGCAGTGCATGATGTGACATTAAATGCCGAAATCACCTTTACCGTTACCCCGCCGGGCATTTCTGCCCAAACAATGCCAACAACCATAACTTGGGAAACGATGGGCTGGCAATACAGCCCAAGGGACTGGCGTGCTGTAACTATCACAAACACAGGCACAATTATCCTTGAAAACACCCGTGTGGAATTTGACGGGAGCAATTTTGAAATACGCAACCCGGATTATGACGGCACAAATGCTTATACTGTGGGCGAGGTTTTTATACCCCATCTTATCCCCTTCTCCCATAGGTTGGACCCGGAGCATGTGGCAAATAGCCGTGTGTATAGCGCAGTTGTTTATGTGCGCCCCGCAAGCGGCCACACCCCCAACCAATATGCTGACACATTACGCTTTTTTAGAACCAATGCAACAGGCGTAGATGTGGGGCTTTTGGGCACAACATCTGTGTATTTTGATGTGGAGCTGGCAACCGCAACCCTAACCCCCACCCTTGGGGATTGGGGCGTAACCGATGCCAACTACGCCATGCGCCCTGTTATCGAATTTACCCTTACAAACAACGGGCGGGACTGGCTGACGGGGCTTGGCGCAACCATTACCACCATGAATTTTGAAATTGTTACCCACGGCCCCGCCGCCCTTAATTACGGCGAAAGCGGCACATGGACGATAAGACCCGTTACAGGGCTTGTGCCTGCCCTTTATGAAGCGCAGCTGATTATCGAAGGGCATCATGGCTTCAATATATCAAGCGATTTGCGCTTTGAGGTTAATCCATCTATTGTTACGGCCCATCCGCCAATTCGCAACTGGGGTATTGTTACAGCGGGTTATTTAAGCGGCAGCGTGCCGCCGCAGCAATTCCGCATCGTTAACAACTCCCAATACCAAATACCATCCCTTGATTTTAGCCTAACAGGGCCTTTTACGGCACTTAGCCCATCAGGTAATACTGTTGGCCCAATACCTGCCGGTGGTGCGGTTTATATTGTTGTGCAACCTGCCCTTGGGCAAAATGTTGGGCAATATGAAGGCGGCTTGTATTTAAGTGGCCAAAACCTTACCATAGAGGTTGTGGATGAACATAATGTTGTAATTGACACCTACACCGTGCCCGGGCCAAATATGCGCATACCCTTGCTGTTTGAAGTTGTGCCGCCGGTGGCAACAGCAAACCGCATTGATATGGCGGCCACATATGGCTATGCTATAAGTGCTGCCCAGGCAACACGTTATATTTACCACAGCGGCGGCCAATACAATATTTTGGGCATAACCGCCAGTTTTGCCAATGGCACAGCCAGCGTGTTTGGTTTGGTTGGGGGCGTGCCGCCAATTATCACACCCCACACAGGGGGCGCAAGGCCGCAATTTACGGTGCAGGCTCAGCTGGGTCTTGCGGAAGGGTTTTATTATGACACCCTGCAAATACGGGGCGCAAACGGCTTTGCCCTTGATATCCCCATAACATTTGCTGTTGGCCCCTTCCTTGCAGAAGCTGATGCACCAACCTTTGATGACAGGGTAGTGGGCTATACAAACCCACCATATTGGGGCATTGTGCAGGTAAGAAACCTTTCTGATGATGGTACAGATTTGCAAAACCTGCTTATAACCCTGCCGCCAAACAGCCCCTTTGTGTTTGAATATCCGGACAACCTACCACAAACCTTGTATTATAATGATTATATTGAATTTAGGGTGCGCCCAAGGGTTGGTTTACCCCTTGGCACCCACAACGCAACCATCCTTGTCAGCAGTGCAGATGGTGGTTTTGTGCTACCTATTGGTGTAAGCTTTACCGTGGTTAACCCCACCTTTGAAGCCACCCTGCACACAACAGGGCGTGCCTATCCCAACAATGTAACCTCAAGGGAAAGATATGACTGGCCGGAAGCAAGGTTGGGATACAACCTTGCCATCGCCTATACCGTGCCCTTTATTATCACAAACACAGGCACAGGTTCACTAAGCGGCTTGCGGGCGGAATTCCACTACAACACAGGTTATTTTGTTATCACCCAGCAACCAATCCCAACCCTGTTAGCCACTGACTTTACTACAATAATACCAAACCCCAACAACAGAACGGCCACTGTTAATGTGCGCCCCGCCACCATGCTGGATTTTGGCCATTATCGTGATATCTTAGTTGTTAGGGATGAGTTTGGGCGGGTTGTATTAGAAGCAGAACTTACCTTCTTTGTAAACGCATTTGATGTGGATTTAACCCCGCAAGTGTGGGATTTTGGTGTGATGGAAGAGGGTTTTGGCTTTGGTGCGGCAGTTGATGCGGACTTTGTTATAGACCCCGAAAATTATGACATGGTTTTCCCCATCCGCTTAGTGCTGGAAAACAACGAAACCTTCCCATTGGAAGGGCTGGCGGCAAACCTGCATCTTGGGGCTAATTCGCCTTTTGAAATTGTTGGTGCTTTGTCAAACACATCCATGGCGGATAGATATGCAAACCCCGACTATGACAATCCCGTGCGCGGTGTAAATTATATTACCTTAATTGTGCGCCCTATCGCCACGCTTTTGGCGGGAGTGCATACAGATACTTTGGTTATCACAGGCCATGCGGCAACAGAAGGACTTGGACAACTGGCCGTTACAGCCCAATTGCGCTTTGAAGTTATCCACCCGCCAATTTTACTTAGAACAGAGCCAAACAGCATAAGTTTTGGGCGATATAATGTGGACGATGGTTCGGTATTTGGCTTAACAACCAACCCGGGTGCCACCCTGCCCCTTGACCCTGCGGGTTTGACGGGTTCTGTATACGCTGCCTTTAACTCAGGTGTGTCCCATTTTAATACAACCGACCCCGCAACCCCGTGGCAACGGCGCATCGCCATTTATAACGACAGCCCAAGGCCGATTGGGGACTTTAATGCAGTACTTGCGGGGGGCGCAAACTCGCCATTTGTGATTTACCAAGGGTTTAACCACAACTTGCCCATAAGCAGCCGCTATTATGGTGCAAATGGGGATTATATCAATTACGAAACCCAGTATGGCTCGGTTCACCTCTACATCCGCCCTGCTGCGGGGCTTCGTGGCGGCGTATTTACAGATCTTTTGATTATCACCGCCGATAATGGCTTGGTGCAGCTTGTTGTGCCCCTTACCATAGAAGTGCGTGGCCCGGCCAACCTTTACCGTGCAGAGATTATCCAGATATATCGTGTAAGCGACAGTGCAAACCTACCCATTGCCGGTGGCGTTAATGTGGAAATGTATGTAGGGCAAAGCCCCGGTGATTTTATCCACTATATAACCATCCAAAACACAGGCACGGGGGACTTGCCCTTTGGCAATGCTTTGGATTTGGCAATGGCATTAATGCCCGCCGGGATTTTTGAGATTGCCTATGTGGCAACAAACCCTGCACCTACGGTGCTTGCGCCTGGTGATACGGTGCAAATCGCCATCCAACCTGTACTTGCCGCAACCGGGGCACCAAACACCCTTAGCGGCATTGCCCAATTGCGTTATGAAAACATTGCCATGCCCGACAGGGGTGATGGCAGGATGAATGATGGAACAATCGGGCGTTTCTATGTACCGCTAAACCTAACTGTTCGCAGCAGAAGCTTTTTAGTGGATTGGGCAAACCCCGCCCATAACAGCCCCTTTATCGTATACAGGGACGAAAACCCGCTAAACAGCTATGTGGGCAATGTGCGCCGCATATATATCATCAACCAATCGGGCATTAATTTACCAATTGCCAATTTGGAACACACCTTCCTAACCAACGAATTTACAATAATAAACTGGCCGGATAATAGTGTTGTTTTAACACCTTACGGCACAGTGGGGGACAGGGCATATTTCTATGTGCGCCCAAGGGTTGCAAGAAACCTGCTTGGCGGCCACCACGATATGCTAACCATCCGCAACACCGTGGACAATTCTGCCCAGCAAACCATAGCCCCAATTGTTTTGGAGGTTATAGCACCAACATTTACAGTGGATTTGCAAGCAACAAGCCCCACGGCACAGCCATTTAACTTTGCATACCTTGGCGAAACCAGCGCAAGGCACACACGCAATGTAACCATACGCAATACAAGCCGTGTGCCCCTTGGTTTTGGGGATGATGATTTGATGCGCCTAACATTTGGCTACAACGCCCATCAAATGACCAATAATATGTTTGAAATTGTGGCACGCCCAACGGCTGCTTTGCTGCCCTATAATAGCTTTGCCACAGTTGGCGCAAGCGGTGTGCCAAGCGGCGGCGATGTTGTAAATGTAAGCGGCGGATACACAACTGTGTTTGAAGTGCGCCCAACCACCTTAGCACTAAGCCAAATTAGGGATGGCGTGGGCACAAACCCCCAACCCGCCAGCGTTTACTTGGAAGTTTGGCATAGATATGCCCAGCTGGTGCGCCACAACTTAACCTTGGAAGTGCGGCCTGTGCTGTTTAGCCTAACGCCCCAAAACACAGTGCCTGCTGATGATGAATACACCTTTATTATCGACTGGAACCAAACCCCATTTAACCAGTATGTGGAGCTAACAAACCAGTCCACAAGGGAGCGCATTGCGCTTAGAAACCTTAACATCCCCTATAACGCCACCCACACCATATCAGGCAATGTAAACGGCACAGCAACGCCCTTGTTTGAGCTAAACTTTATGCTGGCAGAAGCGTATAACGCCGGCTATGTGGTAAGGGTTGGCAACAATTATTATCTGGATATGGGCGAAACCATCCGCATTGCAATAAGGCCAACTGTTGCGGCTGTTACATCTGCCATTACAACGGCGGGGCACACAGCGGATTTAGAGTTGGAATACCGCATTGGCACAGCACTAAGTGATGAAGCAGAGCGGGTTTTGACCATAAAAATAGCCCCGCCCGAAATCCGTGTTACGTCGCTAACAGGCACAAATCCCCTTGGTTTTACCCTATACACAGGGCAAAACCCCGCAAGCCGCTATGCCTACAACACAGCAAACAGAATATCCCGCTTTATCACCATCCATAACGATAGTGACGGGGCAATTTTGTACAGCCAATTAACAATCACCTTTGGTTGTGATATTGCTTGCGGACAGCATTACACTTGGTTTGGCTATATATGGCCGCAGGTTTATGTTTATGTGGAAACTACCCCCGGGGATTATGTGCGGGTTTACAGCCCGGCGGCCATCCCTGCCAACGGCTCCATTAACGTGCCAATTTACATTAACCGTGCTGCCCTGCCCGCAGATATTTACAACCATGCACCAACACTGTTTGAAGCGGCTGTAAATGTGGTTGTTGCCCCAGGCGGCACAGCAAACCAACAAGGTTCCATAAGCTTGGAATTTGAAGCCCGACCCATGCTGTTTGAGGTGGATGCGGATGCTGATGTAAACCGCATTAACATCGAAATGGGCTGGAACCAAGTAATTGGCACAGGGCAAGAGCATATTGTAACCCTTGGCAACCTATCCACATGGCATTATATGCGCCTTACAAACCTAACCCACAGCTTTAATGACAGCAATACACGCCAAGTGCGGGACGCAAGCAATAACTGGGTTGCGGCACCAAACATCAGCATTACCCACCCGCTGTTTGTAATTGTGCCTAACCAGCCATGGCCAACTGCCGATGCGGCCAATCCCAACCTTGCTTTTAACGGGGATTTGCCCTTTACCATCCGCCCCCACGAAAACACCCGACAAATGGGGCATGGGCGATATTTTAGCACCCTAACAATAACCTACACAATAAATGGGCAAACCAGCCACACCGCCACCATAAGGGTGGAGTTGGTGATAGACCCCATCAACATCCGTGTGGATTATAGCAGTTTACAACAATTTAATATGTATCTTTACGAAAACCCGTTAACAGGGCTATTAAGCAACCATGAGGATTATTATATCCATGGCGGCTTGGTTTACAATGCAAGCAGACACCATCGTGTGCAACGTGTGCGGGTTTATAACGACGGTTATGGCCCAATTACCCCTGCGGTGGATTTGCCCACGGTAGCATGCCTTTGCGGCTGGTTTAGCAACCGCTGGCAACGCAATGCCGACGGCACAGCCAAAACCATTGAAAATGGTGAATATATCTGGCTATACATCTATGTAAACCACACCATGAACACAACCAACTTTACCATGCACGAAGGCGGAAGCCACACGGCGGGCAATCCCAATACCTTTAACAGCCCATATGCCATCCGTCCGGGCTTTCTACGCATCCATTCCAGAGAAGGGTTGGAGCTTGGGCCGCAAATGTTGATGATACCATTTAGCCTGGAAATAAGACCGGTTAATTTTACCGTTGCAGCCGCCATCCCCTCTGATTTACCAACCCACCCTGCCACGCAGGGCAACACATCAATCATCATGGACAGGGACGAAAACCCGTCAAACCACCGCAGGCTTGTAACCATCACAAACACATCCACCCGTGAAAGTATTAATGTTGGCACTGCTTTGAATCAGATGGGCATTAATTTTGGAGCATCAAGCCCATTCCAATTTGTGGGCACGGCACCATCGGGCACCATTGCCCCCGGCGGCAATATGCAGTTTGAAATTATGCCAACAACGGCGGCAAGCGGCACTGTGGGCAACCATTCGGATAACTTAACCGCAAATTACCGCAGAAGCGGTACTGTTGGGGCATATGGCACAACAACCGAATGCTCCCTTGGGCTTATTGATGACCCGAACCACATTTGTGACAGCGATTGTGCAAAAAGGCAAAGAGCAAGGATGACAGGCAATGTAAATACCCTGTTTAGCCTTACCGTGCGTGCGCCCCAATTTACCATAACCGCCCCCGCCAGTCTAAACTTTGTTATCTATGAAGGGGAAGCCCCAACAACGGCAGGCAGGATGCTGCGCACCACAATAACCAACAACAGCCAAGGCACACTTACCCTTGCAGACCTTGATTTTAGATTTGTTGGATACGGCACATATGTTGGTGCTGACTTTATTGGCTTTACAGAGCAGGGCAACTGGTCCGCCCCATCCATAAACCATAATGGCACGGCCTATATTTACATCCGCAAAGCAAACAGGGCCATGCCTGCCGATATAAGCGGAAACAGGCGTGTTGGCACCATGTTTATTGACCATGAGGATGGTGAAACCCGCAGCATCCCCGTTTATTTGGAAGTGCGCCAAATACCCTTTACGGCAACTGCTGTAACCAACCTTGCTGTTACCATGGATTGGGGGGCGGATAATACCCTATCAGCCCACAGCAGACAGGTTAATTTAGCAACCCAAACTGTATGGCATCAGATGAACCTTGCAAATCTCGGGCATCAGTTTAGCCACAGCATTACAGCCCTTGGCACCAATAATTTATTTGAAATTGTGCCAAATACCATTTGGACGGCAGGGGGCAATATCACCAACACCACAAGCCCGCTACCCCAGTTTAGCTTGCGCCCAACTGCGGCGGCAACAACCCTGCCACCGGGAACATATACAGAAACCCTAACCCTAACCTACCGCATTTTGGATGATAATGGCACAACCCTGCATCCAAGCCGCACAGTTACCCTAACCCTAACCCTAACCATCACCGCACCTAATATTGATGCCGACCAAACAACACGCAATTTTAACATTTATGTAAACGAAGCGTTTAATAACACAGCAAACACCACACGCAGGCAGCTTGTGCGGGTGGATAACAATTCCGCAGGACCTGTGCCAATTGCCCATTTTGATGTGGATATTATAGGGGCGGGAGCGGGCTGGTTTGCCCATAATTGGTACGCAACCGCCGCAGCAACCGCACCAATGGCGGCAAATGGCGTTATACCCGCCGGCGGGCATGTATATGTTGCCGTTTGGTTGCAAAGGGCCGCCCTTGCCACATTGGCGGAGGTTAATCCAAGCATAGAAGCCGCTTTAACCATCGAGGCACGCAGTGCAATTGTAGGCACGGCGGCCGCAATAGAATTTGAAACAGATTTAAGGCTTGATGTGCGCCCTGTTGATTTTTCTGTAACAGTGGGCACGGGTGGGGCAACCATTACTATGCCTTGGGGGCAACCCCCGACAAGCCACATGCGGCGTGTAACAATCTACAACCACTCCACCCGTATGGCAATACCGCTAAGCGGCACAAATGCCATGGCAATTGGTTTTACAGATAACACCGCAAATGCAATTTTTAGAATTGCAGACGGTGCCCTTGGCGTACCAACAGGCAATATACCCGCATCGCCTGATGCGCTAAACCGCAATTCCATCCACTTCTACATCCAGCCGACGGATAGGGCAAGCCGCATTGTAACCCCCGCCGCAGGCGAAACTGATAATTTGCGGGTTACATACCACCGTGCTGCCACGCCAACCGTCAGCCCTGATGACACCCAATTTACCTTGATTGTGCAAGCGCCCCAATTTACCATATCCCCAACGCAGGATGTGCCGCAAATTAGCCTGTATGTGGGGGAAGCACCACGCACTGCCGTGGGCGGTAATGACTACTTCCATCGCCGCCAAGTGGTAATCACAAACCCGGGCCCGGGCCCATTGCCGCTAAACAACAGCATGATAACCATAAACTGCTCCATCACCTGCACCCCTGGGGATTGCGATAATTGGTTTGTATTTGAAATTGTAGGCGGCGCAGCCGGAACAGGGGCAATTGAAATACCGGCGGGCGGCACTGCCACCATCAATATCTGGGCAAGCCGCACCCCGTTACCTGCTGATGATATTGTAGCAGGAACGGGAGTGGACCACACAGCCACCCTAAACATTAGCATTACAGGGCAACACGGCAATTGGGATTTGGGTGGTGCAACAGCTACCAATAACCGCAATGCAAACCTTGCCCTGCAAGTTTTGCCTGTGCAATTTAACCTTAACCCATTGGCGCAAAACCCTGCCACAGCTGTTAATGTTACTATGAACTGGGGGCACAACCACGATAATGCCGCCCACCAGCGCACGGTGGATTTGACAAATACCTCATCAAGGCGCAATATAGTCTTGGCTAATATGACGGATGCCTTTGCCTATTCCCCCGGCGGCACAGCACGCCCTGCAACCTTCACAGGTAATTTATTTGAAATTGTGCCGTCAACAAGCTGGCAAACCGCCGGCAACTTGGGTATTGTCCCGGATTACCGCCAGTTTGCCATAAGGCCAACGGCGGCGGCGGCAACCCTACCCCCCGGTACCTACCGGGAAACCCTTACAATAACCTATTTTGTGGGCGGCACAACCAATGCCCACATCACCCACTACCGCATTATGCACTTGGAGCTTACAATACAACGCCCCAACCTTGCCATAACCAACACAGCCCAGCGCAACTACAACACCTATGTGGGTGAGGCCTTTGGAAATGATAGCCACCACAGGCAATATATAACCATACACAACCCAAGCCTTGGCCCAATCCCCATTGCCCACCTGCCCGTTGCCATTAATGATGTGACGGCAAATGGCGGTGACTGGTTCGGACACGCTTGGTATGTGCGCAACGCAGCATATCCATACAATTTGTTGCCCTTAGCGGCCAATGGCTACATTCCCGCCGGTGGTTATGCCTATATTGCCATGTTTTTGAACAGAAACCCGGTGGCACAAGTTGCGGATATCCCCACATCCCATGCAGCCACATTTAACATCACCGCAGATTCTATCCTTTACGGCGCAGGCACGCCAATTGTATTTAATGTGCCGTTAAGCCTACAAGTGCGCCCTGTGGACTTTGCAATTATAGCCCCCCACCAAAGCGGCACAAGCCCCACCAGCTGGCAAATGCCAAACAACTGGCACCTTGCAATGCACTGGGGTGAGGATACCACCGTACACAACAGGATTGCCGTGCATGTGCAAAACCTATCCACCCGCATGCCAATTGACTTGGATAGGATTGCCGAAAGCTTTGCTCCCCTAACAGACCTGTTTGAGCTGCAATGGGCAAACCCCACCAACCAATACATAAGCGTGGTAGGTGAAGCCGGCAATACAAGGCATTTTTACCTGCTGCCCACAACAGCAGCCACCAGGCCGCCCGTTAATTACATATGGGGCGGGTATTATGATGGCACAATGTATTTTAATGAGCGTGCAACAACCCTTGCCCTTAACTACCCATCCAGCGGCCGTGGTGATAACCAAATCAGTTTAACCCTGCGTGTTTTGCCGCCGCAACTTTACTTGGATACCACCCAAATAGAAATTGATATGTATTGGGGTGAGGATCCAACAAGCACATATCCACGCAACCATGTTAGGACAATAACCATCGTAAACCACTTGGTTGGCGTTGTTCCGCTTGACGATTTGTATATCTACTTCGCCAGTGATGATGCGGGTAGTTTCCACTTTGACGACATACGTTTCTTTGACGAAAATGATGATGAGATTACCGTAAATTGGGATTTGGTAGACTTTAACGGCGGCACATACAATCGCATCAACATTTTGGATAATACAGACCTGCCATCAGGCGGCCGTATCGAAATTGACATACGTGCCCATGATGATGCTCCATACACAAGCGGCTTACACACCGCCACCACGTGGATACGAACCCTTGGCCTTAACTACTCCGTTGCAACAAACCTTATTGTTAGGCGGCCCACCTTCGAAATCCGTTTTGAAGGGGAAGTTATTACGGAGTATTGTGACCCCATCGACATCACCTTTATGGTAAACGACAACCCCCTTAACCACACCCGCCAAGTAACTTTGCACAACATTGGCCACGGCCCCATGTTTGTGTATGATATTTTGAAGTATTACTTCCGAAACGGGGTTTATGACGAGCCTTACTGCGATGATGATGACTGTACCGACGATTATTGTGACGGCACTTGCACATACATAGGAATTGTAGGTAGCATGGGCGTTTTAACAACCAATGGGGATGAGGAGTTTAGGATAATAGCTTTGACAAAACCGGAGCCCATTCCACCTGTATGTGACGATGATGATTGCCTTGATGATGATTGTGACGGTAGCTGTTACGTATCAGGATTAGGATTATTTGTGCCCTTAAACGACGATGACGACGATGACGATGATGGCATTTATGTCCTTAACCCGGGCGAATACATCATTATCACCATAGCGGCCACAGAGCAGGCAGCGGGTATTGTTGGCATCAATCGTTGTGACTTGCTTAATATCGTGCACGGCTCAGAAGATGATAATTTTGGTCACAAACAGGGCGTAAATTTGGTACTTAATGTACTGGCAAGGCCGGTACCCCCGCCCCCGCCATTAGACCCGCCATCAAATAACTATGACGACGATTATGGCGACATAGGAATTTTGCCCCCACCAAGGCCGCAAACCCCGCCCGAAGACCAAGAAAACAACCAAGGCGATGATGGTTATGGTGAGGATGCTGATCAAAACAACCAAGGCGAAGGTACGTACTTTGAAAATTGGGACTTTGAAGCTGAAACAACAATAATAATTGTCCCAATTGCCAGCCGCAATATTTACAGGGTTGGCCGCCTTGGTAACAGCTACCGCAATGCGGCGGTTGTTGCCCAAGATGTGCACACATGGCTGTCCGATGCGGATGCCACAATGATTTCCATTAGGTTTATGGCAGATTTGCTTGGTTTTGATATTATTTGGGATGCAGAAACCCTAACCGCCACCATGGATGCGGGCGGGCTAAACATCAGCTTTACCCACGGTAGCTTTTATATGTATGTGGATGGCATGCCTGTACCGCTTACAAATGCCTTAGGGCAGCCCATTTACACCAGCTTAATTAATGGCAGGATATTTGTTCCATTGCGCTCCTTAGGCTATGCCCTTGGCATGCCTGTTAGATGGAACAGCCAAACCCAAACTGCCTATTTGTACATCATCCCAACGGGGGCTATGCAAAGAGAATTTGCCATACCAATTGTGGGCGTTACCGCCGGAAAAACTGTCGTAACTATCGGCAACAGGCAAATCGTAAACGGCATGGCAACCTATCAAACCACAGCAAGCTTGGAGCATGATGCACCCGCTTGGATTGACCCGGATTACGGACGTATGATGGTGCCCCTACGCTTTGTAAGCTATGCCCTTGGCTTTGATGTGGCATGGGACTACAATACCCGCACCGCCACCATCGACCCGGACGGCAGGGCAATAACCTTTACGGCAGGGGAAAACCTTGCCACCATCCGTGGGGACCGTATGTTTATCCCCTTGCGCATACTAAGCGAAGCCCTAAACGCCCCCGTAAGTTGGAACCCCTACACCCACACAGCATATCTTTACATCACCTACTAATACCAATTCCAATTCGAAACATGGAAAAGGATATTTTGAAAATCGCAGGTTTCAGTGCGTTTTCAAAATGTGCTTTTCCATGATTGAGAATGGAATTGGTATAAGTTAAATCAAAAACGACCTGACTTATAAATGCCAGGTCGTTTTGTTTTGCACTTATGTTCTACATAACTCCATAACAACTTCCACATTAGCCGTGCGGGGAAACATATCCACACATTGCACCTTCCCCACGGTATAACCACCCTCCAAAAATGCAGGCAGGTTGGCGGCAAGGCTGGTTGGTTTGCAGGATACATAAACAATCTTTTTAGCCCCAAACGCCAAAATGTCCGGTATGGCCTTGGGGGCAACCCCCTCCCTTGGCGGGTCCAGGATAATCACATCAGGTGCCCCATCCAGCTCCTTAACAATTTTGCGCACATCCCCTACAATAAAGTCACAATCCACCCCGCTTAGGCGGGCGTTTTCACGGGCGGATATTATGGCATCCTCCACAATTTCCACGCCCACAACCCGCCCTGCCCCTGCGGTTTTGGCGAGGTACAACCCAATGGTGCCGGCACCGCAATACAGGTCAAAAACTGTTTTGTCAGCCAAATCTCCTGTGCAGTTCGCAATTGCGGCGTACAGGGCTTCCGTCATCCCTGTATTTGTCTGAAAAAATGAAAATGCGGGGATTTTGTAGCGCATATCGCTATTCACAAAGCTTTCATTAAAATAATCCCTGCCATGGAGGATTTTTACCTCCTCAGGCCGTACCGCATCCGCAAGGGAATTGTTAATTGTGTTCAAAATCCCCACAATTGCCCCATCCAATGGCAAATCAAGCAACAAACGGGTATAATCACTATAATCCCCATCCCCCGCAGTTACAAGGTTTACCAGCAGCTCGCCTGTATTTACCCCGTGGCGTATTACCAAATGGCGCAAACTGCCAACCCCCTTGCGCCGATGAAAAAAATGTGCGCCTACCCCCTTAAAATAGGCAAGGGTAGCTGATTGTATTTTGCCAAAATCCCCATGGCAAAGCAAGCAACCGGAAGCATCCACCGCCTCATAATAACTGCCCTTTTTACGCATACCCAGCGTCAAATTACCCCCCTCACCATCATCGCCAAAAGAATATTCCATCTTATTGCGATACCCATAGGCAGTGATGGCGGGCAGTGTGGACAAAAATTTATCATCCATACTAAAATCCGCAAAAATTTCTTTAACCATTTGGGTTTTTAGCTCCACCTCATAATCATAAGGGATATGTTGAAAAGCGCAACCCCCACATAACCCAAAAACAGGGCATGCCGGTACAATCTCACGTGGGGCAGGCTGCAAAACCTCCAAAACCTGCCCTTTATTAATTTTACCCTTCTTTACCAGCCTAATGGACAGCCGCTGGCCGGGCAACGCCCCTTTAACCTCGATGGGCAAACTATCCACAGCCCCCAGCCCAATATTGGGAAAACGTATATTATCTATCAAAATCTCGCTAACAGAATATTTTTTCATCCCATCACCCCCAGCAACAATTATACTCATTTCCCACTAAAATTGCAACCCTATATCGCCCTTACCTATTACAATCATCTATTTTTAATGATACATTAAGTTTGTGAAGGTGGAATATTTATGGTTGAGAGGTTTTGCAAACAACCTGGTAGGTTTTGGCTTGGCAGTCACATTGGCAACGCTACTTATTCTAATGTTCCTCAATTTTGAAAATCCTAACATCCCAAAGCTTTTTGCGGTCTTCTTTGGTCTTGTCCCTATTTGTGCGGGAGCTGTTTTAATAATCATCGGAAAAATAGACGAGCGTAAATTAAAAAGATTGAAGGCGGAGGGGATAACCATTGTGCCGGAAAAAACTATTGTGATTTGCAGTTTTTCCTATGGCCATACGATGGGGTTAAAAGAAAACCTATATGCCGCATTTCGTGTAAAGTGCTTAATTTTAACCAAAAACGGCAAGATGGCCCCAGGCTGGCAATCCTCGTGATTTAGCCTTTGAGGTTACTGCGCCCTCTTAGCTTCGGCGTTTTACGGGGGATTTTGAAGTACAGTAAAAAATAATGCATATTTTTAGAAAAATGCTTGCACTAAACTTGTAGTTGCGTTACAATATATTCTAAGTGCAATTTATTACAATCTAATTGTGAAGTGTTGCTTTTTAATAAAATGGGCAGCAGGCATGGGGCATTGTAATAAATTCACTAAATATTTTTTAGGAGGGATCATCTTATGAGAAGATTCTTAACTCTACTGGCCACTGTTGCACTTACCTTTGGTGTAGCAACAACAGCACTTGCCAATCCGGGGCAAAACCCAAACCAAAACCCCGGTAGCTACGAGAAGGGAACAGGGGGCGTAACAGTCACTGTCACTGGCGGCGGCAACAATCTTGTAATCCGTGCCATTTGTAATGACAGCGATGATTACATAATCGTCCCAAGGGCAGGCAATGGCACATTTAGCCAAACATTTGAAGCTTTTGGGCATATTGTAACCATCCGTGTTCAAGGCAACAGCTTAGTTAGCGTCGAATTGGCTAAGCCTTATGTTCCCGCTCCCCCGCTGGTTATTAACCTTGGCTTTATCGGCTGGTTTATCCACGAATCACGTCCCGAAGCACCTATACAAACATCCTTTTTCTGGTTGGAGCTTAATGAAGGTGATATGATTGACTGGGATGCGGTGGACGCAGCCTACGCAGCCTGGGTTGCCCAAGGCGGCCTTGCGCCTGACAGAACCCTTTGGAGAACAAGCGGCCACACTTCCTTCACATTTGAAGATTATGCCGCCATTGGTCATGCCGATTTTTCAATGGGTCAAATCGAAACTTTTTATAGAGCATTCTTCGTATGCCCCGGTTTTGTTCTACCAACAAACAGCTGCCCGGACTACGAAGAGGAGCTGCACAATCTTTTTGTATATCTTGAAATGGGCTCCATCTGGAACCACATGACAATTAATGGATTTGCGGACTTTACTCAATATTATGGTGCAATCCACTCTGCCGCACTTGCTTACCATGGTGTTCAGCATTGGTTTGGTTCCGCTTATGCCCCTGCTGGCTTCGTTATATCCCTAACAGGCCTTTGTGATGACTGGTACGAATACTGGTCCAACGCAAGCGAAGCGACCATGGCTTTGTGGGCTATATGGTCTGTTAATCACACCGAAGGTATCTACAGCATAATTAATGATATTTATAACGCAGGATATGTTTATGAAGCCGTGTTTTATCTTAATTGGTTTAATAGCGTACTTGTAGGCGTAGGTCAGCCGCCACGTGGCATATAGCCTAATTTAATATTAAAAAGATAATAGCCCCCTTAAACAAGGGGGCTATTTTGCGGTATTAATGGATTGTACATCATAACAGCGTGGTTTTGGGTTACAAACTGGTCATCTTGCTGTGTGCCTGTTTGGATGCAAAAAACCCGCCTGTGGATGGTATTGTGGCGGGTGTAGCCGCCCCAAAATTGGCTGTGTATGGCATGGCTTTTCTCATAAACTTCATAGTGGTGGGTGGGTGGGGATGTGGATAGCCACTTGCCCTCCAAATGGCTGTCGGTTAGCTGTAAAGTTAGTAAAAACGGCTGGTCGGTTTCGTTTTTTATCATCAGGTCAACATAATTGTAAAAGCAGGTTGCGCCGCTGCCAAAAGGCTGGGTGCGGTTTGCATCGGGAAAAACATCAAAGCTATGGCGGTGCCGCTCCGATACGGTTAGGGGTGTATGTATGGCCATCCAATAAATTAAATTGGAAAGCTGGCATAGGCCGCCACCAACCCCTGCCATCACCTGCCCTTGTTTTAACAGCATCCCGTCCACATAGCCCTTGCGGCGGGTTGGTTTGCCAATCAACCGCCAGTATGAAAGGGTTTCGCCGGGTTTAACCACCACCCCATCAAGCCTTTTAACTGCCAGCCGCAAATTTATGATTTTGTTGTGCTGCATCCACATATCCACATCTTTTAACTGGCGCAAAAGGGGTGTTTTATGGGAAAAATGTTGGTAATGGATGCTGTCAGCCATATCAAAGCGTTGTTTTGCGAATTTTAGGCCGCTAAAACGCCAAAAAAGCCGCCGCTTAAAACGGAAATACCCTTTGCCCAATGTAAGGCGCAAGGGTGTTCTGTTTTTTGGTTGCTCCACAGCTTTGTATTGCATATGTGTTATACCGTTAAGGCGGCGATATAGGGCAGTTGCCTGTATTTCCCATCATGGTCCAACCCATAGCCAAAAACATATCTATTGGGTATGGTAAAGCCTGTGTAATGGGGGTTTAAGCAACCTTCTTGGCGGCGCACGGGATTATCCAAAAGCACGCAATACTTGATGCTGGCGGGCCCTTTTGCCATAAGGTGCTTATCCACAAATTTAAGGGTTGCACCCGTGTCAATAATATCTTCGATAACAACCACATCTTTGTCTGCAATGTCCACACCAATGTCCTTTTTAAGCTGAATTTCGCCCGTGGATTGGTTGGAGCTGTAACTTGCAATTTCCATATATTCCGTGGTTATATCCAATTTAATATGGCGCATCAAATCTGCCATAAAAACCACTGCACCTTTCAGCAGGCACACAAAAACCACCTGCTGCCCTTCAAAATCAGCATTAAGTTGCTTTGCCAACTCCTCCACCCTGCCGGCCAAATCTCTTTGGGAAATCATTTCAACAATATTTTCCATATTTATTCCCCTTCCCCTTTGCTTACGGGATTTGAGCTTTTATTTCCCCTTCATGCCTTTGGCAATAGGCAAAACCCTGCTCCATAAACTCCAATATATCAAGGCTTGTATACATTTGGTAAAGTGTTTCCAGCATGGGTTTTTCATCCACTTTCATGGTGTAAAAATAATCATATGCACATCTGTCTTCAAAATATGGGTTAATGCTACTTAATCTGGGATCTTTTCGCATAATCGGGTCAACCACCATTTCGCTAAACAGCCATTTCAAATGGGGCGTTTCATATTCTTCTTCCGAATCGTTAAAATGCTTTTTCCAAACATAAAACCATAGAAAGTGGATAATTTCATGCAGGGCTATACCCAAGGCCCCACGTTCGCTGTTAAGATAAAACACATCAAAAGAATTAGTGCTGAGGAACCTCGGGCATATGGGGTTAAATGTAACATTACCCACCATATTGCTTAATATCTTAGTTGTGTTCAATTGAAATGCTTCCGAAAAGGCATCCTCAATTTGATTTTTGTGCAACTGCCAATGCTCGTTGTATTTTATTAGCTTATCAAAAATCTCTCTTTCAACTTCACCCTCACGGCACAGTTTTTGCAGCATATCTGTACACATATCACGCAAATAACCCTTTTTGTCGTAAGTTGGCAAAAGTGTAAATTTGGCCTTGTCCACTTGCGGATAAAAATGGAATATTGAATCCATCCATGTATGGTTTTCAAACAACATAATGCTGTTTACACTATATTCCGGCCCGGGATATACAAATTTGCAGTCCATTGGCAGCACCACCTAATCCCAAATTTGCAGGTATACCACATCATCCCCATCTTCGGGGGCAAACTTATCCCATTCGTAACCATCGGTTATGGCAATAACATCATCACCATTCGCTACCAAAACCACCCAATCACGGTAATCCCCGGGTATCTTTTGGTCTATAAGCCACTCTTTTAGCTTTTTGGTGCCAACACCTTTTCTATGCACTTTGTCGCCTGCCCTGCGGCGGCGCACATCCAGCTGCCCAATTTTATTGCTTGCCAAAGCAATGGTCATGGTTTCTTCCCCGCCCCTATCCTTTGGGTGTTTGCCAAGATAAAACCAGCAGCGGGCTTGTATGATATAAATTTCCTGCTCTAACGGCAGGGTTACGGTAAAATCTTCCGGCTTTTCCTTGGGGCGGATAACGATTGTATCATATTGCCGCTTTGCCATATTGTCGCCCGGCAAGGAAACCGACTTGCCGCTTTGCATATCCATAAGGGACAAAACACTGTCCACATGCCCTTGTGTAAGGTCCTTTATCATGCTAAGGGCGTGGCGCACGGCTCGCCTTTGCAGGGAAAGGTCAAATTTAGCAAGCTCTTTAACCCACAATTGCAGTGGGGGGAATTTAGGGGTAAGCTTGTCTAAAAAAACATCCTCCACCCGGGAAATTTCCGCAAAGCGTGCCAATGTGTCTATTAGATTGGGGTTATACTCCTGCGCCAACATTGGTAGGGTTTCCAGCCTTATTTTGTTTCGGGTATGCTCCGTTTCAAAATTAGTGGAATCGCTACAATAGGGCAGGTTGTGCTTTGCACAGTATTCCTCAATCTCCTCCCTTGTTACATCAATTAGGGGGCGCACAATGTTTTCGCGCACAGGGGGTATGCCGTTTATGCGCCCTGTGCCCCGCAAAAGCTGCATTAGCACCGTTTCTGCCACATCGTTTTTGTGGTGGGCGGTGGCTATGCGCTCCAAACCCCTGTGCTGGGACAACTTCTTAAAAATATCGTAGCGCAAAAGCCGCCCGGCATATTCCACAGAAACTTTGTAAGTGCTGGCAAGCTCGCCTGCGTCCACATAATAAATTTCCAAGGGCACTTCCAATCTTTTGCAAAACATTTTGCAAAATTGGGCATCTGCTGTGGCTTCTTCCCCACGCAGGCCGTGGTTTACATGTACAGCCAAAACATCCTCATCCAGCCCTGCTAAAAAATGCAGCAAAGCCACCGAATCTGCCCCGCCGGACAAGCCAACAACAAAGCCTGCTCCAAACATATTATATTTTTCCATGGTGTTAAAAATTTTGGTTTCCATCTAATTAAGCCCTTCCCGCTTCCATCTACTAACCTGTTTTGGTGCAATACTTAGTATAACACAGCCTATGCCAAAACACAATATAAAAACGCCACTGCGTTTTTAATACAATGGCGTTAGAATGCACTTTATCTCTTAAAAGCAATTACAATATTTCTATATGGGTCATTACCCTCGCTGTGGGTAATGATTTGGCGGTCCCCCTGCAAGGCGGCGTGTATTATGCGCCTTTCGTGGGTGCTCATAGGCTCCAAGGTAACTGGGCGTTTGGTTGCCTTAACCTTGCGGGCAATGTTAAGGGCAAGGTTTTCCAGCGATTCTTTACGGCGTTTGCGGTAATTTTCCGCATCCACAACAACACTAAGATAAGGGGCGGTACCTTTGTTTACCGCAAGGCTTATAAGGTATTGCAAGGCATCCAGCGTTTGCCCCCGCTTGCCTATAAGTATGCCCATATTTTCCCCGCTAAGGGTAATTTCCATGGCTTTGTCCCTTATTTCAATTTCCGTTTCAACTAAAAGGCCCATGGCAACGGTCATTTCCTTCACAAAATCCCTTGCTACCCTTTCCGGGTCATGCACAACTGTAACTTTCACATGGGCGGGCTTTGCGCCCATGCCTAAAAAACCTTTACTGCCCACATCAATAATTTCAACTTCCACTTCATCTCTTGCAACGCCAAGGTGCTTTAATGCGGCTGCCACGGCTAAGTCCACAGTTTTGTCCGTTTTTTCGATAAAGCTCACAGGTTCCTTCCTCCCATCTTATCTGCGCTCGTCTTTTTTCTTTTTACCCTTGTCATCCATGACAGGGTTCAACTTATGGGCGAAAAATTTGAAGATAACGAAGTTTTGCACAATCATAAAGATGTTGCCGGCCACCCAGTATATACCCACAGCGGATGCGGCACCCACTGTAAACCAACCAAACATTAAGGGTAAAACAAACATGCTGATGCGTTGCATCATCTTACCTTGGTCATCAGTTGCGGGGTTAATTTTGCTTAACTGGAATGAGGAATATGCCATGGTAAGCACTGCCAAAACAGGGATGATGATGCCCGGAAAAGCCCAGCCCGACGGGGTTATCATGTCAAGCCCTAAAAAGCTTTGCACGCTCATTTTTGCATCATAGTAATAGCGGATAATTTCCAGCCTGTCAGCCGGGATATTTGCTACGGTGGCTTCCAGCATTTCTTGGGTAAGCGGCGTCCATGCCCCGTCTATAAAGCCGCGCAGGGTGTAGCCGTAATTGCTGTAAATATCTGATATGGATTGACCCTCAAGTACTCCAAAAATCACATTCCAGTCATTCTGGGTTAAAACATGCAGGGCACGGTTAAGGTCATACACATTGTTGGTGCTTATTAACATGTTTGCAGGCCGGTACTGCTCCACAATCCCTGCCAGCACATTGGTGTGAAAGGGTGTATCAATCAAAGCCTGGGATAGGCTGGAATATACCTCAGTAATGCTTGGTATGAACAGGAAAGCCCGCCCAAATACCGCAAACAAAGCAATAAAGATGGGCATGGTAACAATTAGCGGTATGCAGCTTGCCCACATATTTATGCCATATTTTTGGTTTATGGCTTGCTGCTCTGCCATCATTTTGCGGCGCAACTCCGGATCCTTGGGGTTGCCGCCGTATTTTTCTTTAAGTTTGTCCATTTCGGGTTTTGCAAGCTGCACTTTGCGGCTGTTGCGCTGCATCTTAAACTGCTGGGGCACCATTGCGCCACGTACTATTAATGTTAAAACAATAATAGAAATCCCAAGGGCGTTGATGGGGGTGATGGCTGATGCGCCACGATACAAAATGTCAACAATATATCCGAAAAAGGTGGCAATTGGGCCGATAATCGCCCCCGGTGGTGCTTGTATCATTCCGGTTAAAACAGGGAAGCCCTGCGCAAAAAAGTCCATTTAATCCTCCTACCACAAATGTTTGTGAAAGCCCTTTTCAGGCACAAAATCCACGCCGCCCTTGCTCCAAGGGTGGCATCGCAAAAGCCGATATGTTGCTAAAAAACTGCCGGCTAAAAACCCATGGGTTTTAACGGCTTCATAAGCATAAGCGGAGCAGGTTGGGTAAAACCTACACCTTGGCGCAAAATGGGGCGAAACAAAACGCTGGTAGCCCCTTATCAGTATCAAAAAAAATTTTGTTATTAACTTATTCACTTCCACCCCATAACCCCTGTTTTTTCATCAAATGCCGCAGGGCGGATACAATTTCTTGATAGGTGGCGCAGGATGTACCTTGTCTTGGCAAAATGGCTATGTCATACCCATATGTAAGCCGTTTTTCCATGTCCCTATACGCCTCTTTAATGCGCCGACGCAAAAGGTTGCGCACCACCGCACCACCCATCTTTTTGCTGACAGATATGCCAAGCCGGTTTTGTTCCAGTTCATTTTTTTCCACAAAAACAACAAGGTGCCTGTTCCCGCAGGATTTGCCCTTTTTGTATATATGTTGAAACTGGTGGTTTTTTTGCAAAGATACGGTAAACTTCATCAAATTATGCGGTTAGCACCTTTCTGCCCCGCTTGCGCCTTCTGGCGATAACATTGCGGCCGTTTTTAGTCCTCATCCGCTTGCGAAAGCCGTGTACCTTGGACCGCTGACGCTTTTTTGGTTGAAAAGTCATTTTCATCGTACATGCACCTCCTTCGACACACCAGTATACTATTTTTTCACGCACAAGTCAACCCTTTTGTGCAATTTTGGCCATATAAAATTTTAATAGAAAAAGTTGTAAATTTTATATAGACATTGTTACAACTTTATGATAAAATACTTACAGTTAATTGGGATAAACCGCTTATGGAATATTGTATGCAAAATACGGCAAAAATACGTTGCCATAGACCTGTCCCGAAGCTGTTTCGGGACAGGTCTAATATTTAACAAGGAGGCAGTCTATGAAAGAATTGCTTTTCGTTTCCAATTTTGAAGTTGCCGTAAAGTATTTCCGCACCCAAAGCCGCATGGAAAGCGACGGAATATGCTGCTACGGCATCTATGTGGAAAAGTATGTCGGGGATGAACTGACAGAGGAGGGGCACAGCGGGTTTATTTCAGAAAATGAAGGCTATGTAAACTGTTTGCTTGCACGCCTATCAGAAGGGTTGGTTATGCCATCATCATTAAACGAGATACTGGATGAAATTTATTAACTTTTTATTAACTTTATTAAATGAGAAAATTTTGTGTTGATTTAATGGATGTGGGGTGGTATAATAACTTATCCTACGCTGTTTATGATGTTTTTTGCGTGGGGCAATAATTGTTTAGGACGTGTTTGCCGTGGAGCATTTAGTGATATCAGGAAACAAACCTTTGAAAGGCAGGGTGGACATTAGCGGGGCAAAAAACGCCGCTGTTGCCATAATCCCCGCAACCCTTTGTGCGGGTGGTGTACACACAATCGAAAACCTGCCGCAAATTGAGGATGTGCGCAATTACATTGCCGTGCTGGAAAGCATGGGGGCAAAATGCCGGCTTTTGAACCCATCAACCTTGCAGGTGGATGCACGCAAGGCCAATTCTACTGTACATATGCCTGATAACTTGAAAGGTATGCGGGCATCTTATTACCTTATCGGCGCATTGCTTGGGCGATACAAGCATGCTGTTGTCCCCATGCCCGGGGGTTGCAACTTTGGCTCCCGCCCTATTGACCAGCATATTAAGGGCTTTGAAGCATTGGGTGCAACCGTGGTGCAGGAGCATGGTTCGATTTTTGTATCGGCACAAAGGCTTGTTGGCACAAAAATTTACCTTGATGTGGCCAGTGTTGGGGCAACCATTAATATTATGATGGCCGCTGTTTATGCCGAAGGCGAAACCACCATAGAAAACTGCGCCAAAGAGCCGCATATTGTAGATTGTGCCAACTTCCTTAACATGTGTGGGGCAAATATTAAGGGTGCCGGCACAGGGGTTATCCGCATATTAGGCGTTAAAACAAGTGACATGAAGGATCGTGACTACACCATTATTCCCGATCAAATCGAGGCGGGCACATATATGATAGCGGGGGCAATTACCAGCGGCGAAGTTGTTGTGCGCAAGGTTATCCCCAAGCACATGGAAGCTTTATCCGCTAAATTGCAGGAAATGGGTTGTGAAATTTTTGCGGGGGATGACTGGATAAAGGTGCGGGGTAAGACGGAATTAAAGCCAACAACCGTAACAACCTTGTATTACCCGGGCTTCCCCACCGATTTGCAACCGCAGATGACTGCATTGCTTACGCAAGGCAATGGCACATCTTATGTAACGGAGACGGTTTTTGAAAACCGCTTTCAATACATAGACCAGCTGGCACGCCTTGGGGCAAAGGTAAAAATTGAAGGCAGGATGGCAGCAATTGAAGGTGCCGCCCGCCTAACAGGTGCCCATGTGGAGGCAACCGACCTGCGTGCGGGCGCCTGCCTTGTGGTTGCGGCCCTTGCGGCGGAAGGTGCAACAAAAATCTCCAATGTGCACTTTATTGATAGAGGGTATGAGAATATTGTTGATAAGCTAAAAGCACTTGGTGCAAGCGTGCGCCGCATAGGCGACGGGGAAGCACCTATTGTAATGGAAGCATAAGCTATAATTAAGGCGTTTTGACCACCAAGTCAAAACGCCTTAATTTTTTATAAAATTTTTCTTGACAAAGGTCTTGGTTCATGGTATCATATCCATTGTTAGCACTCGTCATACATGACTGCTAACAATGATTTATTAGTCAGGGGTGATTTAATGGGCTTAAATGACAGAAAAGTGAAAATTTTGGCAGCCATTATAAAGGATTATATAGCCTCTGCCGAGCCGATAGCCTCCCGCACCATAGCCAAAAAATATGATTTCGGGCTAAGCTCCGCCACCATTCGTAATGAGATGAGTGATTTGGAGGAGATGGGTTATGTGGTTGCCCCCCACGCATCTTCCGGCCGCATCCCTTCTGACAAAGGCTATCGCCTGTATGTGGACCAAGTGATGAAGCGTGGCCGCCTAACGCAGGAGCAGCAAAACCTTATTGTGCAAGCCTTACAAGCAGAAATGGGGCGCATGGAAGGGCTGATGCAGGAAATGGCCAAGGCCATAGCCTATGTAACCAATTATACCACCATTGCCACCCAAAAAATGGCAAAGCGGCATGTTGTCAAACATGTGCAACTTATCCCCGTGGATGGGGCAGTGGTTGCCATGGTTATTGTTACAGTGCAAAACGAAGTTAAAAATGCCACCGTGGTTTTGCCTGTGCCTGCAAGCCCATCTATGGTATCAAAAATTTCTGCCACCCTATTACGTGGGCTTGGCGGGACAAGTGTGGATGATTTGGGCAACCCCCTATATATTTCTATGATGCGCCACCAATTTGCCCAAGCCGGCTTGGATGCGGCAACAGCAGATGCCCTTTTGCAGGCGGTTTGCAAAGCTTTGGATATGGATGAACCGGAGCAGGTGCATGCCATAGGCATTAAAAACCTGCTGGAATATCCCGAATTTGCCGATTTGGAAAAAGCCCGTGCCATCATGGGTGTTTTGGAAGAAAAGGACGGTTTGCTGGCTTTGCTTTCGGGAAGTGGGGACAGCATACAAATCACCATCGGTGAGGAAAACGATGATGCTGTTTTGCGGGATTGCTCCATAATCCGTGCTAAAATTAGCATAGACCAGCATTTTTGCGGCAATATTGCAATTATCGGACCCACAAGGATGGATTATACACAGGTAATATCGGTTTTGCAGACGGCACTAACAACCCTTGGGCTGAAATAATGGAGGACAGTACAATGGACAACGAAAATATTGAAAACGAGCAACAATCCGTTTTAGAAGAAGAAGCAATGCAAGAGCAGGATGATGCGGTGCAGACAGAGGATTTTGTGGCGGCACTGGTAAATAAATTAAAGCAGACAGCGGCGGATTATGAAAATTACCGCAAGCGAAGCGAAAAAGAAAAGGCAGGCATGTATGATAGGGGCATAATGGCCTTTGCCACAGAGCTTTTGCCCATAATGGACAATTTTGCCCTTGCCACCAAAAATGCCGACCATGGTGATAACTTTGTCAAAGGTGTGTTGATGATACAAAGCCAACTAAACAGCATGTTTGAAAATATGGGCATCACAAAAATCCTTGCCGTTGGCGAAACCTTTAATACGAAATTTCATAATGCGGTCAGTACCATTGAGGATGAAAACCTTGGCACGCAGGAAATTGCCGAAGAATTGCAAACGGGCTATATCTACAAAGGTGCGGTTATCCGACATTCGGTGGTGGTGGTTGCCAATTAATGATGCAAATTAAAATAGGAGGCAAATATGGATAAAGTGATATGTACAGAGAATGTGCAAGACCATGGCATCCATTTCATAAAAGGAATGGAATACTATGTAGCTTCTGAAAAGGATAATGAAATAAGAATTTTTTGTGGTAAAAGAGCGGATGTTGCCGTCCCTTTTTCTAAATATACCGCCTATATCGACAGAAATTGCTTTTATGACTATTTTGAGCGGAAATAAGGAGGTAACCCCATGAGAACTTGCAAAGTTAAAATGATTTGGGATAATGGAATCTGGTACAGCTCCATTGATGATGAAAAATTTGGCTTGACGCTGGAATCAGGCTCTTTTGACGCTTTGGTGGAGCGGGTTCGCATGGCTGTGAGGGAGATGTTTGAGTTAAGTTACCAATACACAGGGCCTGTGCAACTGATATTTGAAACCGAACGAATGGATGTTTTGAAAGGGCTGGACGATGGCAAATTATACACGCAGAGTCAAGAATTTGCTATTAAATAAAGGCTGTCAATTTGTGCGCCATGGTAAGGGTGACCATGAGATTTGGTTCAGCCCAATAACGGGCAAGAGATTCGCTATTGATGGAAAAATCGAAAATAGGCATAGTGCCAATGAATACTTAAAATTAGCAGGAATAAAAGAAAAGATTTAGGAGGAAGAAAAAATATGTCAAAAATTATCGGAATTGATTTAGGAACAACAAATTCATGTGTAGCGGTTATGGAGGGCGGAAAGCCCGTTGTTATCCCTAACAGCGAGGGTGGGCGCACAACCCCATCCATCGTGGGCTTTACCAAGGGCGGCGAGCGTTTGGTAGGCGAGGCGGCTAAACGCCAAGCCATTACAAACCCCGAAAACACAGTTATGTCCATTAAGCGTTTGATGGGTACAAAAGAGAAAATTACAATCGAAGGCAAACAATACAACCCGCAGGAAGTATCTGCCATGATTTTGCAAAAGCTTAAAGCAGATGCGGAAGCCTATTTAGGCGGAGAAGTGACAGAGGCCGTTATTACCGTACCCGCCTATTTTGGTGATGACGAGCGGCAAGCCACCGTGGATGCCGGGCGTATTGCCGGCTTTGATGTAAAGCGCATTATAAACGAGCCCACATCCGCTTCCCTGGCCTATGGCTTGGATACAGAAAAAAGCGAAAAAATACTTGTTTATGACCTTGGCGGCGGCACATTTGACGTGTCTGTTATCGATATTGGTGATGGGGTGGTGGAGGTTTTATCCACCAACGGCGTAAACCACCTTGGCGGTGATGATTTTGATGAGCGCATAATTGACTTTTTGGTGAAGGAGTTCAAAAACACCGAGGGCATTGACCTTAGCAAAGATAAGGCCGCCATGCAGCGCATTAAAGTGGAAGCGGAAAAGGCCAAAAAGGAACTTTCCACTGTTACCCAGACGGATATTAACATTCCATTTATCACGGCAAACCAGGATGGCCCAAAGCACCTTGATGTAAAGCTTACCCGTGCCAAGTTTAACGAGTTAAGTGACGATTTGGTGAAACAGACCATAGAGCCAGTACACACAGCCTTGAAAGATGCAGGCATTTCCGCATCCGGGCTTACCCGTGTATTGTTGGTGGGTGGCAGCACACGCATCCCTGCAATCCAAGATGCTGTTAAAAATATTACAGGGCATGAGCCGTTTAAGGGCATTAACCCCGACGAATGTGTTGCAATTGGTGCTGCAATACAAGGCGGCAAGCTGTCCGGTGATGATGCTTTGAAGGATTTGATTTTGGTTGATGTAACACCATTGTCCCTGGGTATTGAAACCCTTGGCGGCGTAGCAACCAAGCTTATCGAACGCAACACATCCATCCCCAAAACCCACAGCCAAGTGTTTTCTACGGCGGCGGACAACCAAACAGCTGTGGACATTGTAATTGTGCAAGGCGAACGCCAATTTGCAAGGGATAATAAAGTGCTTGGCCAATTCCGCTTAGATGGTATTTTGCCCGCCCCACGTGGCGTGCCACAAATAGAGGTTAGCTTTAACATTGATGCCAACGGCATTGTAAATGTTGCCGCCAAAGATTTGGGTACGGGTAAGGAGCAGAAAATAACCATAACAGCTTCATCTAAGATGAGTGATGAGGATATTAAAAAAGCTGTGGACGAAGCCGCCCAATTTGAAGAAGCGGACCGTGCCCGCAAAGAAATTGTTGATACCAAAAACGAAGCGGACAGCATAATATTCCAAACCGAAAAGCTGATGAGCGATAACCCGGAAGTTATTACAGAAGAGGACAAAGAAGCGTTAAATACAGCATTGGAAAGCCTAAAATCCATCAACGAAGGCATGGTTGCCGATGGAATGACAAAAGACGATGCAGATAAGTTAAAGGTGGAAATTGAAGCCCTAACAAAAGTTATGCACGAAGTTGCCGCAAAGGTATACCAAGCCGCCGCCGAAGCAGCGCAGGGTGCAGAAGCGGAAACAGGCAATGTAAATGATGACGGCACATTTGAAGGGGAGTATGAAGAAAAGAAAGACGACGAATAAAAACAAGGGTGCAGGGGCGGAAACCTTCCGCCCTTTTTCCGAACAATACGAATGAGGTAATTTTATGAGAAAAATTGGACATAGAGATTATTTTTGGCAAAATGACTTGGTACGGTTGCGGTGGTTGCAGGAAAGTGACTGGGAAATGTTCTATGTTAATAGGTTCGACACCCCTGCCCGCCTGCTTGTAGATTATATAGTTGAATTACCACCAACCGAAAAGGAAGCCCGTGAGGTAATCGAAACCTTTACAAACCCAGAAACCATCCGTAAAAATACAATGCTTGCCATTGAAGATTTGGAAGGTAACGTAGTCGGTGCTATAAACCTAAACAGCGTTAATGAGCGAAACGGCACATTCTCTATCGGATTGCAGATTGATGGGCAACACAGGGGCAAGGGATACGGCACGGCTGCAATGAAATTGATGATGAAATACGCTTTTGAAGAACGTCGCTTAAATAAATATTACGGCTCGGTGCTTGACGGCAATGTGGCATCTGCCGCCATGCTTAAAAAGCTGGGTTGCCAGCAAGAAGGGGTTCGCCGACAAATGATATATTCCGGCGGGATGCATCATGATGAAATCCTATTTGGACTAACCAGAGATGATTATGAAAAACTGCGGCAGATGGCTTTATGCTACTGACCATTGCCATTTTAGTTTGTTTATTCACAAAAAGCCAAGATGAAGAGGAGTGCATAAGTGGAGATAAATTACAATGGATTTTTATTAAGCGACGACAAATCGTTAATTCAAATTGACCGTGTTTATGAACTTCTTAAACAACAATATTGGACAGAGAAGTGGATAACAAGAGAAATGGTAGATTTATCGGTAGAAAATTCATTTTGTTTCGGGATTTATAAAGATAGTGCTTTAATTGGGTTTGCCAGATGCGTAACAGATTTCTCCACACTGTATTATTTAGCCGATGTGGTTATTGATGATAAGTACAGAGGGCAGGGCTTAGGTAAAATTTTAATTAAATTTATTACAGAACACGAAACGTTTGCACCCCTGTTAGGCATACTTGAAACAAAGGATGCGCATAGTTTATATGAAAAATACGGCTTCAAAACAAGCAGAGGGTTTGCTATGAGAAAAGACCCGCACTAAGAACCTGCCTGCAATAAGCTGCCATACGTCTTTGCGGGCTTGCTTTCCCACCTGCTGCATCCCGTGTTTCTTGTGTGCCTTTGGGTACACGGTAAAACCCAGCGGCAATGGTGCATAACCCCTCACACGATTTTTCTGCTCTCTACTTTTTGGAACTTGTTCAAAAAAGTACGCTTTCACCACCCTTGGCTTTGCCAAGTTAAAAAGCCTAGCGGTTGCAAAAATCGGCTCCAGGAGGTTATGTACTATTGCCCAGTCCGTGTAGGACGAAAACCCGCTGTGCAAATTCGCATGGCCCATTTATGTTAACACGCCTAGACAGGTTCTGAAATAACAACGATTTTGAAGAAAGTGAAGGGGATAAGAAATGGCAAAGCAAGATTATTACCAGCTTTTGGGCATAAGCAAAGGGGCCGGGGAGGACGAGATTAAAAAAGCATATCGGGCGGCGGTGAAAAAATACCACCCCGATAACAATCCGGGGGATGATGCGGCAGCAGAAAAATTTAGCCAGGTTAGCGAAGCTTATGATGTGCTTAGCGACCCCCAAAAGCGTGCCAAATATGACCAGTTTGGGCATGCGCCCCAAGGCGGCTTTGGCGGCGGAGCCGGCGGTTTTAGAGGCACCGGCTTTGATGATTTGGAAGAAATTTTGCGAAATATGACAGGAAGCTTTAGTGGCTTTGGGAACCGTGGCGGCGGGCGCCGCCGTGGGCCCGCCCGCGGAAATGATGTGGAAGCCAGCATAACCGTGGACTTTATGGATGCGGTGAACGGGGCAGAGCGGGAGGTGCAGCTGTCCATAAAGGATAACTGTGAGGACTGTAAAGGTAGTGGGGCAAAAGCTGGTACGGTTGCGGAAAATTGCGGCGGTTGCGGCGGATCCGGCCAGGTGCGCCAAACCATGCAAACCATTCTTGGTTACATGGAAACCACCAATGCTTGTAAAGTGTGCCGTGGTACGGGCAAAATAATCAAAGAAAAGTGTGCGCCCTGCGGCGGCCGTGGTAAAATTAACAAATCACGCAACATTGTGGTTAAGGTGCCGAAGGGTATCGAAAATGGCCAGCACATCAAATACTCCGGGCAAGGCGAGGCCGGCGATGCAGGCGCCCCCCGTGGTGACCTTTATGTGCGCATAATGGTAAGTGCCCACAAGCTTTTTAAGCGCAAAGGCAACCACCTGTTTATGGAGAAAAATATATCCTTTGCGCAGGCGGCTTTAGGGGCAGAAATAACCTTTGAAACCCCCTATGGCGAGGAGAGGCACAACATACCTGCAGGCACACAGCCCGAAACCGTTGTAACCCTTAAAAACAAAGGCATGCCCCTGATAAATGCCCCAAACCGTAACGGGGATTTGCTTGTAAACTTAAAATTGGTTGTGCCTAAAAACCTTTCCGACAGCCAAAAGGAGCTTTTGCGCCAATTTGCAGGCGAAGGCGGGGAAGATGTGGATAATATGGACAGCGGCAAAAAAAGCTTTTTTGGTAAGCGCAAAAAGTAGGATGGGGGGATGATGAAATAATAACTTTGCAGCCAATAAATTGGGAAAATGTGGACTTAATTTGTGATTTGGAAGTGCATGAGTGCCAAAAGGGGTTTATTTCCCCCAATGCCAACAGTATTGCCGAAGCTTATGCCGCCATGAACGATGATAGTGTTGCAACACGGCATGTTTTTGGAATTTTTGACGGAGAAAACCCCGTGGGCTTTGCCATGATACGTTTTGAAGATGCCGCCACAGATCCAAACCCATTTAACGGTGATGACCAGCCATTTTATCTCTTTAACCGTTTTATGATTGGCAAGCAGTTTCAGGGCAAAGGATATGGCAAAGCGGCGGCACAACTGGTTATTGACCATGTTAAAACCCAGCCCTATGGTAAGGGCGCATGTTTTTACGTGTGCTTTATGCCGGAAAATGAAAACGCCCGCAAGCTTTATGAAAGCCTTGGTTTTGTAGAAACCGGGGAAGTTAAGTGGGGCGAAGTTGTGGCACGGATGGGTATTTGAATTGGATTGGTGCTATTTTTGCAGGAAATGAGTATAAGCCCAAGGGCGAAGAGGTGCTACAATGATAACCCTAAAACCGGTAACAAGGTATAATTTTGAGAATGTTATTGAGCTGGAAGTGGCTGACGACCAAAAAGGCTTTTTGGTATCTAATGCCGCCTGCTTGGCAGGGGCTTATGTGGAAGTTATAGCCGAGGATGGTGAAGAAGTTGTCACTTTGGCTGTTTGCGATGGTGATGTGGTTGTGGGATTTATCATGGCCATTTATGGCGAAGGTGACTGCTATCTGGACACCCTTATGATTGACAAAAGGTTTCAGAGCCGAGGGTTTGGCAGGGCGGCAATGGAAATATTTGTGCAACATGTAAAGGTGAGAAATGATGCTACCCACATACATTTACGCTATTCTCAAGGCAACCAAGCCGCCCGCATTTTTTTTGCAAACCTTGGATTTGCGGAAACCGGACAACTTTTTCGCAATGAAGTGGTGGCGCAGCTGGTATTTTAATGGGGGCATAATAATGATAAACTTACAACCCATTTCATGGGATAACTATGTAGCTGTGTGCCAGCTGCAAGTGGAAGAGCATCAAAAGGGCTTTCTTGCACCAAATTACGCAAGCCTTGCAGAGGCCTATTTGGAATTGGCAGCAGGTGATGATGGCGAGCCCTTCACCGTATTTACTATTTGTAATGATGATGAAGTGGTAGGCTTTGCCATGATTTACTATTTGCCAAGCGGCAAGAAAAGCTATGCAGGCGGTGATGGTGAATCTTGTTACTACCTATCCCGCTTTATGCTTGATAAGCGGTTTCAAGGGTGCGGTTTTGGCAAGGTGGCAATGGCTTTGATTATCGAATATGTAAAAACCCGCCCACTTGGCGAAGCCGGGTCGTTTTACACATCGTTTAAGCCTGAAAATGAAGTTATGCGAAAATTTATTGCGGCCTGTGGCTTTGTGGAAACCGGAAAGATTAACGAAGATGAAGTGGTTACACGAATAGTATTTTAATGGGGGTATTTATGTATAAATTAATTGCAAGTGATGTGGATGGTACGCTTATGGGCGAGGATTTGGTCATTCATCCTGACAACCGCGCAGCCATAAGTGCCGCTGTGGATGCAGGGGTGGCTTTTGTGCTGTGTTCGGGCCGTTCCCATAAAAGCCTGCGGCAGTTGCATGACGATTTGGGCTTGCCCACCAAAAACGCCTATATAATAAGCTTTAACGGCGGTGCAGTGTATAGTGTGGAGCAGGAAGCGGTTGTGCATGAAGAGCATCCACAATTTGATGCGGTGTTGGGGGCTATTAGGTTGTTTAACAACCGCCCCCGCAAAGGCGAAATTGAGATTTTTGTATATAGAGATTCGGATAACATTTTAACGGAACATGGCAGTACCACTGCCGAAAACTATTCCAAAATATCCCAGACAGAGATACATTTTACCCACGATGTGCAAGGTGACACAGAAGCGGCAGGGCATGCCGTAAAGGTTGTTTTTATTGGCTGGCGGGAGCCGCTGGAAGCATTTAGGCGGGAGCTTATAATGGAGCTTGGTGATGCCGCCGAGGTTTTCTTCTCATCAGAATATTTGCTGGAAATTGGTTCGCCACGGGCCAGTAAGGGGATTGCTTTACAATGGCTTTGCGAAAAGCTGGGCATAGATGTAGCCGAAACCATGGCCATGGGAGACAATTATAACGACCTAACCATGCTGGAAACGGCAGGAATGGGCGTTGCCGTAGCAAATGGCGTGGATGCCGCCAAAGCCATAGCGGGGCATGTAACCCAAAAAAATGCAGAACAAGGTGCTGTGGCGGAAGCCATACAAAAATTTGTGTTAAATTAATAAAACGCCACTTGCCATTGCAGGCTGAGTGGCGTTTTATTAAGGGTGATTACCAAGAAGCGTTTGCGAAGCTTTCATAAACCTCCTGCGGCAAAAGGGGTTCTGCAAGTACGGCTTGGGTTTCGGGCGCAATTTCACCCTCAGCAAACTCTTTGCCTGCTTTGCGTACATTGTTCAAAAATGGCGTTACCAATTCCTTTAATTCATCATCAACCTTAGCGATTTTGAAAAGCTCGCCTTGTCCTGCAAAAATGGTTTGGAAATCCATAGCACCACGGCTAAACATTGCCATTACAGCATCGTAGTTGCCCTTGTGTGTCCAAAAGCCGCAAGTGGAAATCATCATATACTTTTTCTTGCTCATATCGTAACGCAATGGGTGTTGGCCGCTTTCGGTGCCTGCCATCATTTCCGGCAAATTTAATGGCAACATGCGGTCCATAAAGATTTTTAATTGACCCGGCATAATTGAAGAATATAGCGGGAAAGACCAAATCAGTACATCTGCTGCCACAATCTTGGGCAAAATCTCTGCCATGTCGTCTTTAAAATCGCAAACACCCGGTGTTGCTGTCCAACAGGTAAAGCAGCCAACACAACCCTTGATGTCTAATTTCGGCACAGAAACAAATTCCGCATTTTCTGCCCAGCCGGCACCTTCTAAAAATGCCTTTGTCAATACCATGGTGTTGCTTTGCTCGCCCCTTGGCGAACCGTCTATTACTAAAATTTTCATTATGTACTACCTCCAAGTTTGGTTTTTGTTTTGAAACTAAAATAAGTGTACCATCAAAGATTAAACTATAACAGTGACAAATGTCACCATTATGTATTTTTAATTAATAAAAATACTTGACATACCCATAGGGGGTATGGTATATTTAATTTGAGGTGATAAAATGAATAACCGACCCCCTGAAATTATCAAAAAAACAACCACCCACCTTAACCGAATAGAAGGTCAGGTGAGGGGTATTAAGCGCATGGTAGAAGAAGGCGCAAATTGTGATGATGTAATTGCCCAAATTTTGTCTGTACAAAAGTCTATCGGCTCGGTGGCGCAGCTTTTGGTGGCAAGCCACATAAAAACCTGCATAACCCCCCGCCTTGAAAAAGGTGATGGGCAAGCGACAGAAGATTTAATAAAAACCGTGGGAAGGATGATGTAAAATGGAAACCATGTTACTAAATATATCAGGTATGACATGCGCAGCCTGCTCTGGCGCATTGGAACGCACCCTGGGCCGCAAAGAAGGGGTTTTGCAAGCCAGCGTAAACTTTGCCACGGAAAAACTGTCCCTAACTTTTGATAAGGATGTTATAAGCTTGGATGAAGTGATAGCCGCTGCAAAAAAAGCCGGCTTTGGCTTGGAAATACCATCAGGCACCCGTATTTTTAAGGTGGGGGGTATGACATGCGCAGCCTGCTCGGGCGCATTGGAGCGCACAGTTAAGCGGCTTAATGGTGTTACGGAAGCAAGCGTAAACTTTGCCGCCGAAAAACTGCATCTTACCTATAATATGACCGAGGTTTCGGTGGTGGATGTGATAAAAGCTGCAAAAAAGGCCGGCTTTGAGCTTTTGGAAGAAGAAAGTGTGGATGTGGAAGCCGCCCGTAAACAACAAGAAACCCTTGCCCTGCGCAAAAGGCTGATAATATCTGCAATTTTTACCCTACCCTTGTTTTTGATTGCCATGGGACCCCATGCCCTGCACCTTTTTGGGCGGCCGCAGTTACACCATTGGATTTTACATGAATTTGCTTGGCAAAACACCATAATCCAACTGGCACTAACCCTGCCCGTGGTAATTGTAAATTGGAAAATTTATACACGTGGATTTAATGCCCTATTTGTTAAGCGCAGCCCCAATATGGATTCGCTAATCGCTAAGGGTACAGCGGCGGCGTTTGTTTACAGCTTGTACCTAACCTTTGCCAATATCTTCTTTGCCGCCAATTACGAGCCGTTTTTTGAGATTGTAGGTGTGATTTTAACCCTTATCGTTATGGGCAAGTATATGGAAAGTATTGCCAAAGGCAAAACCGGTGAAGCCATTAAAAAGCTAATGGGGCTTGCCCCAAAAACCGCCAAAATCATCCGCAATGGCGAGGAAGTGGAGGTTTATATTGATGAGGTTGCCGTGGGCGATATCATCATCGTGCGCCCGGGGGAGAAAATGCCCGTGGATGGCATTGTAACCGAAGGCGAAACCAGTGTGGACGAATCCATGCTTACAGGGGAATCCATGCCTGTTGGCAAGGCTGTTGGTGATGCTGTAATTGGCGCAAGTATCAACAAAAACGGATCCATAAAATATCGTGCCACCAAGGTTGGGCGTGACACTGCCCTGTCCCAAATAATTAAATTGGTGGAGCAGGCGCAGGGCAGCAAAGCCCCAATTGCCGCCCTTGCGGATGCCATAAGCGAAAAGTTTGTGCCTGCCATTATCATTATAGCCATTTTAAGCCTTGCGGGTTGGGCAATTTTTGGCGGGGATTTTATTGCAACCAATGCAGCAGGTGAGCCCAGCACAATTTGGTTTGCCATGCGCATTTTTATAGCTATTTTGATTGTTGCTTGCCCATGCGCCTTGGGGCTTGCCACACCTACATCCATTATGGTGGGTACGGGCAAGGGGGCCGAAAACGGTGTACTTATCAAATCCGGAGAATCTTTGGAAACTGCCTATAAAATCCAGACGGTGGTTTTGGATAAAACAGGCACGATTACTGTGGGCAAGCCCCATGTTACCGATATCGTGGCAGACGAGGCTTATAATATCGCAGAAATACTGCGCCTTGCCGCATCTGCCGAAAAAAAGTCCGAACATCCTTTGGGTGAAGCCATTGTTGCCGAAGCTTTGAAGCGGGAGCTTGTCCTAACTGAACCAACCGGCTTTACCGCCATAACAGGCCAAGGCATTAAGGCCGAAATTGATGGCAAAGCCCTACTTATAGGCAACCAACGGCTAATGTCCGAAAATAATATCACTGGGTGGGCAGTGGACCACGCCCAAACCTTGGCAGAAGAAGGCAAAACCCCCATGTATATGGCTGTTGACGGGAAAATGGCGGCAATTATTGCTGTGGCAGATGTTATTAAAGCCGACAGCAAGGCCGCTGTGGAAAAGATGCAGGCCATGGGCATAGAAGTTATTATGCTAACAGGCGACAACAAAAAAACCGCCGAAGCGGTGGCGAAACAAGCAGGCATAACACAAGTGCTGGCAGAGGTGCTACCTGCCGATAAAGCGGATACCATCAAAAAGCTGCAAACAGACGGCAAAAAGGTTGCCATGGTAGGCGACGGTATTAATGACGCCCCCGCCCTTGCCCAAGCCGATGTGGGCATTGCCATTGGGCAAGGCACGGATGTTGCAATCGAATCCGCTGATATTGTGCTTATGCGGGGTGATTTGTCCAGCGTGGTTTCTGCTATTACACTAAGCCGCAAAACCATCACCAATATCAAGCAAAACCTGTTTTGGGCATTCTTTTACAATGTGCTTTGCATTCCAATTGCAATGGGCTTGTGGTTTTTGGCGGGCGGCCCGCTGCTGGACCCCATGATAGCTGCTATTGCCATGACATTTTCGTCCATTTCTGTGCTGTTAAATGCCTTGCGTTTGCGGCGGGTTAAGTTGCAATAAACACTTTTAATTATGCAGTTAATAAAATAACCGAGGAAAAGGTGAGAGTTATGTCTAATAAGATGAAAGCCTACACAATTGCTATTGAGAATAAAGGCGGCAATCCAACAGACAGATGTACAATGACTTTTTTAGAAAAAATAAGAGCCTTATTTACAAAGGATAACCTTAAAGCAAAAAGGGATATTAACAAAGATACCATTATGATAAACGACTTTGTTTGGCGGCATATACAAGATGTACATCAGAAGGACTATGTTGTCATACCTTTTGGCAAACTAAAGCCTGAAACTAAAAAGCCGTATAGAGCGGACCCCGCTGATAACATATTCAAAGGCATAGATGGGGATTTGTATGATGTTAATTATCTGGCCTATCACAAGCGGCACAACATAGCCTTACTTACTACAAGCAATGAGGGACCCCGCTGGAATGCCATTGAAAATTATTTGACTACATTTTTGGCGATTAGTGAGCGAAAAGACTATCAGGTGTGTTTGCGCCCAATATCCATGCTAAACGACCTACAAAAAATAAGGCAGGCTGATTCTGTTAGGGATATTAAATTCACAATGAATCTAGGTAGGCCCCTTGATAACTTTTTTGCAGGCAAACAAGCTATCAAAGAAAATAAATCTGTACTCGAGGGATTGCAAGGCATGCTGGCGATGGGCAAAGTATCTAAGGAGTTGCTGAGGTCAGACGTATTTACTTTCAAGATGTGCTTTGATAGGGAAAGCGGAAGAAAAGCAAACCTTAATTTAGATGCAATTATAGAGTTGATTGACTTTATAAACTGGGATGTGGACTGCATAAAGGAGATTGAGGTGAAATACAAAAGTGGTGGTGAAACCAAGCCTAAAACTGCCCGATTAAGGAACTCTGAATTTGATTCTGATATAGAGTTCCCTTCAAGCGCAAAAGAGCGCATGGCGGGCGAATATATTGTAAATAATATGGATGATGTCCTTCGTGATAATATCACAAGATTTAGAGGTCAGATTGATACATACTTTAAAGGGCAAATAGAACTGGGTGATGACTATGAAGTCCAAGAAGAATTCGACGGTACTGCGCCTGTGGCATAAAATGGACCAAGTTTTCAAAATTTTACATCAAAACAAAATGTACGAACTGCATGTACTGCTGATATTTTTAATGACAGGCATAAGTCTTTTTTTCGCATTGGAGTATGCCCCGTGGTGGTATATGTACTTGAGTAACTACTTAACAGGAGGTCGTGTTTCCAATATTAACAGCTTCTTCGCTATTAAAATAGGTATTTACATCACAGTGTGGTCAATTTTTGCTACATCCACCTCTAAATGGGACGAAGGAAATGCTGTCACGAAAACTTGACAAAGGGTTGTCCGTCATCATATCTTTTGCCATAGCGTTTTCCTTTTTAGTGGTAGTTTTTGTAACCTTTGTTCCTAAGGGGATTTTTCTGCACTCCATGTTTTTGTCAATGTTGATAATTGCGTCAATGGTTTCGTTTTTTAGGTTTATCTGCATCGTTATAAAATTATCCCGCCTAAGCATAGAAAGCAATGTTGAAGAAATTGATGAAAAAACAAAGGCGGACTTAGAAGCACAGCACAAGATAAACGAAATATATCGCCACACATTTAAGAAGTGATATTACACTAAAACAACCCACCTAATTTGTAGGGCGGGTTGTTAATTTTATTTAAAAGATGATTTAAGCTCTACAATACGGTTAAAGGTCATTTTGCCCTCCGCCGAGTCTTTGGCATCAAGGCAGAAAAAGGCATTGCGCATAAACTGGAAGCGGTCATCTGGCGCAGCTTGTTTTATGGATGGCTCCGCCAAAGCATTTTCCGCCACCACAAGGCTGTTTGGATTGAAAACAAAACCTTCCTCGGCATTTTCATCATCAAACACCAGATAGCTGTATAAATTGGCCTGTATCGGCACTGCCCGCTCTGCACAAACCCAATGGATGGTGCCTTTTACCTTGCGCTGGCTAAACCCGCTACCGCTTTTTGTGGCGGGGTCATAGGTGGCGTGTATTTCTGTAATTTTGCCGCTTTCGTCCTTAATTACATTGGTGCAGGTTACAAAATATGCGCCGGCCAGCCGCACCTCGTTACCCGGATATAGGCGGTGGTATTTTGGTGGTGGGGTTTCTGTAAAATCATCCGCCTCGATATACAATTCCCGCCCAAAAGGGATTTGGCGTGTACCCATTTCCGGGTTTTTGGGGTTGTTGGGCATTTCCAACATTTCCGTCTGCCCTTCGGGGTAATTGGTAATAACCAGTTTTATGGGGTCCAGCACCGCCATTACAACCTTGCTATCCTGTGCCAAATCATCCCTTACAAACTGCTCTAACACAGAAATATCCACATTGGCAATGCTTTTGGCAACCCCTGCCGCCTCAAAAAAGTTATGCAGGGCTGCGGGGCGATAACCCCTGCGGCGCATGCCTGCAAGGGTTACAAGGCGGGGGTCGTCCCAATAACCGATAACCCCGTCCTCAATCAGCTTTCGGATAAAGCGTTTGCCAAGTATGGCATTTGTTAAGTTAAGCTCTCCAAACTCAATTTGCCTTGGGGCGGGGTCAAAACCACCTACATTTTCCACGCACCATTCATAAAGGGGTCTGTGGTCCTCAAACTCCACACCGCAAAGGCTGTGGGTAATACCTTCGATGGCATCAGAAAGGGGGTGGGCATAGTCATAAGTGGGGTAAATGCACCAGCCGGGGGCATTATAATGCTCGTGATGGATAATGCGGTAAATAACGGGGTCCCGCATGTTCATATTTGGGCTTGCCATGTCAATTTTTGCCCGCAGGGTGCGTGCGCCGTTTTCAAACTCCCCCGCCTTCATGCGTGTAAATAAGTTCAAATTTTCTTCTACGCTGCGCTCCCTAAACGGGCTGTTTTTGCCCGGCTGGGTAAACGAGCCACGGTAATCCCGCAATTGCTCCCCGTCTAAGTCGCAAACATAAGCCTTGCCCTTTTTAATGAGGGTTACGGCAAATTCATACAACTTATCAAAATAGTTGGAGGCATAGAAAAACCCATCCCACTTAAAACCCATCCACCGGATGCCATCTTTCAAAGCTTCTACTGATGCGGCCATATTTTCCTTGGTGGGGTCGGTATCATCAATGCGCAGGTTGCATTTGCCTCCAAACTGGGCGGCCAAGCTAAAATTTATCCAAATGCCCTTGGCGTTGCCTATGTGGGGGTAGCCACTGGGCTCGGGAGGGAAGCGGGTTTGCAGCCGCTGTGTGTCAGCACCTAAATCCTCTTGTATATGCCGCTCTATAAAATTTCCTTGCAAATTAATCCCTCCCTGTATTTTCTAAATCCATACTCCCAACCTTAAAAAGCAAAATTCCTGCCACAAATGCTATTCATCAAGGTCGGATTTGGCAACGACCTTTTCCACCCATGCCACATCTTCTTGTTGCATTTCGGCTTTAGCATCAAAAGCATATATAGCCGCTTTCTTTGTTCTACTTGAACTTCTAAGTTGGCAGCCATAAACTTATTTCTACGCCCCGTCTTCTAAGATATTGGCACTAAGCCCCAAATCCCCCTCATCTTGGGCAGCCAAATGGCGGAAGGTGACGGGCTGGGCGGTTTTTTCCACCACATCTTTGGTAATGATAACTTTGGACATACCCTCGTCCGATGGCACATCGTACATAATATCCACCATAAACCCTTCGATGATGGAGCGCAAACCACGGGCACCTATATTGCGCTCTATGGCAAGCTTGGCAATGGCTTTTAGGGCTTCTTCTTCAAACTCCAATTCCACACCATCCATTTTGAAAAGCTGTTTGTATTGTTTTATCAAAGCATTTTTGGGTTGGGTTAAAATATTAATCAATGCCTCTTCATCCAAAGCGTTAAGGCTGACGATGATGGGCAGGCGGCCGATAACCTCCGGTATTACGCCAAAGCGTTGCAAATCCTTAGTTGTTACCTGCTTCATAACTTCGGCAATGGGCTTTTTATCATCGGTTATCATTTTGGAGCTAAAACCAATCATCTTTTTGTTTAGCCGCTCTTCAATAACCTTATCTATGCCATCAAATGCGCCGCCGCAGATGAACAGGATATTGGTGGTATCCATTTGGATAAATTCCTGATGGGGATGTTTGCGCCCGCCTTGGGGGGGTACATTGGCAACTGTGCCTTCTAAAATTTTTAACAGGGCTTGCTGCACCCCCTCGCCGCTTACATCACGGGTGATGGAGCGGTTTTCCGAGCGGCGGGCAATCTTATCAATTTCGTCAATATAGATAATGCCACGCTCGGCACGGTCCATATCCCCATCGGCGGCTTGGATAAGGCGCAATAGGATATTTTCCACATCTTCACCCACATATCCCGCTTCTGTAAGGGATGTGGCATCGGCAATGGCAAAAGGCACATCCAGAAGTTTTGCCAAGGTTTGTGCTAAAAATGTTTTACCTGTACCCGTGGGGCCAAGCATTAGCACATTGCTTTTGGCAAGCTCCACTTCGGGCTTTTCATCTTCCGGCATATCAAGGAATTTGGAAATACGTTTGTAGTGGTTGTAAACCGCCACAGACAAGGCCTTTTTGGCATCATCTTGCCCGATAACATATTTATCCAGATGGGCAACAATGTCATGGGGCTTATAAAGCTTAAAATCAGAAAATTCCAGCGGCGCAATATCATCTTCGCCGGGCATTTGTAAAGCGGAATTTTCTATCATTGTTTCAACACAAATCTCTATACACTCGTTACAGATAAAAACACCGCCAACTCCTGCCACAAACCGCCTGTACTTATCTCTGGATTTGCCGCAAAAGCTGCAATGTATATTTCCCCCGTCGTTATATGACAAGTGGAACCACCTCTTTTCTTTTGTAAAGGTATTACTGTTTTCTTGCTACTGCGCTTTTGTTATAATTTCGTCAACTAATCCGAAAGCCTTAGCTTCTTCTGATGACATAAAGTTGTCCCTATCAGAGGCCTTTTCGATTTGGTCAATGGTTTGCCCTGTCATTTCGGCAAACATCTCGTTTAACCTTTGCTTATTTTTCAAAATACGGTTTGCATAAATCTCAAAGTCACTTGCCGGGCTGCGCCCAATACCACCGGATGGCTGGTGTATCATAATTTCGGAATTTGGCAGGGCGAAACGCTTGCCCTTTGCGCCGCCGCAAAGCAAAAACGCACCCATGCTTGCCGCCATGCCCACACAAATGGTGGATACATCCGGTTTAATAAACTGCATGGTGTCATAAATAGCAAGGCCGGCGGTTACAGAGCCGCCCGGGCTGTTGATATAAAAGCTAATATCCCTTTCAGGATATTCTGCTGCTAAAAACAGCAATTGTGCCACAATTAGGTTGGCAGTATGGTCTGTAACGGGTTCGCCTAAAAAGATTATGCCATCTTTTAACAGGCGGGAATATATGTCGTAACTGCGCTCGCCACGGTTGGTTTGCTCCACGACCATGGGCACAAGCCCTGCTTGCGGTTTATCAAAAAAATCAAAACTATTCATGCTTCCTCCTGGGTTCTATTCTTATAAAGCTTATTAAATGCGGTGGAATTTTCGTCATTCACCAACATTTCTATAATTCGGTCTGCACATTCCTCTATGGTGTTGTTGTGGGTGTCCACAGTTATGTCGTATGTTTGACACAAAGGACATAATTGGGGCAACTGATTTTCAGATAGACCAATTTCACGGTCTCCACGCTCTTTCTCCCGCCTCACAAGCTCGTCAAGCGGACAAGTTACATGGACAAACAGCACAGGATGGCCATGTAAAATCTCAACAACCTCATCCAAAAGCTCCTGCGAATCATCAAAAACATCGTCAACAATCACATTAAGCCCCATATCAGAAAATGTTTTGATTGAGCGGTACATCCCCGAAATGGCATTTAACCACAAATCATTGTCTATGAACTTTTCTGGTGTCATGTTCACAAAAGTGTCAACAGAAAACCAGTAATATGGCTCATCTAACCTGCCCTGTAATGCCTTTGCCAAAGTTGTCTTACCGGAGCTGGATACCCCGTTCAGATATATAATTTTACCTCTTTGCATTACTTCTCCCTTACAATTCCATAAAAAACCAAATCTTCAAAATTACCTTCTTTAATGATGTGCTGGGATTGCACACCCTCTCTAACCATACCAACTTTTTCCATCATCTTACCGGATGCCGGGTTGCTGGCGAAAAACCTAGCCCACACCCTATTATAACCCTTTTCATCAAAAGCAAAGTCAATTACAGCTTTAAGGGCTTCTGTGCCATAGCCTTTGCCCCAATACTCCTCACCAACCCAATAAGCCACCTCGCCATTTTTATGGGTTTTGTTATTGGAAAGCCCAATTGCACCAAGCAGCTCGCCTGTGGCTTTGTCTGTTATGGCAAAGTCATAGCTTTTGTCGTTTTTGAAGTTTTCTTCATGGGTTGGTATCCAATTTGTGGCAGCCTCTATGGGATAGGGATAGGGCAGGTAAAGGGTGCTTTTATAAATGTTGTAATTATTGCAAAGCTGGTAAATCCGCTGGGCATCCGACATTTCAAAGCGGCGCAAAATTAGCCTGTCAGTTGTGATGGTTTGTTTGTCGTGGTTGTAAAAACCACCCATTACTCAGCGGCCTCCTCGGCTTTTGCGGCTTTTTTTGCGGCAGCTTCTTCGGCGGTTATTGGTTTACCATGCTCACGGATAAGTGCCATTGCTTTTTGGGCTTTAACATCATTTTCAATAGCTCTCATCCCGTCTTTGCCTACGGCTTCCACAAACTGGGGTTTGGTAAGGCGGTACATGGGGGCAACCATATCCAATTCTTTATCAATTTCTTCCTCTGTGGCCTCAATATTCTCCATACGCACCACTGCTTCTATGGCAAGGCGGCTGCGTACGTTTTTGGGTGCTTGGTCCTCATAGGCAAGGCGCATTGTTGCTTGGTCCATGCCGCTCATCTGCATATACTGGTCAAGGCTCATCCCGGTTTGCTGATGTATCATGCGGGCAAAATCGGAAATTTGCCTTTCAATCTCCGTATCCAGCATGGCTTGTGGTATATTAACTTCCACCCGTTCCCCAAGGCCCATTGCCAGTTGCTCTTCCACTTCACGGTTGGTGGCTTTGCGCTTGCCATCTTCAATTCTTTCCCTAATTTCTTGCTTGTATTCTTCAAGGGTATTGTGCTCGGACACTTCTTGGGCAAAAATATCATCCAGCTCCGGCAGCTGCTTTTCGTGTATGTCGTTTAACTTTACTTTGAACACGGCAGGTTTGCCTGCAAGTTCCGGCGCATGGTATTCCTCCGGGAAAGTGACATCCACATCAAAATCATCCCCAATACTTTTGTCCACAATTTGGGCTTCAAAACCGGGGATAAATTGGCCGCTGCCAAGGGTTAAATCAAACCCCTCCGCCTTGCCGCCGGGGAAGGCTATACCATCCACAAACCCTTCAAAATCGATATTAACCTGGTCGCTGTTTTGGGCGGGGCGGTCTGTTACATTTACAAGGCGTGCGCTGGCATCCTGCTCTCTTTTAAGTTCTGCTTCAATTTCCTGCTCGGTGGCATCGGTGATGGGCTTGATATATTCCACGCCCTTAAAATCCGCCAAGGTGGCGTGGGGTTTTGTCCAAACCTCCGCTACAATGGTGGCAACGCCTGCATCACTTACCTCAAATTTGGTGATGGATGGGCGGGCTACGGGGTCCACATCATGTTCATCCAGCGCATTTTCGTAACGCTGGGGGAAAACGCCCTCCAAAGCCTCTTCATAAAAAAAGTTTTTGCCGTATTGGGATTCTATCATCTTGCGTGGCACACGCCCCTTGCGAAAGCCGGGCATGTTAATTTTATTGCGGTTTTTCATATAAGCCGCTTGTAATGCGGCCTCAAAATCCTCCGCACTTACCTCAAAGCTGATGTTTACTAAGTTTTCTTCCATTTGCGTTAATGTGGACTGGGCCATGGTGTTCCTCCTGTGTTTTCATGTTTTCATATTTTTTGCCATTATATCACAACCCCCGCACAAAGTCCAGCTTTTTTCAAAAATTAGGTGATTGCTTTTGGGTGGTACCTGTGATACAATTAAAGCAAAAAAATGGGGGATTTTGTGTGATTAGGAAATTGTTGGCAGGGGGCGTTTTTGCCCTTATTGCAGTATTTGTTGCCGCCCTGCCCGTATATGCCAGCCAAATTAATGTAGCCATTGATGGCGAGCGGGTAAATTTTGCAGACCAACAACCAGCAAATGTGGACGGGCGCACCCTTGTGCCTGTTAGCGGGGTTTTTGAACGTTTAGGATTTGAAGTGAATTGGAACCCCGATTTGCGGCAGGTAACACTTACACGCACAGGTGACACTGTGATTATCACCATCGACAATGCTGTATTTACCCGCAACGGCACAAACCACAACTTGGAAGTGCCGGCACAAATAATTGGCGGCAGAACCATGCTGCCCATACGTGCGGTAGTGGAATCTGTTGGTTATGAAGTGGGTTGGGACGGGGCAGCAAACACCGTGCTTATAACAACACCTTTTGATGCAGATGGTTTTGCAGATGAGTTTTTGCGCTTGCTTAATAAACATAGGGCACAAAATGGCTTGCCACCAGTTGCTGTGGATGGGGGCTTAACAACCCTATCTTCCGCCCATGCCCGTGATATGCTGGAAAACAACTTAACCGGCGTTGCAGGCTCCGATGGGGTTATGACTGTGGAGAGGATAAACAATGCGGGGCTGGAAATTGCCCATATAGCAGGGCATGCTGCACGCTTTAACATAGAAAGTGCGGAGGATATTTTTGAACGCTGGATAAACACAGCCGCCAGAGAGCGGGCTGTGCTGGAAGAATTTGTAACCATTGCAGGCATTGCTGTGGAAATTGAGCGAAGGGACAGGCAAGCCGACCGCATTTATATATCTGTAAAACTGGGCAGGCCTGCCATAACCGATCCCGCACTGTTTGCCCAAATAATTTTTGAAACGATTAATGAATACCGTAGAGCGGCAAATTTAGGCACCCTAAGTTGGGATACAGAAATTACCAACATCACTAATTTAAGGCTTGAAAATGGATTAAGTGCCTCCGGCGACTTAACATTGCAGTGGATGACCACGAATATGACCAACAGACAATCACCCGAATCGGTTGTAAGCTGGTGGATGGGTATTGACCATAACAGGGATAGGGTTTTGAACCCGGCCGCAACCCGTATGGGTGGCGCGTTCAGAGTTTTGCCCATAGACCAGATGAATGACAGGGAGAGGGGGCAGGCTATAATGCTTATGGCCACGCCAACGGCAATGGCTCCGGCGGCTCACCCCTTTAACATCACTAATATGATGCTGATGGGCAGGATACCCCAATCAAGCATAACCTTGGCGCAGGACAGGCGTGGCACTGATGCCGAAAGGCAAGCTTGGATTGTGGAATTTAACACAATGGGCGGCGTAAGTGATTTTGAAAGGGAAGTGGCAAGGCTTGTAAGTGAAGTTAGGGTATCCCACGGCCTTAGCCCTGTGCAACTGGATGAAACCATGGTTATGGCCGCCCGTTATTATAGCCAAATTGTGGCACATTTGCCCGGCGGGCGTAACCCCCACACCACGGGACATAACCAAGGGCCATATGCCATTGCAGGGGCACAGCACGGTGCTTCCCGTGAGGTTTTGCGTGCCTTCGGGCGGGATTCCCGTTGGAATGGGGGTAATGCCTTTTTGCCTGGGCCAAGCACCCCACAAGCCCTTGTGGATGGCTGGATGAACTCCGACGGGCATAGGCGTTTTATACTTGCCCCAGAGCATAGATATGTGGGTCCGGGCACATCTCTAAATGCTTATGGTACGGGTTATAGCTACCTATTTTTGACCAATACACGCTAACTTTCATACAAAACCCCGCCTTATGGGTGCAATGGCGGGGTTTTGTGCTGCCTATTCGTTATGTAAAGCGGAGTTGGAGTTATTATTGATTGTTATCGGTTCTTACACATACTACCCTGCGATGCCCGCTTTTAGCCATAACATCGAGAGCTATACGGCTTCCATTTATTTGGACTAAGCAAACAGTCATAAATGAAGGGCCATCTGTTGAATACGAAGCCCCTGATGGTACAAGAGAGACTTTTCCCTTACCTAATACGGTATAACTGCCATGTGGTGGGTCGGTTAAACCGCCACTATATGTACCATGGGTAAACTTGATTATATTCCCATAATCGTCTTCCCATTCTCCAACTATTTCATTTCTTAAAGCGTCCTCTTTTTGCTTGTTAACTACCTTGCTTATGATTGCGCCTGCGACAGCTACAATTATAAGAAAGATAAAAAATCCCATAGTCTCCATCCTCCCTGTATTTTTATACAACCCATCACTTCAAAGTTACGTAAAATAATAAAAAAATCCTCCTCTCGGCTCAAAATTTGTGGTTGACAAATAAGCCTGAGTGAGGTAAGATTTCACTTAGGCTGTTATGGCCTTCAAGACACGCTGGGTGGCTTAACTTTGCGAGTTGGTGGCCGCCCAGCGTGTTCTTTTTTGCGTTTGCTTGCAAACGCTTATGCCATCCGAAAATTTTGCGGCGTTGTGTGTATATTATAACGCCACCGCCGGGCATTGTCAAGATATTTATGCAAAAGTTCTTGACAAAAAGCTTGGATAGGGCTTACAATTAGGAAGGTAATCGACATAAATCGGGAGGCTTGTATGGAATTTGAAATTGTACATATAGTTATGGTAAGTGGTCTGGTGTTTTTGGGTGGTTTTATAGATGCCATAGCGGGCGGCGGCGGGCTAATATCCCTGCCGGCTTATGTTTTAACAGGCATACCCATGCACGCCGCCCTTGCCAGCAACAAATTTTCATCCACCTTTGGCACGGCATTTTCTGCTTTTAACTTTTTGCGCAATGGCAAGGTTTATATTAAGGCAATTCCCATTTCTGTGGTGTGCGCCCTTGGGGGCTCGTCCCTTGGGGCATATGTTGCCCTGCTTACGGGGGATGATTTTTTGCGGTATTTGCTTATGGTGATGATACCCGTTGTCGCCATTGTGGTGCTTACCAAAAAAGGTTTTGGCAAGGAAAGCCGTATAGATACTTTGCGCAAAAGCACCATAATACTTGGCGCAGGGGCGGCGGCTCTTACCATTGGCTTTTATGATGGTTTTTTTGGGCCCGGTACAGGCACTTTCTTAATCCTAATTTTTACCGCCCTTTTGCGTTTTGATTTGGTTACGGCCAATGGCAATGCCAAAATCATCAACTTATCATCCAATGTGGGCTCGCTGGTTACTTTTCTAATTGGTGGGCATGTGGTTTTTCAACTGGCAGTACCCGCTGCTGTTTTCGGTATTTTAGGCAACATTATAGGCTCATCTTTGGCAATAAAAATAGGCCCGAAAATTATCAAGCCTATTTTGGTTGGTGTGCTTGCACTGCTCCTTATAAACATCATTATTACAAATTAGTGAATGTGGGGCAATCAAAAAGCGAGGTGGCTGGCTAATCGATTGCCTTTTTACCATTGCAACACATATTACAGTTTTATGCAAGAAGAAAATTAACTATTGACTTATATATGATGCTGTGATACATTGTTCTCGACACGATTTTTCAAAAAAACAAGAGAGGATTTGGTGTCGGTATTATGGACGCATTTACAAGCGTTATTTTGGTTTTGGGTGGTTTAGGCCTGTTTTTATTTGGCATGCGCATTATGTCAACAGGTTTGCAAACCATTGCAGGGGACAGGTTGCAGGGCTTTTTACAAAAAGCCACCACAAATAGGTTTTTAGGGGTTTTTGTGGGCATTGTGGCAACCATTGGCCTTAACAGCTCCACCGCCTCCACAGTTATGACTGTTAGTTTCGTAAATTCGGGCTTGATGAATCTTTCACAAGCTATCGGCGTTATTATGGGTGCAAATGTGGGCACAACCCTAAGTGCGCACCTTTTCACATTTAGGATTGACGCATATGCCCCTTTGTTTATCTTCATTGGCATTGTTATGTATCTATTCATCAAAAAGAAAAAAGTAAAAAATATTGGATATGTAATTTTAGGCTTTGGTATACTGTTTTTTGGCATAACCACCATGGGTGGACCCCTGCGGGAAATGGGTGGGACGGATGTTTTCCAAAGTATTTTGGTTGCTTTTGAAAATCCCTTTTTGGCTTTGTTGGCCGGTTTTGCTTTTACTGCCGCCGTGCAAAGCTCCACTGCCGCTACGGGCGTTTTAGTTATGATGTATGCCCAAGGTGTGCCAATCCCCTTTGAAACGGGGGCTTTTATTATTCTTGGCACAAATTTGGGCACCAGCATTACCACCATAATTGCATCCATCTCCGCTAACCGCGCCAGCAAGCGGGCCGCCATTTTCCACATAACCTTTGATATTATTGGTAGTATGGTGTTTGGTTTACTTATCTTTTTTGTGCCTCATATTTTAGCATGGTTCCAAACCGCTTGGACGGAACCTTCCCGCCAAATTGCCATGTTCCACACCATATACAATTTTGCCACCCTGTTTCTGCTTTTGCCCTTCTCCAACCTATTGGCAAAATTGATGGAGCGGGTGCTACCAAAGCACCCCAGCGAAGACCTGGATACAACCTACGAAAAAAAGCTTATGTTTATAGACACCAAGGTGGCGGCAACCCCATCCGTTGCTGTGTTTAATGCCCATATGGAGCTGTGCCGAATGGGCAAAATTGCCAGTGAAAATTTGGAACTTTCCCTAAAAGCTTTTTTTGCTAAGGATGCGGATAAGGTGGCAAAGGTATATAAAAACGAAGGGGTTGTAAACTACCTTAACCACAACATTTCCGCTAAGTTGGCTTGGATAAACCGCATGCCCCTTACCAAAACAGAAGCGGAAAAGGTTGGCAAAATGTTCTGGCTTTTGTCGGATGTGGAGAGGATTAGCGACCATGCAGAAAACATTGCAGAATATACCGAAATTTTAATTGACAATGAAAAAATAAAGTTTTCCGACGAGGCTTTGGAAGAGCTTAAAAAAATAGGGGAAGTAACCATGGAACTTGTGCATGGGGCTTTAGATGTGTATGAAAATGAGGACGAAAGCAAGTTGCCCCAAATACAAGCTTTGGAGGATGAAGTGGATAAGCTTGCAGGCAAATATACCGAAAACCATATAAAAAGACTTATTTCCGAAACCTGCGACCCCCGCTGCGGCGCAATATTTACCGATATGATTGGTGACTTGGAAAGAAGCGGTGACCATGCAAACAATATGGCGTTTTCCATTTTGCCCGATAAAAAAAGTATAGTAAATGTTGGTTTGTAATGTGATATAATGTTATAACAAAGACCTGTGCCTAACGGGTCTTTGTTTTGTTTTGGGGGATTTGAGCATAATTTATGTATAGGGGGTGATGTGTATGAAGAAAATAGGACTTGCCCGGAAATTGGATTTGTGGTATTATAATGTTAGAAGGAAATGGCTTTTTTGTCGAAAAAAGAAAAGGGGGGGATAAATCCATGGTTAATAGTGTTGATTTTGCGGTGTATCTTCGGCATAGGGCGCTCGAAAGAGGGCTCGACCCAAATGTGACCCAGATTCAGAAATGGCTATATGTTTGCTACGGATTTTATCTCGCCGCTTATGAAAAACGGCTTTTTAATGAAAAACCCAAAGCGTGGCAATATGGGCCCGTTTTTGTTGATGTATACGAAAAGCAAAAGTCAAGCAATAATTTGGAAGGTCTTCCACTTGAAGATTTTTCAGAATTAGAACATATTGTGGATGAAACACTGGATAATTTTGGAGATTGGAAAGCAAGCGAACTTGTGCTTTGGACGCATATGCTTGGCGGGGCTTGGGAAAAGCAATGGAGCAAAAAAATGCTGGGCACAATGGATGACAAAGCAATAAGATCAGATTTTGAGAGGATTTTAGTGGATGAGCAGGAAGAGGATTAATACAAAAAGTATTAAGGAGATACAGGCGGACGTTGGCAATAAGGATTGGGACAAAGACCTTGACGCAAGATTGCAAGCCCGAGAAAAGATTGATGCAAGCAATGGGAGGATATTTGTACGTAGAGCCATAAGGTTCTCTGCTGTTTTCTTTGGAGTGACTGCTTTTATAGTTGTTTTTGGCGTATTCCCTATGGCGGATATGGAAATCCCGGGCGAAGCCGGGTTGTGGGACGTGGTCATCCTTTACTCATATGCACTTAGGTCGCTTGTACAACCTGCAACAATAGCTTTGGCAACGATTGTTGTCACAACATTGCTGGGAAGGGTGTACGACCGCTTTGTAGAACGTGACAAAAAATAATGTTGGCGGCTAAAGTGCCGCCTTTTTAGATGAGGTGGTATTTTGGTTGCTAAAATCCTATCCGGTGCATTGCACGGCGTAGATGGCATTAAAATTGAGGTGGAAGTGGATATGGTGGGCGGCATGCCTGCCGTGGACATTGTTGGCTTGCCCGATTCGGCGGTGAAAGAGAGTAAGGAGAGGGTGCGTACCGCCCTGCGCAATTCTGGGATGGCTATGCCGCCCAAGCGTTTTACCATAAACCTTGCCCCTGCCGATATACGTAAAGAAGGGCCCGCCTATGATTTGCCCATTGCCCTTGGCATTTTGGTATCCGCCGGCATGTTGCCCGCCAATGCACTGCATGGGGTTTTTGTGGCGGGAGAGCTGTCGCTGGATGGCCAGTTGCGCCCCATCCATGGGGTGTTGCCCATGGTACATTCCGCTGTGGCGGGCGGCAACTGCATTTGCATCGTGCCCCCGGATAATGCCCGTGAAGCGGCTTTGGTGGATGGTGCACGTATTATCGCCCCCGAAAATCTTGGGCAACTTATACAGCATTTTAAGGGTAAGCTGTTGCCCGAATATAAACCAAGCCACAAAGAAGCCGGCTTTAATGAGGGCGAAACCCCACTGGACTTTGCCGATGTGCATGGGCAGGAAGGGGTAAAGCGGGCATTAAAAATTTCGGCGGCGGGCGGGCATAATATTTTGCTTATTGGGCCGCCCGGCAGCGGCAAAACCATGATGGCAAGGCGCATGCCCGGGATTTTGGGCAGCCTGGCATTCGAGCAAAGTTTGGATGTTACCAAAATATACTCTGTAGCAGGGCTTATACAGGACAAAGGGCAGCTGATTGACTCCCGGCCTTTTCGCAGTCCCCACCACACAATTTCTTACTCTGCATTGGTTGGCGGCGGTAAAGTGCCCCGGCCGGGGGAGGTTTCCCTGGCCCACAACGGTGTGCTGTTTTTAGATGAATTGCCGGAGTTTGCCCGCAATGTACTAGAAGCCCTGCGCCAACCCATGGAGGATGGCAATGTCACCATTTCCCGTGTAAATTCCACTATTACATATCCCTGTAATTTTGTGCTGGTTGCTAGTATGAACCCCTGCCCATGCGGCTATTTTGGTGAAGGGGATAAATGCAGCTGCACCGAGCGCAATGTAAGCAAGTATCTGGACAAAATATCAGGCCCCCTGCTGGACAGAATTGACATACACGTGGAAGCATCCAGGGTTAATTATGAGGATTTTAGCGGCGGCAAACAGGAAACCAGTGCAGAAATTAAAGCACATGTGGAGCGGGCGCAGGAAATACAGCGCAAACGCTATGCAGGCGAAAAAATTTACAGCAACGCACAATTATCGGGTGGGCTTATTGATAAATATTGCCAGCTGGATGAGGAGGGCAAAGTCCTGTTAAAACGGGTTTATGATGCCATGGACTTGTCCGCAAGGGGTTATCACAAAATTCTAAAATTAGCAAGAACAATTGCAGACCTTGATAATGCCCCGGATATCAACCAAAGCCATATTGCAGAAGCCGTCCAATGCCGTGCGCTGGACAGGAAATATTGGAGGTAAAACGAAATGCAAAATACCAGCATAACCTGCCCCAAATGCCAAAATGCCTTTGAGATAAACGATGCCTTCCAACATCAATTAGAGCAGGCAAAAAACCAACAAATAGAAACATTGCGCAAAGAATTTGACCAAACCGCCCAAAAAATGACACAGCAGGCCGTGGAAGCCGCCTTGGCAAAAGAAAGGCAAGGCGCACAATTGGAAGCGGACAAATTGCGCTACCAATCCGAAAACGCCAAAGAAGTGGAAAAGCAACTTCGCCAACAATACAAGGCCGCACTGGATAAGCTTATGGAAGCAGAAAAAGCCAAGGAAGATGCAGAAATATCAGCCCGCAAGGAATTGCTGGAAAAAGCCGCCCACATAAGGGAGGAAGCCGCAAAAAAAGCCATGGAAGATTCCCATATGAAAATACGGGAGCGGGACGAAACCATAAGTAAATTGAGAGAGCAGTTAATAACCGCCAAACAAACGGCCGAGCAAGGCTCCCAGCAACTGCAAGGGGAGGTTTTGGAGCTGGATGTGGAGCAAAACCTGCATGCCAATTTCCCCCTTGATGTTGTTGAGGAAGTGAAAAAAGGGCAAAGGGGCTCGGATGTGCGCCAAACCGTTAACCACCACAGCCTGACCAATTGCGGACTTATTTTATGGGAATGCAAAAATGCCAAAAACTTTCAGGACGGCTGGACAAGCAAGCTAAAAGACCAAATGGCAGAGGAAAAAGCCCAGTTCGGCGTTATCGTATTTAACCCCACCGAAGGCGGCGGGGATGATTTTAGGGAGCTTGCCCCGGGCATTTGGATGGTAAAGCCCCGCCATGTAACCATGCTTGCCACCCTTTTAAGGGATAGTATAATACGTGTGGCAATTACCAACCGCCGCAATGCCGCAGGCAAGGACACAAAAATAGAAATGATGTACAACTACCTTACAGGGCAGGAATTTGCAAACCGTATCAGCTATTTAATGGAAGCCCACAACGAAATGGCAAAACAACTGGAACAGGAGAAAAAACAAACCCACACACGCTGGGCAAAGCAGGAAAAAATTATCCAAAAAATGTCCGCTAGTATGTATGGCATGTATGGGGATTTGCAAGGCATTGCCGGTAGCGAAATAGTTGCCCTGCCCGCCATAAATGAAGAAGAGGGTGAATAAAATGCGCCAACACAGGGGTATGTGCCGGCGCAAGAAAGGGGGGGGTATAACAAAAGGTGGTAATTGCTGGGTTTCCAGCCAAGCAGTTGGCGGGATTTGAACCTGCTTACAAGGCAAAACCTTGCACATGCGCCATTTTCGCTGCATCTGCTATATACACCCCAAATATACCATACAAACCCGCATTTGTCAAGTATTTTTTGCTTGCCAACCCCTGTGGGCTGTGGTATACTAAACCCACAAACACACGAAAGGATGGTTATTATGCAAAAAATTACATTTGATGTTATAGGTATGTCTTGAGGCCGTTGCGAACAAAGCGTCGTGAACGCACTAAAAGACCTTGGCGTGGTAGAAGCCACCGCCAACACCAGAAACAACAAAGTAACCGTGGAATTTGACCCGGCCGTTGTATCCCTAAAAGAAATCCAAAACGAGATTAATGACATCGGTTTTAGAGCCTTAGAACCCAAAAATACTGATGGGTGAGGGCCGGGTGGCTGCTAAGCTCCGTGGGGCTTTGAGGAAAGAGGAATTATGTTAGGAGAAAAAGGGTTTGACCTATGGGCAAATGGATATGATGCCGATGTAAATCTTACAGATGATGATGGTAAATATCCATTTGCAGGCTATAAAGATATTTTGGCACAAATCTACACCACCATCATGTTAAAAAGCCCTTGCAATGTGCTTGATATTGGCATTGGCACAGGGGTTTTGGCATCCAAATTAGAAGATGGCGGCAACAAAGTAACGGGTATAGATTTTTCTGAGGAAATGCTGGCAATAACCGCATCCAAAATACCCCAAACCACCTTAATTAAACATGACTTTACAAAAGGCCTGCCAAAAATATTGGAAGGGCTGCAATTTGACTTTATAATATCCACCTACGCCATGCATCACTTGGATGATGCTGCAAAAATCAATCTAATACAAGATGCGGCAAAACTGCTTGCCCCGGGCGGGCAAATTATCATCGGCGATATTGCCTTTGAAACAGAAGAAGCCCAAAACACCTGCCGCACAGAAAGTGGCGACGAATGGGATGATGACGAGTTTTACTTGGTAACCGAAACCCTAACCCCCAAACTTGGGCAATTTAGCTGGGCATACCGGCAAATTTCCCATTGCGGCGGCATTTTAACCATAACACCATAATATACAGGGGCGGGCATTAACCGTCCCTTTTTGCTTGGCTTTGGAATAGATTGGAATATTTTGCTGGTATAAACTTGCCTGCCTTGGAAAAAATATCTTTATATTATTGCAGAGAGCGGGCGACCATATATGAGCGGCACACAGCGCACCAAGGTGGAAATTTGCGGCGTAAACACTGCCAAACTTCCTATTCTAAAACAAGCGGAAAAAGATATACTTTTTGCAAAGATTTTGCAGGGCTGTAAACATGCCCGCAGGGAATATATATACGGCAACCTGCGCCTTGTACTTAGCGTTATCCAACGCTTCAACAACCGTGGCGAAAATATTGATGATATATTCCAAGTGGGCTGCATTGGCCTTATTAAAGCTATAGACAATTTTGACACCAGCCATGGCGTAAAATTTTCCACATATGCTGTACCAATGAATGTCATTAAGCGAAATTGATAATAGGAGGATGCTAAATGACACGAAAACAAGCCTTACAGGCAGCATTGGATGTGGTGACAGACCAAGGCACAAAAGAAAAAATACAAGAAATCCTTGACCACATGCCCTTTATGGGCTGGAGCGAGCAAACCATCTTCGATACCATAAATCAGTTTATCATAGACAATGGCCGCCCGCCGCGCACAGCAGAATTTAAGAAAAAAACCTTGCCGCCCCACACCGTCATAAAACTGCGCTTTGGAATAAACTTAAAAGACTTTTTGGAAAAACACTACCCCCAAAACCAACCATCCCCTTCCCGCCCTTACTCCCATCAAACCAAGGAGCACTGGCAAGCGCAATTTATAGACGACTACATAAAAAACCGCCCCCCATCAGCACGGCAACACAATGCCGTAAGGACACAAGGCACACCATCGTGGCAAACCATATCCACCATGTTTGGTATACAAAAATGGCGTGATTGGTTAAAACACTGCAACCTAACCGCAGCCAAAGGCACCCAAATCAACTTAACCACCCATGATGACCTGATAAAAAAGCTGTCAAACCCTTCCTGTCCCCAAATATAAATTTCCCAAAAATTTTTGTTGACAAATGCCCTTTGGCGTGGTAGAATATCTTTTGTTGAAATATTTGCTGGTATAGCTCAGTAGGTAGAGCGCTCCCTTGGTAAGGGAGAGGCTCCCGAGTTCGAATCTCGGTACCAGCATATTGGTTGTAGCGGCGCACATTGTGCGCCCTGCATCTTATTTAGGGGTATGGTCAAGTGGCATGACAGAGGTCTCCAAAACCTTTAGTGGGAGTTCGATTCTCTCTACCCCTGTATATCCTTGGCACCGTGGCGCATGTACACGGTGTTTTTTGTAACCCGGGATTACGCACCGCATTTGATGGCAACAATGCAAAAAAGGAGCGTTGCCATGCTAAGTGTAACCAGATACATTAATGGAAAAAAGGTGAATAAGGCTGATTTGGAAAAATATATACTGGACAGCAATGTGGTTTTGGAAGCCATTCAAGCAGTTAATGTGCGACTTTCTCCCCAAGATACATTGGTAAAAAATGCCGTTGAAAACATCACCACTTTGTGTTATGATGAAGCTAATGGCTAAGGGGGTGCTTTATGCAGCACAAAGCAGCGATTTATATCAGGGTTTCCACAGATGCCCAGCGGGAGGAAGGTTACTCCATAGAAGCGCAAAAGCAGATGCTTGCAGGACACTGCGCTTCCAAGGGTATTAAAGATTTTGATTATTATATTGACGGCGGATACAGCGGCAGCAATATGGATAGGCCGGAATTGCAAAGGATGATTGCTGATGTGAAAAATAAAACCATCAGCACGGTGCTGGTTTATAAATTGGACAGGCTTTCCCGCAGCCAAAAGGACACATTGTATTTGATTGAAGATGTGTTTAACCCCCATGGCGTGGACTTCATTTCCACGCAGGAAAGTATGGACACATCTACCCCCCTTGGGCGGCTTATGCTGGGCATTTTATCCGCATTTGCCCAATTGGAGCGGGAAAATATAAGAGAGCGCACCCGTATGGGTATGAGAGAGCGTGTAAAAGCAGGGCTTTGGCCCGGCGGCGGCCGCATACCCTTTGGTTATGATTATGATAAGGGGCAGGGCATACTTGTGCCAAATAAAGATGCGGAAACAGTGCGCAAAATTTATGACCTGTATTTGGAAGGTTATTCCACCGGCAAGATTGCCCAAACCCTGGGGCTTAAATACGAAAAGCTTGCCATACAGATTTTGGAGCGCAAATCCAACGCCGGTTACATAATTTATAATGATGAAGAGTTTTTGGGCAAGCACGAACCGCTTATCAGCTTAGATGTTTATCAAAAAGCCATGGATTATATGGCGGAGCGGTCCATTAACCGTGCAACCCACAGCAACTATCTGTTTACCGGGCTAATGCTTTGTGGTAAATGCGGGGCTAAAATGCGCTATCAAAAATGGGGCAAGCATGATTGTAAAATCGTATGCTATTCCCAAGATACAAGCAAGCCCCATTTGGTAAAAGACCCCCATTGCAACAACAAAAGGCTGTGGGCCAGTGATGTGGAAAGCGTTATAATTAGTGATTTATTCTCTTTTTCCATAAAACAAAAGCAGGTGGACAATGTGCGGGCTGCAACCCAATCGGTGCTGGAAGTGTTGCAGGGTAGATATGATGAGGTTGCCAAAAAAATTAAACGTCTGTACAACCTTTATGCAGACAATGGTGACGAAATTTTGATAAACACCATAAAAGAGCAGCAAAAGCAACTTGCCAATATGGGAGCCCAAATTACAAGGGAGCAGGAACGCAATGTGATTGCCGATAAAATTGAAAGTGTGAAAAAAACATTGGAAACCCTTGAAGAAACTTGGGAGTATATGACAAAGCATGAGCAACGCAACATCGTGCGCTCGTGTGTGGAAAAAATTGTGATTGATGATGAGAATGTTGAAGTGTTTTATAAGTTTGAAGGGCTATAATAGTTTTTCGTCTAATGGCATTCATACCAATGATAATAGGTGAAATTAGGCGATATTTAAGGGACAATAATTCCATCAGGGTAAGCCGAAGTTTAAGGGACATTGCCTACAAAGCCCTGCAAGCTAAGGAGCGGCTGATAAACCAAAACAGCAAAGAACCCACCATCGAAGAAATTGCTGTGGAGTTGGGCGTTTCCCGGCAAGAAGTGGTTTTTGCCCTTGATGCCATACAGGAGCCCGTATCACTTTTCGAACCCGTTTATAACGACGGCACAGATGCACTTTTTGTTATGGACCAGCTAAGTGATGACAAAAATACCGATGCCATGTGGCTGGAAAACATCTCCCTTTCAGAAGCCATGAAAAGGCTGGGCGAGCGGGAAAGGCATATTATCAACCTACGCTTTTTTGAAGGCAAAACCCAAATGGAGGTGGCGGATGAAATAGGCATAAGCCAAGCACAAGTAAGCCGTTTGGAGAAAAATGCGTTAAAGAATATGCGAAAGTATATATCCTAATCAAAAACACCATTGCTGGCTTTGCGGCAATGGTGTTTTTGGTTTATTTACCTGTTTTTGCCTTGCCCTGTATTTCCGGCACGGGCGGCACATCATTTTTGGGAAAATTTTGCTTTTTATTGGATTCTGTGCCATGTGGCTCTTTTGGGCTTGGTCTTCTCATACCTGCTTTTGCCATTTTGTCGCCTCCAATCTTGTGCTTATAAAAGTTTGCCCAAATGTTGCTTGTGTATCCGCCGGCAAAATGGTATAATGGTATAAGCTAAACATCAATTAAGCCTTCGCAAAAAACTCAGCTAATCGTTGAGATTTTTTGCTCGGCTTCGTTGTGTTTAACTAAGTCATTATGGTATAATGAGGGATAAAGAAAATTCGGAGGCAAACAAATATGGAAAAATTAGGAGTAAATGAGATAAGAGAGCGGTATTTGGCATTTTTTGAGGGTAAGGGGCACAAGCGTTTGCCCGGCTTTTCCCTTGTGCCTGATGGGGACAAGTCGTTATTGCTGATAAATGCAGGCATGGCACCCATGAAGCCCTTTTTTATGGGACAGGCCACACCGCCAAGCCCACGTGTAACCACCTGCCAAAAATGTGTGCGCACCTGTGATATTGAGGAAGTGGGCAAAACCGCCCGCCACGGCACTTTTTTTGAAATGTTGGGCAACTTTTCTTTTGCAGATTATTTTAAGCGGGACACCATAAATTGGGCTTGGGAATTTATTACAAAAAACCTGGAAATACCTGTGGACAAGCTGTATGTTACCGTATATTTGGATGATGATGAATCCCACGGGATTTGGGAGAAAGAGGTGGGTGTTGCCCCCGACCGCATACACCGCCTTGGCAAAGATGACAATTTTTGGGAGCTGTCCGTAGGCCCCTGCGGCCCATGTTCGGAAATTTTTTATGACCGTGGTGCGGAATTTGGGCAGGATGACTTTGTAAAATCCGTAACAGCAGGCGAGGATAGGTTTTTGGAAGTTTGGAACTTAGTTTTCATTCAATTTGAAAAGGATGAAGCAGGTAATTACAGCGACCTGCCCGCAAAGGGCATTGACACAGGCATGGGCTTGGAGCGCATGGCGATGGTTATGCAAAATGTGGGGTCTATTTTTGATGTGGACACCATCAAAGCTGTGCGGGATGAGGTCTGCGCTTTATCGGGCAAAACATACGGCAATTCCTTTGCGCCCGAAGCCAAACAGGATGTGTCCATACGCCTTGTTACCGACCATGTGCGCTCGGTAGTGTTTATGATGAGCGACCATATAGCCCCATCAGGCGAAGGGCGGGGTTATGTGTTGCGCCGCCTGTTGCGCCGTGCCGCCCGCCACGGTAAACTTTTGGGTATTGATGGGCTTTTCCTAACAAAATTGGCGCAAGTGGTGATTGATAATAGCAAAAATGCTTACCCTACACTTGTGGAGCAGGCAGACCGCATTTTGAAGCTTATTACCGCCGAAGAAGCCCGTTTTTACGACACCTTGGATAGCGGTATGGCATTGTTAAAGGTTAAAATGTCAGAGGTGAAACAAGGCGGCATGTTAGCGGGAGCGGATGCCTTTAAGCTACACGACACTTATGGTTTTCCATTAGAGCTTACAAGGGAAATTTTGGAAGAAAATGGAATTGGATTGGATGAAGCAGGCTTCCATGCCGAAATGGAGGCGCAAAAGTCCCGTGCCCGTGCCGCCCGTGAGGATGCAGGATATACAGGGGGAGACAGTTCCGCTTTTGAAGGGCTTGCGCTTGCACCTGTGGAATTTATAGGATATGACTTTTTAACCACTAATGACGCAAAAATTTTGCATGTTGTACCACAAGGCGATAATTTGATGATTGCGACCAACCGCACGCCTTTTTATGCCGAATCCGGCGGACAAAAGGGGGATGCGGGCATTATCCAAACCGACAGCGGTAAAGCGGAAGTTGTGGGTTGTGTTAAGGTGGAAGGCGGGCAATTTGCCCATATTGCTAAAATTATTTCCGGGGAAATAGTTGCCGGGCAAACGGCAGTATTAAATGTGGACCAAACCCACAGGATGGACACCATGCGCCATCACACCGCCACCCATCTGCTACACGCCGCCCTTTCCAAGGTGCTGGGTGCAGGCGCAACGCAGGCAGGCGCAAGCAAGGGGCATGATGGTTTGCGTTTTGACTTTAATCACCACCAAGGTTTAACCAAAGACGAAATAATGCAATTGGAAAATATTGTTAATGATTTCATTTTGCAAAATATCCCTGTAGTTATCGAGGAAATGGGCATGGATGCCGCCAAAGCAAGGGGTGCAATGGCACTTTTCGGTGAAAAGTATGGCGATGTGGTGCGTGTGGTAGATATCGGCGGGGATTCGGTGGAGCTGTGCGGCGGAACCCACTTAACATCCACAGGCGGTATTGGGGCATTCAAAATTATATCTGAATCCGGCATAGCCGCCGGCGTGCGCCGCATTGAAGCAGTTGTGGGCAAATATGCCCTCGACCACTTCAAACAAATGGAGGACAAGCTGGCAGAAATTGCCACCGCACTAAAAACCCCTGCACATAATCTTATTAAGCGCATCGAGCAGTTAATGACGACCAATAAGGAATTGGAAAACCAGCTGGAAACCCTAAAAACCAAAGTGGCACAAGCCGCCACCGGTGACATTCTATCCCAAGGGGAGCAAATTGGACAGATAACCCTATATGCCTCCAATTTGGAAGGGGTGGATATGGACGGGTTGCGCAACCTGTCTGATGAGCTTATCAGCAAAATGCAGGGCGACAGTGTTCTCCTGTTATCCGCAAGGTTAGGTGGGAGCGGCAATATTCTAATCCGTGCAACAGATTCCGCCGTTAAAGCGGGCATCCATTGCGGCAATATGGTTAAAGCGGCGGCAACAGCTGCCGGCGGCGGCGGCGGCGGCCGCCCAAATATGGCACAGGCAGGCATAAAAGATATTGCCAAAATGCAGGATGCCATAAATGCCGCAAAAGCTACAATATCATAGTTAAGGAGGTGGTAGAAAGATGCTGAATAAAACAGGAAATGTACAAAACTTTTTAGGATGTGATGCAAGCTATGATGATGCCCAAATTGTCATATTTGGTGCACCTTATGACGCAACCACATCCAACCGCCCCGGCACCCGCTTTGCGCCTGCCACAATGCGGCAAGAAAGCTATGGACTTGAAACTTACAGCCCATACCTGGATAAGGATTTGGAAGATGATGTAAAAGTTTATGATGCAGGGGATTTGGAGCTTTACGGCGGCGCAGAAGGTGTGCTTAATACCATAGAGCAAACCACGGCAGAAATTGCAGCAGATGGAAAAACACCCCTAATGCTGGGCGGCGAGCATCTTGTAACCCTTGGGGCAGTGCGTGCCTTAGCAAAAAAGCACCCCAACCTGCACATTATCCACTTTGATGCCCACACCGACCTGCGGGATGAGTATTTAGGCGAAAAACTGTCACATGCCACGGTAATGCGTCGTTGCCACGATATTTTAGGGGATGGTCGCATTTTTCAATATGGCATACGCAGCGGCACAAAAGAGGAGTTTTATTGGGCAAGGCAACATATTGCCAATGGGGTGCAACCTAAAATGGTAGCAGAGCTTTCTGCGCTCAATGCACCCTTCTACTTTACGCTGGACTTGGATGTGTTGGACCCCTCCATATTCGCAGGTACCGGCACGCCGGAAGCCGGCGGCATAAGTTTTGAGGAACTGCGCCATAATCTCACTTTTCTGCGTGACCTAAATATAGTGGGCTGTGATATTGTGGAACTTGCCCCAAATTACGACCCCAGCGGCGTATCCACCGCCACCGCATGCAAAGTTTTGCGTGAAATTTTGCTAACCATAAAGATATAAGATGTGTGCTGCAAAGGGTGCAAGCAACGCAATTCGGATAACTTTGCCACGCAACACCAAAGTTATGATAAAATGACTTTACTGGCTGAATTGGAATATTTTTAATTGATTATGTTTTCCGGTAAGCTAAAATTTAGAGGGCGCACTTATGTACCACTGCGAGTGTGGTACATGCGAAAAGGATGTATTACATGAAAAAGTTAAAATATACCATAACAGATAAAAGTCAAAATCTGGTGGGGCAAATTATCAAACGAGCAAAAAGTCAGCATTCGCTCTATGTTGAACGAGGAAAAATGCACCAATTAAACGGCAAAACAGTAAAGCAAATGCACCGTGATATCTGTATTCGCTTTGCTCATGCAACAATCGCAATGAAAAATAGCGAGCTAACGCTTGTGCAAGCATCCCATGTTATTAATGGCGAATATACCGAGCTTGCGCCTAAAGACATTATTGCTGTTAAAAATGCTTATGAAGCCTACAGCCAGCTATACCATGACCACTTTCACAACACGGCACACACAGTCGCATACAGCATATCAGCAATGCAGAATATCCATGGCGTGCTTATGACAGGTCTGCCGAAAGAAGCAGGGTGCTTCACCTCCGATGATTCTTTCGGAAAATTGCATAGAGATTTTGAAAACTTAGTTGAATGGTTAAAGGATTCAAAGGAAAATATGCTCATCAAAGCCTGTGTGTTTCATTATGAACTTATCGTCATGAAGCCTTTTGGTGAAGGTAGCGAACATGTTTCCCGAATATGGCACATGCTTTTGCTTAATCAGAGAAATGGCATATATGTAAGCAATAGAATACCGACAATGAATGTTATATACGAACGCCGACACGAATATTACGATATTTTGTCTATTACAGATAGAGTTGTTGGTTGCACTAAGTTTATTGAGTTTATATTGCAAGCGATGTTGGACGCCTTGATTGTATATGAAAAAGATTCCTCTTTATAGAGAAAATCACCACAACAGCTAATAACAAACAAAATAGTGTTATTTCCGCCCTTATCAGTATACGTTCTAAATGGAGGTGCCACCGCATGCTAAGAATTAACACACAAAGATTATTACTTAGAACCACAAAGCAAGAGGATTTAGATGCCGTTGCATCCATCTGGGGCGATGTTGAAAGCGGTAAATATATGCCCGACCCAAATTACAAAAGCGGTTCCGAAATAACAGAGATTCTTGAAGAGGACCCTGATTGCCCTGTTTATTACTTTGTGGCGTTTCGCACAAATTGTGATGAAATAATGGGCACTTGCAGCTTGGGATTTGAAAACGCCGCTGCAAATGAGTATTCCATCGGCTACAATGTTAAAAAAGACTATTGGGGCAATGGTTATGCCGGCGAAATGGTTAATGCCTTAATTGATTTTGCTCGTGAGTTGGGCATTAAATTCATCACAGCACCCGTTGCCAAGGAAAACAAAGCATCAATTAAGGTGTTGGAGAAATGCGGTTTTTTCATTAATGGAGAAAGTTCGTTTAAGAAAAGTGGTACAGATATTGTATATCCCACATTCGTATATAAATTAAATTTGTGAAGTGTTTATAATAGGGTGTGCCGGATTACATTAAAATAACAGGAGGAAATAATATGGGAAAAGCTTTAATTATCGGTGCTGGCGGCGTGGCCAGCGTGGCCGTTGCCAAATGCGTGCAAAACAGTGAGGTTTTTAGCGAGCTTATGATTGCAAGCCGCACCAAAGCAAGATGTGACGAGCTTGCAGAAAAATGGGGCGGCAAGGGCGTAAAAATAACCACCGCACAGGTGGATGCAGATAATGTGCCGGAACTTGTTGCACTTATCAACAATTTTAAGCCCGAGCTTGTGATAAACCTGGCACTGCCCTACCAAGATTTAACAATTATGGATGCCTGCTTGGAAACCGGCGTGCATTACCTAGATACCGCCAATTACGAACCAAAAGACACTGCTAAATTTGAATACAAATGGCAATGGGCATACCATGACAGGTTTAAGGAAAAAGGCTTGATGGCACTGCTTGGCAGCGGTTTTGACCCGGGCGTTACCCAAGTTTTCTCCGCTTACGCCATGAAGCACCATTTTGACGAAATACACCAAATTGATATACTGGATGCCAATGGCGGCGACCATGGCTACCCCTTTGCCACCAACTTTAACCCGGAAATTAATATCCGTGAAATTACATCCAAAGGTAAATACTGGGAAAATGGGGAATGGATTGAAACCGAGCCGCTGGAAATTAAAAGGGAATATGATTTTGCAGAAGTTGGCAAAAAAGATATGTATCTGCTGTACCATGAGGAGTTGGAATCCCTTGTGAAAAACATCAAGGGGCTTAAAAAAATCCGCTTTTTTATGACATTTGGGCAAAAATACATCACCCATCTAAATGTGCTGGAAAATGTTGGTATGACATCCATAGAGCCAATTGATTTTAACGGCCAGCAAATTGCACCAATCGAATTTTTGAAGGCCGTACTACCGGACCCTGCCAGCCTTGGGCCCCGCACCCACGGCAAAACCAACATTGGCTGCATTTTCCAAGGCATTAAAGATGGCAAGCCAAAAACCTACTACCTTTACAATATTTGTGACCATCAGGAGTGCTATAAGGAAGTGGGCAGCCAGGCTATTTCCTACACCACAGGTGTGCCGGCCATGATAGGCGCAATGCTTATGATGAAAGGCATTTGGAAAGATGCCGGCGTGTTTAATGTGGAAGAATTTGACCCGGACCCGTTTATGGAAGCCCTAAACAAATGGGGCCTACCATGGCGTGAGTGTTTTAACCCTGTTTTGGTGGATTAACCCAAAAACAAAAAGCCGTTGCAACTGTGCGCAACGGCTTTTTTGCTACAACTACAACTACAACTACAACTCCCGCTTTTTGTATAGTGCCATGGAGATTAGCATGGATGCTCCAAAAATCATCAAAGAGGTTACAATGACAATAAGTGCAACCAAGCCGCCTGAAACAGACCCTAAAATCTGCACAACACTGTACACAAGCCCGTTTGCCAACTGCCTTTCAATCAACATTATAAGCAATATGGTTTTTAGCGGCAAAAAATGGGTGATAGGTCTGGCACGCTTAAAACCCAGCCCAAACAAAAACGGCAATGTTATCGACGTAATTAAATTAGCCAAAAAATAAACAGAAACAAGCATGGGCAAATGAGATAAGCCCGTAACCCGGTCAGTAAAAAGCATCAAAAACCCACCCACCGCAAAATAAAAGGCAATAATTGTAAGCATGGCAATTGATACAAAAGTATACCTGCCAAGTAGCACATCTTTACGGGAAAGGGATAGGGTGACATAAAACCTATCAAGCCCGTTGTTGCCTGCTGTAAAAGCTTGGGTGGCAATAAGGGGAATGATAAAAGTGCCGCCAAAGGAAATGCCGTCCAGCCCCATGATAAACCAACCACCCACGGAAATCGTCGCAAAAATGACCAATGCTTTTATACCAAAACCATTTTTAAGGCTTAGTATATCAAGTGCCGCAAAACTAAGCACCTTGCCCATCGGCCGCCCACTTCCCTTCATGTAAGTGTAAAATTATATCATCCAAGGTCTTTAACCGGTCGTTGGAATGTTTTTCCAAAATACTGTGTTTTCTGTCGTTAAGGCGAACTTGCCCGTTTACTAAAAAAACCACCTCATCCGCCGCTTTTTCCAAGTCATGGGTGATATGGGTGGATAAAAGCACGCTTTTATCCCCCTCCGCCACAAAATCAAGTAAAATTTGGCATATGTCATCCCTTGCCATGGGATCCAGCCCACTGGTGGGTTCGTCTAAAATCAAAAGCCGGGCGTTTTGGGCAATTGCTACGGCAATCATCAGCTTAATACCCATGCCCTTGCTTAACTGGCTTATTTTTTTGCCAGCAGCAAGCCTAAATTTGCCAAGCAAACGTTCAAATTCCATATTATCCCAGTTTTTGTGAAATTTTTGCACGATTTTACTAAGTTGACTTATGCTCCATGTTTCATCGTATAAAATGGTGTCTGCCACCACCGCTACGCTCTGTGGCAATCTGTCCTCACTGGGGTTGCCAAAAAATAGCACTTGGCCGCTGTCTTTGCGTATATTATTTTGTATCAAATTAAGCGTTGTGGTTTTGCCTGCGCCATTTGCGCCAATTAGGCCAACAATTTTGCCCATTGGCACATTAAAGCTAATGCTATCCAGATGAAAACTGTCATAATTTTTGGATAGTTCATTGATTTCCAAAGCCATCTTCATTAGCAATCCCCTTTTCTTGAAATATACCAAACTCCGTGGCAGACAAGCAACGGAGTTTGGTATTGTAAAATATTACCAGTAAATCAAGAAGAATATAATAGCTATAACATATCCACTTTGAGCACCCCCTTTCGGAGGGCGAGCAAAGAATTACGTTTAGATAGATTCGCTTGCTTGCTAAGATTTTGGCATATCCAAGCATCTTTGTCAACCACTTTACATAATTTTACCAAATCTTACTCCCGATGTCAATAACTTTTTTACACTTTTTATCATTTTTCGCCAAAGCTTGCTTTTGTTTGCAGTAAATAAGGCAAAAAAAGCTTGTGCCAACGGGGGTTTTGTGGTATAATCATACAGTTAAGCTTTTGAAAATTGAATGAGGTGAAAATTTGAGCAACAGCGGATATAATGAGCATAATATCGAGGTTTTAGAGGGGTTGGAGCCTGTTAGGCTGCGCCCGGGCATGTATATCGGCACAACCGAATCTGCCGGCCTGCACCACATGGTTTATGAAATTGTAGATAATGCGGTGGATGAGGCTTTGGCGGGCTTTTGTGATGCCATTGAGGTAACCATACTGCCCGGCAACGCCATACGTGTGGCGGATAATGGACGGGGCATACCCGTTGGCATACACCCAACCAAGGGCATACCTGCGGTGGAGGTTGTTTTTACCGTGCTACACGCAGGCGGCAAATTTGGCGGGGAAAACAGCGGCTACAAGGTTAGCGGCGGCTTGCACGGCGTTGGTGCATCCGTTGTAAATGCCCTATCCACCAGCTTGGAGGTGGAGATTTATTCAGGCGGCGTTAAGCACGAAATGGCATTTGCCAAAGGCGAAACCACAAAGCCACTTACACAGGCGGGTGCAACCGATAAAAATGGCTCCACCATTACCTTTCAGCCCGATGCTGGTATTTTTGAAGAAACAGTGTACGACTTTCGTGTGCTAAAAGCCCGCTTGCAAGAAATAGCCTTTTTAACAAAAGGCCTTAAAATAACCCTGCGGGATGAGCGGGAAGGGCAACAGCAGGAGCGGGTTTTCCAATACGAAGGCGGCCTGCGCCAGTTTGTGGAGCATATAAACAAAGATAAAGACCCCATTTTCAAAGAAATTTTTTATGTTGAGCAGGAAAAGGATGGCATTGCCGTTGAAATTGCCCTGCAATACAACGATGGGTTTACTGAAAGTATTTATACCTTTGCCAACAACATCCATACCATAGAGGGTGGAACCCACCTAGTGGGCTTGCGCACCGCAATGACAAAAACCATTAACGACTATGGGCGCAAATTTAACCTACTTAAAGAAGCGGATCCCAACCTAACGGGTGATGATGTGCGGGAAGGGTTGGCCTGTGTTGTTAGTGTAAAATTGGGCAATCCCCAATTTCAAAGCCAAAACAAGATAAAACTTACCAATCCCGAAGTGCGCAACCCCGTAGAAGTTATTATGAATGAGTATTTTGCATATTTTTTGGAGGAAAACCCCGGGGTTGGCAAAATCATCATCGAAAAGGCAATGATGGCGCAAAGGGCAAGGGATGCGGCAAAAAAAGCAAGGGAGCTTGTGCGCCGTAAAAATGTGCTGGATGGCGGCCGCTTACCCGGTAAATTAGCGGATTGCAGCGAAAAAGACCCCAGCAAGTCCGAAATTTATATTGTGGAAGGTAATTCGGCGGGCGGCTCTGCTAAAGGGGCAAGAAGCCCCAAAACACAGGCGGTATTGCCCTTGCGTGGCAAAATCCTAAATGTGGAAAAAAGCAGGCTTGATAAAATTTTGGTAAACGAAGAAATAAAATCCCTAATAACGGCCTTTGGCACAGGCATACATGATGATTTTGATGTGGAAAAACTGCGCTACCACAAAATCATCCTAATGACAGATGCGGATGTGGATGGTAGCCACATACGCACCCTTTTGCTTACCTTTCTGTACCGTTTTATGCCCCAGCTTATAACAGGCGGCTATGTATATATAGCCCAGCCGCCCCTGTTCAAAATCGAAAAGGGCAAGGAAGAATATTATATCTACCCCGGCGAAGGCCGCCACGGGCACGAGCTGGATGACTTTTTTGCCAGCGGACAGGTTACACGTGAGGGTGTGCGTGCCATACAACGCTACAAAGGCCTTGGTGAAATGAACGCCGACCAGCTGTGGGATACCACCATGGATCCCGACCGCCGCATCTTAAAGCTGGTTGACCTAAGTGATGCCTTTGAAGCCGACCTGATTTTTACCCAGCTAATGGGGGATAAGGTGGAGCCACGTAAAGAGTTTATTTACGCCAACTACGCAAATGTGGTAAATTTGGATGTGTAGGGGTATCAAAATGGAAATAAACACTTTTCAAGTAGTTACAGCTTCGTTAACCGTTGTTGGACCCATATTAGCATATCTAGGTGCTAGACACAAAAATAAGACTGATTTGAAAAAACTAGACAAAGAAAACCAATCAGCTCTTGAAAAACTGATAAAAGAACACGAACATCGAATGGAAATGATGGAGTTAGAAATGAAAAACAAACACAATTAAAGAAAATGGATACGGAGCAAGAGATGCTCAGGAATCTTATACCTGAGCTTATGAAAAATCCAGAAAGCATCGAAAGCTTGATGCAATTCGCTAATAAGTTTGGTGGAGTTAAAAAATGAACAAAAAGAAATTATTGCTGGTTGTTATGAATGGCTCTAAAAATGTGAGTTTTAATGATTTTGTGCGACTGATAGAATCCTTTGGTTTTAAGTTGCACAGGACGAATGGCAGTCACAGAATCTATAAACATCCATATGTTGTTGAATTGTTGAGTATCCAAAATGTGAAGGGTGAAGCGAAACCCTATCAAGTTAATGAGTTTTTGGGCTATGTTGACCAATACAATTTGCAGATGGAGGATTAATTATGTTTAAGTATCATATCAATATATTTTATAGCAAAGACGACGATGGCTTTATTGCTGATGTACCTGATTTGAGAGGTTGCTCTGCTTTTGGCGAAACGCCCGAAGAAGCAGCGAGAGAAGTTTTGATCGCAATTGAATTATGGATTGATGCGGCGGAATCCATAGGAAAAGAAATTCCTGAACCTATGTACAGACCAGCCATATACAAGACATATCAAATCGTATAGGAAAGGTAAAAGTGATGGACGAAAACCAAAAAACAGACAAAATAATAACCACAAATATAGCAGACGAGATGCGCAAGTCTTATATCGACTATGCCATGTCGGTTATTGTGGCAAGGGCTTTGCCCGATGTGCGGGACGGCTTAAAGCCCGTGCATAGGCGCATTTTGTATTCTATGAACGAGCTTAATTTGGAGCCTAACAAACCCTATAAAAAATGCGCCCGTATAACGGGTGATGTTATGGGTAAATACCATCCCCATGGCAATTCGTCAATTTATGATGCTTTGGTGCGCATGGCGCAGGATTTTTCTATGCGCTATATGCTGGTGGATGGCCACGGCAACTTTGGCTCCATGGACGGGGACGAGGCGGCGGCAGAGCGTTATACAGAAGCCCGTCTATCGCCCATATCCATGGAAATGATAACCGATATAGAAAAAGATACTGTGGAATTTGCACCCAACTACACCGAGGAGTTAAAAGAGCCACGGGTGTTGCCTGCACGCTATCCCAATTTACTTGTTAATGGCTCGTCCGGTATTGCGGTGGGCATGGCAACCAACATACCGCCCCATAATTTAACAGAGGTTATAAATGCCGTTGTTAAAATTATTGATAACTTTGTGGAAGAAGGGCGGGAAACGGAGATTGAGGAGCTTTTACGCATTGTAACGGGCCCTGACTTTCCTACGGGTGCAAATATCCTTGGGGTTAGCGGCATTAAATCTGCCTATACAACGGGGCGTGGGCGTGTTGTTATGCGTGCAACCTGTGATATAGAACAGATGGCAGGCGGCAGGGAAGCCATAATCGTTACCCAAATGCCCTACCAAGTAAACAAAGGCAAAATGCAGGAAAAAGTGGCAGAGCTGGTAAAGGACAAAAAAATTGAAGGCATAAGCGATATAAGGGATGAAAGTGACCGAAACGGCGTGCGGGTGGTTATCGAGCTTAAAAAAGATGCCAATGCCCATGTGGTGCTTAATTTGCTGTACAAATACACCCAGCTGCAAGAAAGCTTTGGCGTAAACATGCTGTCCCTTGTTAATGGCGAGCCACGGGTGCTAAACCTTAAACAAATGTTAGCCTATTATCTGGACCATCAAAAAGATGTGGTAACACGCCGCACCAATTTTGATTTGGCAAAAGCACAAAGGCGCATCCATCTTGTGGAGGGTTTCCTGAAAGCCTTAGATTTTATTGACGAAATTATTGCCATAATACGCAAGCACAGAAGCGTAAACGACGGCTCCAAACCGGAAATTATGGAGCGTTTTGGTTTTACCCAAGAGCAGGCAGATGCCATTGTGGAAATGCGCCTGCGTGCCCTATCCGGATTAGAACGGGAGCGGTTGCAAGATGAGTTTGACAAGTTAACCGCTACCATCGAATACTTAAAATCCATTTTAGCGGATGAGATGAAGCTTTTGGGCGTTATTAAAGATGAAATCATCCTTATCCGTGATAAATTCGGGGACGGCCGCCGCACCGCCATCCTGCATGATGACAGCGAAATTGATATTGAGGATTTGATTGAGGAGGGCATGTGCGTTATCACCCTAACCCATTTGGATTATGTAAAGCGCACAACCCTGGACACATATAAAACCCAAAGCAGGGGTGGCAAGGGCGTTTTAGGCCTTACCACCCGGGATGAGGATTTTATTAAAAAAATCTTCATATCCTCCACCCATGATGATATTTTGTTTATAACCACCATGGGGCGGGCCTTCAAATTGCGGGGCTACCAAATACCGGAATCCGGAAGATCCGCTAAGGGTACGGCAATTGTTAACCTATTAAAGCTTAGCGAAGGGGAGAAAATAGCCGCCGCCATGCCGGTTAGTGATTATACACAGGGATACCTAACCATGGTTACCCGCTCTGCCGTTATCAAGCGCACGCCTTTATCCGCCTTCCAAAAAACCAACAAAAACGGGCTTTTGGCAATTAATATTAAAGACGGTGACAGCCTTGTGGCAGCAATCCAAACCACGGGGGATGATGATATATTCATATCCAGCAGCAAAGGCAAGGGTTTGCGCTTTGCGGAAAGTGCCGTGCGCACCACCGGCAGGCAGTCCATGGGCAGCTTGTCCATGAAGCTGGATGAAGATGACTATGTTATCGGGGCAGAAATTGCCTGCGAGGATATGAAACTTTTGTTTGTATCCGAAAAAGGATTTGGAAAATGTACCGACCAAGAGGAATTTAGAGCGCAAGGGCGTAGAGGTAAGGGACTGATTGCCTACAAACCCAACGAAAAAACGGGCAATCTAATCGGCATAGCCCGTGTGACAGATAATGAAGAACTGATGCTGATAAACTCCAATGGTGTTATTATTCGCATACGTGTTAGCGACATACGCACCACAGGCAGGGGGGCAGCAGGGGTTAAACTTATTAACCTGGAAGAAGGCGTTACCGTGGTAGGCCTTGCCAAAATAAGCGAAGAACACATGTAGGGCGGGGGCTTGTCCCCGCCCTTTGGCTTTTGTTCTGCCATTTTTGCCCCGTCCCAAAAAGGTATTGACCTTAACACGGCGTAATGGTTTATGATAGTGTATAGAGAGGAGGGGCAAGCCATGATTAGAATAGGTGAAGTTGCCAAAATGCACAATATATCTAACCGCACCCTGCGCCATTGGGAGCAAAACGGCATCCTTGCCAGCAAACGTGCAGAAAATGGCTATCGTTATTATGACGAAGAAAACACCGCACGCATCCAGCATATTGTGCTGCTGCGCAAGCTAAAAATGCCCATTGGGGATATCGAGCGTATTTTTGCCGCAAATAACCCAAAAACGGCACTTGAAATACTAACTTCCCATCTGGAAAAATTGCGGCAAAAAACGGCCGTGTATGCTACATTAAGCCATATTGTGGAAAGTATTATAGGGCGCATACATCAAAGCCAAAATTTAACCCAAATGCTGCAACATTTGGCGGCGGCGGATACCGTTTATGAAGACATCCCCAAAATTAACCTCTCCGAAAGGATAATAACCATGGAGAACTTGAAAAATGTGAGGATTGTTGAATTGCCGGCCATGACATTTGCCACCCACAATGTAATAAGCGAAACGCCGGAGATGGACTGCTCTGCCATCTTTGACCCGTTTATATTGGAGCATAAGCTGCACACCCGTGCAGGCCACCGCAGTTTTGGATTTAATAACCCCGAACCCTGCCAGTCATCCCCCCGATATGGTTACGAGTTGTGGACGACAATTCCCGATGATTTTGTGGTGCCTGCCCCCTTTGTTAAAAAAAGCTTTGCAGGTGGCTTATTCGCCAGCGTTTCCGCCAATATGAATGAAATTGGAGAGCGTTGGGAGGCCTTGTACAATTGGTCCACACAAAGCGAAAAATATGAAAATGACTTTGCCCGGCAATGGTTGGAGGAGATGGTGATGAATTACGAGGACTTTATCTCGCCAAACATCCCCGCAGGTGAAAAACAACTGGACCTTCTGTTGCCCATAAAACCAAGGTAGCGGCGCATATTGTACACCACAGTTCGTACTATTTTTTGGTGACAAGCAATATTCGCCAAATATCTCATAGGATAGTTTAGAATGATTATCAAATCAGGAGGAATTTCCTATGAGCAATCCAATTAGCGGCACCCACCACCACATGCCACACCCACATCCGGGCGGCAATGACATGATGATGATGTTCATGCTTATGATGATGATGAACCCACATGCCTTTGGTGGTGACAATATGATGATGTTGATGCTTATGATGATGATGGGCGGCAGGTAGCTACTGATACCAATTCCAATTCGAAACATGGAAAAGGATATTTTGAAAATCGCAGGTTTCAGTGCGTTTTCAAAATGTGCTTTTCCATGATTGAGAATGGAATTGGTATTAGCCCGCAACTAAAAAAATCACCCTTATTTGGGTGATTTTTTTATAAATGCGGCCCGCTGATTAAGGTGGTTTCGCCATGTATGGGGCGGCCTGTATGGGCATTAAAAACACGGTAATAAATCCAAACCTCCGTACCGATGGATATGGTGAAAAAATATGCGGGCACACCACGGGATATGCCTGCGTGGGCATCAAAAGCATAAACCAATTGCATGTCTATAACGCTTATATGGTCCTGCTTCTCATAACCTTCTGCCCGCAGGTGGGCAAGCAAGGTAATAAGCATTTCATCCGCCGAAAAAATGGGTTGGGCATATCCCGCAAAACCATGGCTTTGCATGCGGGAGTAGAAAACATAAACAACACCCATGTCAGTTATGCGTACACGGATTTGGTTGTTAAACATCAAATAATCCCCATAACCTTCAAAAAATGTTATAACATAATTACCTTGCCTTGTTAGTATGGTGGAATGTAAGGGCATTACATCCGCACCCAAAACCTCTTCCACAAAGGTGCGGGCAAGGGCTTCAGCAGATGCGGCATTTTTATAAAAATCACCCCCGCAAACACCGACAAACATGCCGTTTGGAACACCGAAAAATATGGAGCCGCTTCGGTTGTTATGGGTCATAATTTTGCCTGTATGCTCGCAATAATATTCAATTGTGTTTTGCATAAATTCCCTTGGGGGTACGGCATCACCAAAAAAGCGTGCAGCAATCCCTTCCAAATCGTAATCATAAAATTCTAAACTAAGCTGGCGGCGTGGGTTAAAATCCCGTACAATTTCTGTTGATATGCTCATGTTGTTCCTATCGAGCACTGCTGCCACATTCTCTTCCATTGCAACGGTTAGGGTATACCTGTCCCCCTCCATCACAATTAAAACAGAAAAAGCTACAATTGCAGCAGACAAAAGCACTATCATTATGTTTTTAATTCGGTCTGTATTCATATGTCTTCCTCAAAAAAATCCAGCATAAGTCGTCGGTAAAAAACCACATCCCGCCGCAATACATGCACTTCTAAGGGCGCACGTTCCAAGGGTATGGTTTTATGGTTCAAAGTGTAGTCAAAATAAAAATGCCAGCGGCCGGAATCCGCATTGTGTTCATAATGGCTCAATATGATCCCGTTTCCTATGCTATCCCCGCTTATCATGTCAAAAGCCACCAAAAGGGATTGGGCAAAATCTCCCAAAGGCCCGGGGTTTGGGATTGCATTAAATTCCACCACATTATTAGGGAAAAAGCGGGCAACACGGCGATTATCGCTGTAAGTGAAAATGCCATTGATGCTGGCTTGGCTTATGGCGGCAGGATTGGGGAAAAGAAAGCTGATATGAGGGTTTACCGCACTAAGTGATAATGTGCCGATGGGGCTTACATATTGTATATTGGGCGTGCTTTGCTGTTTTATGTGGCTGGATAAAAAATGGGTAAATTCGCTATATAAGGGGCTTTGCTCTAAGATGAACAGGAAGCCGTCTTCCGCAGATTTGCTTGTGAATACAAATTCCAGTCCGCCCCCTGTTGGGGTTATGCGCAGGCTTTCAAAATCATCAAAATGGGAAGATAAAAAGCCCGGCCGCCTGCCGAAAGATTCTCTAAAAAAGTTGGAGGGCATGGGGAAATTGTATTGTATGGATAGGCCATCCGTGCCACTTTGCACAGCTGCGGCAGATACAAAGTCACCCTCCTCAATAAGCCTGCGCATGGCATCGGTAATTAATTGCCATCCCATATGGCTTTGCAGGTTGTTGTACACAAAGTCCGTCTCGCCCTGTTGATAAATTGCCAAACGGGCAGATGATAGCATTAATTGGGCAGATGCTTCGTCCCAAGGGTTAATCCCTGTGGCCTCTCCCCCTACAACGGGAATAAGGCCGTGCAAGGGCAATTCCCCATACCACAGCCTAACCACCAAAGCAAGGCAAACCCCTGCTAAAATAACCAATATAATGTTTTTGGCAGTGCTTTTAACCTTAGTTGCCATCGCCATCTTCCCAGTTATGGAAAACCGCCTGCACATCATCGTCATCTTCAAGGGCATTAAGTATTTTGTTCATATTTTTAATATCCAGCGGGTTTGTTAGCTTTGTGTACATGTGTGGCTGCATTATCACTTCTGCTGTCAGCACAGGGATATTTGCCGCTTCCATGGCTTCCAGCACCGCCCCAAGCCCTAAGGGCTCGGTAGTTATCACATAACCCTCATCTTCGGCGGTAAAGTCTGTTGCCCCTGCATCTATGGTAAGCATCATCAAATCTTCTTCACAAATATCATCGGCGGCAAGCACGGTAATTTGCCCAATATGGTCAAATTGAAAGGCAACAGAGCCGCTAACGCCTAAATTACCCTCGCCCTTATTAAAAGATGCACGCACATTGCTTACGGTGCGTGTTTTGTTGTCTGTAAGGGTTTCCACGATAACAGCAACCCCTGATGGGCCAAACCCCTCGTATGTGGCCGCTTCAAAATTAGCACTGCCCTTATCCCCCGCCGCTTTTTTAATGGCACGGTCAATATTATCATTGGGCATATTATTTGCCCTTGCCTTGGTAATAACATCCTTCAAGCGGCTGTTTGTGGATATATCCGAGCCACCAAGCTTTACCGCCACAGAAATCTCCTTGCCAAACTTGGTAAACAGCTTGGCACGCTTGCTGTCTTGCTTTTCCTTTTTATGTTTAATGTTTGCGAATTTGGAATGTCCTGCCATTGATGTGATTCCCTCTTTCTATAAATTCTGTTGACGCTTTTTGTTAAGGTATTTGTAATAGCCAAAGCAAACCTCTGCATTTAACTGGGCATCACGAACTGCTACCGAGCCTATATTAACTTCAAAAATTTTCACCACAGGCTTTCCGTTCGTCTTCGCCTCTATTCCCAAATCAATACCAAAATTAAAAATTTCTCTGCCCCTGTAATAGGCAAATTCATTAATAAGTATGGAGCGTATCATTGCAACTTGTTCTTCTATGTGCTCCTTGTGCTCCAAAAACTCCTCATCCAAAAATGACTCCGCAGGTTTTTGTACAGATCCCCTTGCGTTTAGTTTGGCGGTAACTCCCGGGGTTGTTGTGCAATAGTAGGCCGTGTTCACAAACTTGCCTTCTGCACCTCTTTTAATGGTAAGGCGCAAAACAAGCGCATCACCATTTTTTGCAGTAGAATTTATAAAAGATTCTGACACGTGTGAGAATTTAGCAAAAGTGTTTTGGTAAAATTCAGACATCTCTTCTTTAGTCAGTGTTCGCTCCCCTTCGTTGTCGGTGATAGTTATAATGTCACCATTTTGGATTATTTTGGCGTACATGGAGCGGCTGGTTGTTATTCCTCCTCCGCCTGATGCTGGCTTTACAAAAACACTTCCTCCATTTTTTGAAAGTGATGCCATTAAATCTTCTTGCGAGTGTATTATGTCGTTTTCCATTGTCAAAAATGGTTGCAGGCTTTTAATTTGACTCATGGCATCCATTTTTTCTTTTTTCGTTTCTTTCGTTAAAGAGCGGGTGAATGTTGCAAACTTTGATAGGTGATTTAATGCTTTGCTTCTAATGGCATGACCCGGAGTAAAGTTGTCCACAATGGCAGGGTAGCCTATCGTATCCCTGTATGGCCTACCTTTTCTATCGAAAAAACGGCCGTTTATTGTTTTTGCTGTGGGATCGATGCCATCAACGCTAAACATAAATAGGTTTATGCCATTTTTTCTTGCTATATCCCTACCTTTTGGAAACAATCCCGAAAAACAGTAGGGAATCGGTCTTGTATATTTCTTCATATGAGCCGCAGGCAACAAAACACCAACATCAATCAACTTCTCGTCCATTTCCCAACCCCCTAAATCTATCAGCCCATACATTATACCACACAGCCACAGGCTTCGTCAATATAAGGGGTTGTAAATTTTACTTTACTTTTTTCAAGTTTTAAGTTACAATTATATTACAAGTTAGGAGTGATTGGATTGAGAACACGTTTTGCCCCGTCACCCACGGGGTTTATGCATATTGGTAATTTACGGTCAGCTTTATTTGGGTATTTGCTGGCACGGAAGATGGGCGGGGTTTTTGCCCTGCGCATTGAAGATACTGACCAAGAGCGGTTGGTGGAAGGTGCCATAGAAAAGATTTACGAAACGCTGAAAATTGCAGGCATAACCCATGATGAGGGGCCTGATGTGGGGGGCGATTATGGCCCGTACATCCAAAGCCAACGGGAAAATGTTTATATGAAGTATGCCCGGCAGTTGCTTGACGGGGGTTTTGCTTATCGCTGTTTTTGTGATAAGGAAGATGACCCTGCGGATTGTGCCTGCCAAAATACGGCAGGTGATGCCAGCCAGCCCCACGTTATCCGGCAGGTTATTCCAAAAGAAGGGCAGACGGCTTTTGTTGATGAAGTTTTTGGTGAAATAACCGTTAACAATAATGAGCTTGAAAATCAAGTTTTGATTAAGTCTGACGGCTTTCCTACCTACAACTTCGCAAATGTGGTGGATGACCATTTGATGGAAATAACCCATGTGATGCGGGGTAGTGAATATTTGCCAAGCACCCCAAAATATAACCTGCTGTACCAAGCTTTTGGCTGGGAAGTGCCCACATATGTGCACTTGCCTTTAATTTTAAGTGCGGATGGGGGTAAGCTGTCCAAGCGGCGGGGAGATGCCTTTTTTGAGGATTTTTTGGAGCAAGGCTTTTTACCCGAAGCCATTGTAAATTACATTGCGCTGTTAGGTTGGAGCCCCCCGGAAAACCGTGAAATTTACAGCCTATCGGAGCTGGAACAGATTTTTAGTGTGGAGGGGCTTTCCAAGTCACCTTCCACCTTTGATTTAGGAAAATTAAAGTGGATGAATGGCGAATATTTGAAGGCAATGTGTGTGGATGATTTTTACCCACTGGCCTTACCCTATCTTAACTATGATAATGTGGACAAAAAAGCCCTTGCAACACTTGTAAAAGACCGCATTGCTGTGCTTGCCGAAATACCCGAAATGATGGATTTTGTAGCGCAATTGCCTGATTATGACAATCAGCTTTTTGTTAACCCAAAAAATAAGGTGGATGAAGCAGTTGCAAAGGACATGTTAAGTAAAATCATACCACAAATTGAAGAGCTGACGGATTGGACGGCGGAAGCCATTTCCCCCATGATAAAAGGATTTGCAGAAACCGAAGGGATTAAGCCTGCCCAAATAATGTGGCCTTTGCGCTGTGCCTTGTCAGGCAAAGAAGCATCCCCGGGGGGTGCAACGGATTTGTTGGTTATATTTGGTAAAAACGAAAGCGTGGATAGAATTAAAACAGCGATTGCTAAATTATAGACGGAGGATGAAGTTATGTTTAGAAAAGATAAAGATAAGGAAAGAAAACGCCCGGACTTGCTGTTCAAAAACTTAGAGGTATCCAAAAAAAGCAGTGCTGCAGGCTCTACCTTTACAGAAGTGATACATATTGAAAGCCGCATGAAGTTTATATGCCTTGCCAATGTGATGGTGGGAGGCACTTTTATGACACCCCTGCTAAACCCGGACGGCACACCAATGCTTGCTACAAAAGAGGAGATTTACCAGCTGATGCGGGAGGTTTAGATATTGGATTATGAAAATACATTGTAAAAAACGGTGATATGACGTTTTTAGTAATGTCTATTTAGTTTCCAATTCAAAAATTGAAAAAAATGTAGGGGGCAGTTAAATGTCAGAACAAATAAATGCAATGATGCAGGCTGTTGTGGAAAATGTAGAAAAGGTAATTATTGGCAAGCGGGAAGCTATTGAAATGGCTTTGTGTTCATTTTTATGCCAAGGCCATGTGCTGATAGAGGATATGCCCGGGGTTGGCAAAACATCGCTGGTTTCTGCCCTTGCCAAGTCTTTTGATGCAAGTTTTAGACGTATACAGTTTACACCGGACATTTTACCGTCGGATATTACGGGCTTTTCCATGTTTAACCAAAAAACAGGGGAATTTGATTATCACCAAGGGGCGGTAATGTCCCAAATTGTGCTTGCGGACGAGATTAACCGCACATCCCCCAAAACACAAGCGGCACTTTTGGAGGTAATGGAGGAAAACCAAGTTACGGTGGATGGCAAAACCTATACCGTGCCAACCCCCTTCATCGTTTTTGCCACCCAAAATCCCATCGAATATTTAGGCACATACCCATTGCCGGAGGCTCAGCTGGACCGCTTTTTTATGCGTATATCCCTCGGATATCCCAGTGCCGGCGAAGAAGGGCAAATGCTAACCCGCTTTAAGGAAGAAAATCCCATGAAAACCCTACAATCCGTTGCCAACACCAAGCAATTGGAAGAGGCGCAAGAAGCAGTAACCAAAATCGGCGTAAGTGGTGAAATTAATAAGTATATAATTGATATAGTAAGGGCAACCCGTGAAAATGCCGACATTGCCCTTGGCGCAAGCCCCCGTGCCAGCCTGTGCCTGTACAAAGCCAGCCAAGCCTGGGCCATGTACAGCCGCAGGGACTATGTAATACCCGATGATGTGCTTAAAATGGCCATGCCGGTGCTTGCACACCGCCTTGTGATGAAGCAGGAAGCACGTTTGCGCCGTATTGATGCGAAACAGGCGGTTGAAGGCATCTTAAAAACCGTTAAAGTTACATAGGGGGTTAATTTGGGCAAATCAACAGAAACAGAGAAGGGCAAAACAACAAAAATCAGATGCCCCATACATGGTTTTATTGAGCTTGATGAGCTGGAAACAGAAATTATTAACCATCGCATTTTTCAAAGGTTAAAACGCATCAAACAGCTTGCCTTGACCGATATGGTGTACCCATCTGCTACACATACAAGGTTTGAACATTCTCTTGGAGTTATGTACATGGCTACAGAAATGCTTAACAGCCTTGCATCTGACGAGCAAAACCTTGAAAAGTTAGGTTTAACCGTGGATAATGTAACAAGGGTAAGAAAAATTGTAAGGTTGGCAGCTTTGTTACATGATGTGGGCCACCCTTGCTTTGCCCATGCCGGTGAGAAGATGATGCCTTTTTTACCAAAAAACAAAAAGAAGCAGTATAAGCACGAAACATATAGCGTGAAAGCCATTAGAGTGTTTTTTAAGTCGATTATCGAAGGTAATGCTTACGGCATTACGGTGGATGAGGTTTGTTATCTTATCGGTGAGGACATAAAACCTCCAAAATACCTTATTGCCTTGAAGGGCTTGATAAGCAGCCAAATGGATGCGGATAGAGCTGACTATTTATTACGTGACTCATATCACTTGGGTGTGCGTTACGGAGAATATGACAAAGAAAGATTTATAAGATGCATAACTGTTGGAAAAACCGAGGGCAACTCAGCTATTTTGGCTATAAAAGAAAGTGGTTTGCAAATGGCAGAACATATGGTGATGGCAAGATACAGCATGTTTTCTTCCGTATACTTTCACAAAGTAAGGCGGGCTTACGATTGCCATGCTGAGAGAGCTTTGAAAGATGTTCTAAAAGCCTCTGGATTAAAAGATGGGCTTTTCCCTCCCCCTTCAGATGACCCCATCAAACTTAATGAATACTTTAAGTTTGATGACTATAGTGTTATAAGTGCCATGGCTAAGGGCGATGGCGGTGTACATGGTGATATTATTATAGACCGCAACCATTACAAAGAAAAGAGACCCAGCCCTTGGAAAATTAGAGATGAGAAAAACGATAGAAAGAAGTTTGATAGCGATACAAGAAAGCTTAAAAAGAAACACAGTGATTATTTCATCGATGAAGGCGCAGTAACCGACTATTACAAATCAAAGGATAGAGAGAAAGAAATACATATACTGAGAGGTGATGGCATCACAGTGCCTTTAAGCGAAATTTCTGACATGATAACCAAAATTGGTCAGCCGAAAAATAATAAGGTTTTATGCCCCTTAGGGAGGGAGTAGGATGAGTTTGGACTGCAATAAAAACATAATACTAAACCTGATAAAGCAAAGGCCGGATATGGGCAAAACTGCCTTGATGAAATTTGTATTCTTTTTGCAAGAATCTTTTGATATGGATTTGGATTACGACTTTAATATTTACACCTATGGCCCTTATGATGGCGAAGTTTTAGAGGATTTGGATGCTGTGGCATTTGAAGGTTTGGCTGATACAGAGTTTTATATTGCCGATGGTTATTCCGGCTACAAAATTAATTTAACTGAAAATTCTAAGGGGATTGTTAAAGACTTGTCAGAAGAAGACCAGGAGAAGATTGATGCTGTTATTAATTTGTTTGGACACGAAACAGCAACCCGACTGGAGCTTTTATCAACCATTGTATATGTGGCAAACAGATTTGAAAAACATGGATGGGGGGGAGGTGGTGACACCATTTTTGGTGTGGTAAAAGACATCAAGCCCCATTTTGACATTGCAACTATCGAAAATGCTTACAAAGAGCTTTTGGATAAAAAAGTAATTAGCTGATTACAAAGGACAAGGGATTAAAATGGCTAAAAATCGCTTAACGTACATAGTGGTAGTGGTTGTGATGCTGCTGCTGGTGTATCTGTATGATGATGCAATTACATATATGGCTTTGTATGCCGTTTTGGCTTTGCCCTTGCTTTCGCTGGGGCTTGGTTTGGTTTTGCGGCGGCGGCTTAGCATAAGCCAGCGGGTGGCGGATGCAGTTATTATCAAGGGGGATGCCACCCAGTACTTGCTTACGGTGGGCAACCGTGCTGTTTTGCCCGTGTCATCAGTGCGGGCGAGGTTTAGGGCGAGCTCTGCCGCCATTTCAGCGGATTTTGAGGAGCAGTTTTTCTCCCTTTCCGCACGGGGTTCTGCGCAGGTGGTTTTTAATTTATCCGCTAAATATAGGGGTAATTTTGAAATTGGGCTGTCGGATATTGTTTTGTATGATTTTTTAGGGCTTTTTGCCTTTAAGCAAAAGTTTGATGAAGTTTTATCAGTGGAAGTGCGGCCAAAGGTTGTGGATATGGATAGCTTGCCGCTGGCGCTTGCCCAAGGCGGCGTGGATGGGGCACAAAACCTAAACCAACAAGAAGATTACGCCATTATCGCCGATTTGCGCAAGTATCAGCCAACTGATGGTTACAAAAAAATCCACTGGAAAGTGTCCGCTAAGAAAAATGAGTTAATTAGTAAAAACTTCCAAAACTTTAAGCGCAGTTCCACAACTTTTATAATTGATAATTCCAAAATTAGCGGGCTTAACCCCGCAATTATTGAAGATATGATGATGGAGGCCTTAGTGTCCACCCTGTCCCAGGCGGTGGCAAGGCAGCAACTGTGCCAGCTTATTTACCTTGGCATGGATGAAGGTTTTATGCAGGAGCATAGCGGTAGTTTTGATTTTTTGTATAAACAAGCATGCGATATCCACTTTAACCAATTTGCCCCAAGGGATTTTGAAGCCCGCTTTGCCACTTTCTTTAATGTGCAAAGTGATGTGGAAAACATTGTAATAATCGTTAAACGGGTGGCGGAGGGGATTTTGGCAAGTGTGCAAAACCTGCGCATGTTTGGCTGTAATGTGATTTTGCTGTATTGCGAAGAGCCCAAGCAGGACCAGATGGAAAAAATAGAGGTTTTGCGGGATATGGATGTGTTTTGTGTGGATTTTCGGAGGTACTATTATGTTTGATGAAAGGGATGCTAATAGCTTTAGCATAAAGTTAAAGGTAAGCAAATTTAAGTGGCAAGAAGGGCTGTTTTTGCTAACCGTTGGCACATTGCTTGTTTGGAGCTTATCAATCACCATCATCAGCGGGACGGAGCTTAACTTCTTCCCTGCCGCCGCCCTATGGCGGGCTTTTGCGGTGATGGCCGCTTTGTGGATAATTTTCTACAACAAATACACCCTAATTTTCAGCGGCATTGTGGCGGTGGTTGCCATTGCTATTTTGGCGGTAGATGCCCTGTTTTTGGTGCCAAGTGATGTATATGAAGCTGCAAACCACACCACCATTGTCCAAAACATTTTCCAGCCCATATCAGGTGCAATACGCTATGCCACAGGCTTTATTAGCTACACCCCGGAATATGACATGGTTATCGTGTGGACGCTGGCTATTGTTTTGGGTATTTTTGTTATGGCTTTTGGTTTGTTGTGGTTTAACTTTTATGCCCTATTGGCGGTATCCGCTGTAACCATGGGCATTATGTTTAGCTCGGGACTGTTTATTTATGATTTTGGTTTTTATGTGTATGTTTTTTGCATCATTGCCTACCTTATCCGCCATCTTAATATGAAAACCCTGGGCAAAAACAACAAAAAAACGCCCTTTTCCCTATATGCAGTGCCTATTACGGCAATTGTGCTGATACCTGCAATTGTCATACCATCCCCCGAGGCGGGACATGCTGCAAGGATGCGGGAAACATTGATAACACGCCCATTTAATGCCGTAAATGACCAAATAGCGGCATTTTTGCAACCCCGCCATTTTTCCCTGGCGCAAACGGGCTTTGGGGGTGGCGGCGGAAGGCAGCTTGGGGGAAATGTTGCCACCAACAACCGTGTGTTTATGCGCATAAGCCCCGACAGGCGGGAAATTGGCGGGCTAATTTATTTAACGGGGGCAACCTTTGATGTTTACACAGGATATTCCTGGCTTAATTCCTTTGGGGATGATGTGGAGGCCGTGGATATGACCCAAATTAGCCAAAATTTGGAGGCCTTGGAGAGGATGAGTGCCCCATTTACCCTTTGGGCGGCGGATGATTTTTTTGATGTGTATCAAGATATTTTGCAGAATTTTGAGGTTTTGTTGCGCATGCAATGGGAAGCAGAGCATGCATTTCGTGTGCAAGCCGCCTATAATATTTTTACCAGCTGGAATGTGGATACGGCTTTTGAATATGCGTTTAGGGAGCTTTTAGCGGAAACCTTTGATTTGGAAACCATGCTTGGGGGGATTAACCCGTTGCAGTTAGGCTTGGCCTTGGAAATGGTGGATTATGCGTTTAGCAGCCGTTGGGGCACGCCACACCGCCTTGCAGGTCGTTATAGGATAGGGGATATTTCCCAAATTGTTTTTGCGAACCTGCATTACAGGTATACGGCGGTGGAGCATGCTTTCCGCTCCTATAACGTGTTTAGTCGGGGTATTTTTGCAGGTGTGGAAGGTGATGGTAATTTGGACCCTGTGCGGGAAGCGGGCGGTGCCATAATGTCATCCACCATGATGCGTGGCGGGGCAGGGTATACAGTGCGCCACAGTGCCTTGGCAGGGGAAGTGGACAAAACAGCCTTAATGGCGGCAAGCCGTCGTGGGGTTTTTGAAGATGCACTGCGCAACACTGTTTATTCCAACTTTCCACGGCATATGCTTAACTTTAATGTGGGCGGCAATGTTATTTTGTACACCCATTTACTGTACTATCTTGCCCAACATGCCAATTGGATTTATGAAGCATATACCGGGCTGCCGGCCATACCCGCAAGGGTGCGTGATTTGGCACAGCGCATAACTTACCATGCCGAAAATGATTTTCAACGGGCTACGATGATTGCAGACTATCTACGTTGGCATGGGGGATACACATACACCCTAACCCCGGGCGATACCCCACAGGGGCGGGATTTTGTGGATTGGTTTTTGTTTGATGCCCGTGAGGGTTATTGTGTTCATTTTGCCACGGCATTTGTGGTTATGGTGCGCAGCCTTGGCATACCTGCACGATATGTGGAGGGTTTTATGGTGCCCAACCAACCTGATGCGGATGGGTATATTGATGTGGTAAACCGCATGGGACATGCCTGGGGCGAAGTTTACTTTGAAGGCTTTGGTTGGCAGCTATTTGAAGCCACCCCACCGGAGGCCGTTTTTGGCTGGCAAACCCCGCAAACCCAAACAACCCCCGGCTTTTGGGACTATTTAGAGCTGGACGGGGCAGATTGGGGCTTTTTTGAGGATTATTGGTTTATACCCGAAGGCGATGGCGGCACATCTATAATTATAGACTCATCTGCATATGAAGAAGGGTATGACGAGCCCCCAAACCAAGCCGCACCCATGAGCATAAGGGAACTTTTGCTTACGGCAACCATGGGGGCGGGTGGCTTGGTCGCCCTGTTTATGCTATTGCGCCTTATTTTATCCGAGCTGCGGTTTAGAAGGCTTTGCAAGTCGGATGGCAGGGTTGCCGCATTGGCTTATTATACACGTATTTTGCGATACTTGGAATGTTTAGACCTACGTGCTGATGAGGGGGACACACCCCTGATTTTTGCCCGACGCCTGGGCTATCGGGCGGGATTTGAAAACAACAAAGTGCGTTTGGAGGATATTACCCACATATTGTACCGTGCCAAATACAGCCCCCACCCCATAGGTGATAAGGAAAAGGAAATTATGCGCAACACCCTGTTTATGCTGGATTTTAAGCTGAAAGAAACTGTAGGGTTTTGGAAATACTGTGGATATAAACTGATGCGGATACCCCACGTGAGAAGGGTGGATTAATTTTTTGAGAAAAATATTTATTGGCAAAAAACAAAAACCCCCAAGAGAATTTGCACAGCCCCCTTGGCTTAAATGGGCGTTGCGGGCGTATGCTGTTGTTTTCCCGCTTTTGCTGTTTTTTGTGCTGGAATGGCTTAACCCCCTACCTAACTATATGTCGACAGGGGCACTTACGGCATCGGTGGTATTTATCGCCCTGCTTGCCGTGGTTGTTTCTTCTGCCACGGGCTCGGTTTTTTGGGGTCTTGTGCCTGTTAGCTTGTTGCTGGTTATTGTTTATGTGGTAAACCATTTTAAGGTTGCTTTAACGGGGCAGGTTTTTGTGCCCACGGACCTGTCTGTGGCGGGGGAGGCTTTACAGGTTACAGGTTTTAATGCCCTTACCATAGAGCGAACCTTGATTTTATGGGGTTTTGTTATCGCTTTAATACATGTGCCGTTATGGTTTGTGCGCTTTAAGCTACCCCTAAAAAGGCGGATGATTACCCTTGGCGTGTCCGCCTTTGTATTTTTTGCAGCTTTTATCTTACCGCCCTCATCCCGCACTGCTATGGGGTGGCTTGGGTTTAATCAGGATTTTCGTGGCTCGTCCACTATGCTGTACATGGAAACACGGCTTATTATGGGCTTTCATCAAGCAACTATGGCGCAAATTGCCCACAACAGAGCCATGCCCGGCCTTGTGGAATATGCGAAAGATTTTTTTGTACAAGCACCCCAAGTTATGCCAAGCGACCTGAAACCAAATGTTATTGTTATTATGAGTGAATCTTTTATGGACCCGCATGTGTTTGACCAGCTTAGCCTTTCCACAAACCCCGTTAGCAACTTGCACCGCTTGCAAACCGCCGGCATAAGCGGGCAAACTGTTGTGCCTGTTTTTGGCGGCGGCACCGCTAATACGGAAATGGAGTTTTTAACGGGTGCGCCTGTGTATTTTATGGGCGGGTCCTATCACATCCCTTTTGGCAATCCCGTGCGGTATTTTAACCGCAACCTGTACACTGCCATGCCATGGCTTTTTCGGCAACAAGGATACCGCACTGTGGCTTTGCACCCAAATTATGCGGATTTTTACAATCGTGACAGGATTTATCCCCGCCTTGGCTTTGAATATTTTATTGCCAAAGAAGATATGCCAAACGCCCCCCATAAAGGCTGGTATATATCAGACGAATATTTTACAGATAGGATGATAATGGAAATACAACGAGCCGATGCTGATAATGTGCCGCTATTTTTGTTCGGCATTTCCATACAAAACCATTGGGAATTTTGGGGCAGCAAATATTACGGCTTTCCCCAGGATGTGTATGCCACCCACCCCCACCTTGCCGAAGATTACATTGTGCAGATAAACAGTTTTTTACAGGGTGTTTATGATGCGGATAAGCAGCTGGGGCGGCTAATTGATTTTATAGAAGCAAGCAACCGCCCAACTATGGTTGTGTTTTTTGGGGACCATATGCCGATGATTGGTGCACCCTATCAGGGGATTTTGGAGCAAATTGGCTTTATATCCACCCGCCATGTTTGGGGATGGGACGGGCAGGATAGGGAACGGCTTTTTACCACACCATATTTGATATGGGACAATTTTGGCGGCAACAGGGATGACTGGGGAACCGTATCCGCATATTTTTTGGCAGCAAATGTGGTTGCCCACAGCGGCGCAGTGCAGAACACGTATTGGCAAAACTTGTTGTATGCGCAGCAATATTTCCGTGGGCTAACGGAAAATCATTATATTGACAAAATGGGTAATTTTATGTATATTGATAGTGTATGGGATAAGCTCCATGTAAGAGCCCTTGCAGGGCTTGTACATGCCAAGTGGTTTGGGGATTGTAATTTTCATCAAAGTTTGTCTGTAATTAGCGTTAGCGACTAATATAAAGGGAGTTGGCATCATGGAAGGACAGGACAAAGCGACCTTGGTTATCGGTGTAATTGGGGCGGATGTACACGCCGTTGGAAATAAAATTTTGAATTACACCTTTACCAAGGCGGGCTTTAATGTGATTAACTTGGGCGTTATGGCATCACAAACAGAATTTGTGGAAGCCGCCGTGGAAGCGGATGCGGATGCCATCTTGGTATCCTCCCTTTACGGGCATGGGGAAATTGATGTTAAAGGCCTGCGGGAGAAGTGTGATGAAGCGGGGCTTAACAACATTTTGCTATATGTTGGCGGCAATATTGTTGTTGGCAAACAGGATTTTAATGAGGTGGAAAAACGCTTTCTTGCCATGGGCATTAACAGGGCGTATCCGCCGGGTACGGACCCCATGCTGGCCATTAAACACTTGGAAGAGGATTTGAAAGCATAATGAATATTTATTTGCTGACGGACTTTGGCTCCACCTACACCAAGATGATGGCGGTGGATGTGGATAAGGGCGAAATTATTGCCTTTGCTAAGGCCTTTACTACTATCGAAACGGATGTAACCGAAGGATACAACAATGCGTTGGCCGGGATTAAAGCCCAGCTGGGGGATTTTGTGCCTGCGGCTTCTTTGGCTTGCTCTTCCGCCGCCGGGGGCTTAAAAATCGTGTCATCCGGGCTTGTGCCTGATTTGACTGCAAAAGCATCCCGCCTTGCGGCAGCTTCGGCGGGGGGCAAGGTTGTCAAAACCTATTCCTACGAGCTTACGGAGTTTGAGATAGAAGAAATAGCCACAATACAGCCTGATATTGTATTGCTATCGGGGGGTATTGATGGGGGCAACAAAAAGGTGTTGCTGCAAAATGCCGAAACCCTAACAAAAACCAAGGGCAATTTTTTTGTGATTGTGGCAGGCAACCGTTCGGCGGCATCAGAAGCCCGTAAAATGCTGGAAGCCGGCGGCAAGCGGGTTGTTGTTTGTGAAAATGTGATGCCCGCTTTTGGCAAGCTTAATATCGACCCCACAAAGGCGGCCATTAGGGATTTGTTTATTGAAAATATTGTATCTGCCAAGGGGCTGGATAAGGTTGCCACCATGATGGATATGGAGATTATACCTACCCCCTTAGCTGTTTTTGAGGCTTGTGAACTGTTATCAAAAGGCACAGCGTGTGAACGGGGCCTTGGTGAGCTTATGGCATACGATTTGGGCGGGGCAACCAGCGATGTATATTCCATGGCGGATGGTTTGTCCAAAAGCGGGGCGTTTATAAGTGGTATACAGGAGCCCTTTGCAAAGCGCACCGTGGAGGGTGATATTGGTATGAGATATAGCCTGCACGCCCTATATGATTTGATTTGTGAGGAAGGCGGGCTGGGCGATTTTGACCCCGCAGAAGTTGGGCTGTGGCTGGATACTTGTAAAGGCAGCCCGGATGTGCTGCCGCAAGGCGAGTATGAAAAGTTTGCACAGATTGATGCGGCTTTGGCGGCATGGGCCATTCGCCTGTCCGCCACACGGCATGCAGGGCAAGTGGAACGGATTTTTACACCCCAAGGGGAGGTTTTTAGCCAAACAGGCAAGGATTTAACCCGTGTAGAATATATCATAGGTAGTGGTGGTGCGGTTATTAACGCACCCGACCCGTTGACGATTTTACAAGAAGCTGCATACAGCCCACGAGATTTGAATGCCTTAAAGCCCCATAAGCCCAAAATCCTACTGGATAAGGAAAATGCGCTGGCTGCAATGGGCTTGCTGGCCCGCCGCCAACCTGATATAGCCTTAAAAATAATGAAGACCAGTTTTTTAGAAATATAACAACACAAGCAAGGAGTGGGAGTATGCGATATTTGACTTTGGAAATAAACGGAAAATTACAACCCCTTGACAGGGGCGAAATTTATGAAGATATTTTGATGGAGGAGCTGGAAAAGGCGGGCATTGGCAGTGTGGATGGTGGCGGAACACTGATGGAAAAGGATGGCAGTATAGCACTTTGTGATATTGGCATTTCCCTAAACAACGGGCAAGAAGCCATGGGCAAGTTGATGCTGATTTTGCAAGCCCTGTGCCTACCTAAGGGTTCCCGCCTGTTATTGGACGGGGATGAAGCAGAACCAATACCGTTAGGCTGTTTAGAAGGGCTGGCCCTGTGGCTTAACGGCACAGAATTGTCAGAGGAAGTGTACAAAACCTGCGATATTAACCATGTTGTAGCGGAGCTTAACCGTTTACTGGGAGATGGCGGGCAAATGTACAGCTACTGGCAAGGCCCAAATGATACTGCTCTGTATTTCTACGGCACTTCCTTTGAGGACATGAAGTTGAAAATGGAACCGTTTTTGGCAGAATACCCATTGTGCCAAAAGCACCGCATAGAACGAGTGGCCTAACATAAGAGGGGCAGAGGCTTGCCCTACCACAAAACAGACATAGACACAGCTCGCAGGTTGTGATAAAATAAACTTAGACAAAACCCACAAATCAGGAGGGGCGGCATGGAAATCAAACTAAAGAATAAGAAAATGTGTGATGACCTTTTTAACCAATTGGAGCAGGAGGTGCTAAAAGGCTGGAAAACAGGCGAAGGGCTAACAATTGCCGATGGCATTGCCTATCAAAAAACCTTACCCGAATCTAAAAACTTTGCCAAAAAGCTAATAGATGCGGATGCAGAGGGCAAGACATTAACCCAGCCCCGTGCAGGTGTTGCTTTGCCTAAAATGCATATAGAGCTTTTACAATATCTTGAAGATTTTGGATTTGCAGACCTGTTACCCAGCACCATTGATGCATACACCCGCCTAAACCGTTACGAAGATGCCCAAATTGGCATTGATGAAAGCGAGCGCAACGGCCGCTCTATGCTTAACGGCTTTCCTGCTGTTAATCATGGGGTGGATATTTGCCGCCAGGTAGTAAATTCTGTTAAAACTCCGGTGCAGGTGCGCCACGGCACACCCGATGCCCGCCTTTTGGCACTTATAACCATGGCCGGCGGTTTTACATCTTACGAAGGCGGGGGCATTTCTTACAATATACCATATTCCAAGGATATTAAGCTGGAAAAGACCATTTTTGACTGGCAGTTTGTTGACCGGCTAATGGGTAAGTATGAAGATGCCGGCATAACCATCAACCGTGAACCCTATGGGCCGCTTACAGGCACCCTTGTGCCGCCCTGCATTTCCCATTCCGTAGCGATTATAGAAAGCCTTTTGGCGGCAGAGCAGGGCTGTAAAAACATCACCGTAGGCTATGGCCAATTGGGCAATATTGTACAGGATGTTGCGGCAATTAAATCCCTACGCAATTTAACGAGATATTATTTAGATAAATTTGGCTTTGAAGATGTGCATGTAACCACTGTTTTGCACCAATGGATGGGTGGTTTTCCCCATGACGAGGCTATGGCCTTTGGTGTTATATCTTGGGGGGCTGCAGCGGCGGTTTTGTCCGGTGCTACTAAGGTTATCGTAAAAACCCCCCACGAAGCTATGGGCATACCCACAAAAGAAGCCAATGCCGCAGGCTTAAAGGCCACCAAACAAGTGGTAAATATGCTACAGGGGCAGGACCTTTTGGAGCTGCATGATGTACATTTGGAAGCAGGCCTTATTGAAATGGAAACCAAGTCCATAATAGACAGGACACTGGATATGGGCGATGGGGACATTGCAATAGGCAGTGTGCGGGCTTTTGAAGCGGGCATTATGGATATTCCCTTTGCCCCCAGCAAGCATAATATAGACCTCGCCTTCCCCGCCCGTGATAATGAAGGTGCCGTGCGCTTTATCGAATTTGGTAATCTACCATTTAGCCGCCATATAAAAGACTTTCATCAGAAAAAGCTTAATGTGCGGGGCAAGGTGGAAAAGCGGGATGTTTCCTTCCAAATGTCTATTGATGATATTTTTGCCATTTCCGAAGGCAGGCTGGTTGGGCGTCCTAAGTAAAGAGGTTTTAGCATACCAATGCTTTGCAATACTTCAAGCCCATGACTTATGAAGAATTTTGCAAATTTCGGGAATTTGATGTTAGGCTTAACCGCAAAAAGAGTGATGACACTGTTTGTAGCTTGACTTAATCGTGGTTTGCGACCCGGCAAAACTTAGTGATGGCAAATCCTTAAAAGGCGCATCGGGTTTTGTTGTGGGGATTTGATATAGGGCTTTATGCGTGGACGACAGCGAATTTACCATAAACACAAGGGACATTTTTGCATAGGAGGAAACACCGTGAAAATTATTGATGTGATATGCAGTGCAGGGCAAAGCGGATTTTTCTTTGATGACCAAAAGGCCATTAAAGCAGGGGCTGTTGAGGATGGCAGTGCATACAAAGGCACGCCTGTAACCGAGGGTTTTACCAGCGTGCGCCAACCGGGCGAATCTATTTCTGTAATGTTTGTGTTGGAAAATGGTCAGGTGGCTTATGGGGACTGTGCGGCGGTGCAATATTCCGGCGCTGGCGGGCGGGACCCCTTGTTTTTAGCAAAGGACTTTATCCCTGTTATTGACAAAGCGGTTAAACCCCTTCTTGTGGGGCGTGAAATAACCACGTTTAAGGAGCTGGCAGCGGAGCTGGACAGCCTTGTGGTGGATGGCAAGCTGTTGCACACTGCCATACGCTACGGCATAACCCAAGCTGCCCTTGATGCGGTTGCGAAAAGCAAAAATAAGTTAATGGCGCAGGTTATTGCAGAAGAATACGGCCTTACCATGTCGGATACTATGATACCAATCTTTACCCAGTCCGGTGATGCACGTTATGCTAATGCGGATAAGATGATTCTAAAATCCGCCCCTGTTTTGCCCCATGCCCTGTTTAATAATATAGAAAAAACAGGCAAAAATGGCGAAGGGCTACTGGAATATGTGGCGTGGCTTGCTGGGCGCATTGGCGAAATTAGGGTGCAACCAAATTATGCCCCCATCCTGCATATTGATGTGTATGGCATGATAGGGGAGGTTTTTGGTGATGATTATGAAGCTATTGTGGCATATATGGGCAAACTGGAACAGGCAGCAAAACCTTACAAACTACGCATCGAAGGGCCTGTGGATGTGGGCTCGCTGGATGGGCAAATTGCCGCATTAAAACGCTTGCGTGAAATGCAAGAAGCGGCAGGTGTTGATGTGGAAATTGTGGCGGATGAATGGTGCAACACATTAGAAGATGTAAAGGCCTTTACCGACAATAAGGCAGGGCATATGGCACAGATAAAAACCCCTGACCTTGGGGGCATCAACAACTCCATCGAAGCGGTGCTGTATTGCAAGCAAAACGGTATGGGGGCATACCTTGGCGGCACATGTAACGAAACCGACCGCAGCGGACAGGTTTGCGCCCACATTGCCATGGCAACAAGCCCTGTGCAAACCCTTGCAAAACCGGGCATGGGCATGGACGAAGGTTATATGAACATCTATAACGAAATGAGCCGTATTTTGGCAATAAAAAACATATTGTAGGATTGGGGGCAAGGCGGGCGGGACTGCCCCGCCCCTTTTTACGGGAGGCAACCATATGATAGAACTGTGCAAAATAGACCATGATAATTTTGACAAAGTATTAAAACTAAAACTTGCCGAAGGGCAGGAAAGCTTTGTGGCATCCAATATTTACAGCCTTGCAGAAGCCTATAAAGACCTAACCAACAACGAAAAACCACCCATGCCCTTCGCCATACACAATGGGGATGATGTAATAGGCTTTACCATGATGGAGTTTTGTGAGCTGGATGAGGATGACCCGTTTTTTGTGGATTTTGGCGATAAGGCTGTGTACAACTTCTTTCGCTTTATGATTGACAAGGACCATCAAGGCAAAGGTTATGGACGGCAAGCTGTGGGCAAGATTTTGGAGTTTTTGCGCTCCCAACCCCAAGGCAAAGCGGATGCCATAAGTGTGTGTTATGAGCCTGAAAATGAAGTATCCCGCAAGCTTTACGCACCCCTTGGGTTTGTGGAAACGGGACATATAATTGATGGTGAAATTCTTGCACGCCTGCCCTTGTAGGAACGCACCATATGGAGGATAAATGATTGAGTTGAAAAAAATCACATGGGATAATTACGAAGCCGTGCTAAATTTGCAGCTTTTAGAGGGGCAAAAGGGCTATGTAACACCCAATTATAAAAGTTTGGTGCAGGCTTATATAGGCATTACAAATGATGACGAGCCACCCCTGCCTTTCGCCATATGCAAAGAATGTGGCGAAGTTATAGGCTTTGCCATGATGGAGCGGGAGGAAATGGGCGAGGACGACTATTTCCGCCAACAATTTGGAGATAAAGCCATTTACAACCTATATCGCTTTATGATTGACAAAAACCATCAAGGCAAAGGTTATGGACGGCAAGCCATGGTTAAGATTTTAGAATTTTTGCGCCAGGCTCCAAGGGGTGCGGCGGATTCCATATCAATATGCTATAAACCCAGCAATGAAACAGCTCGCAAGCTATACACTTCATTAGGCTTTGTGGAAACAGGGCATATGAATGGCGAGGATATGCTTGCCCGCCTTGCTTTGCAATAAAAAACAGGCGCACATTGTGTGCCTGTTTTTTATTGTTAAATTTTGTAACCGCCCTTTGGGTCGTAATCCTCAAATTCTGTTAACTTGCCTTCGGCATCGTATGTTAGGCCTGCGATAATTTGTCCTGATGCGGCTTGTTTTTCTATCAAATCGGCATTGTCATGCAAAAATTGCCAAGCAGACAGTAATTCGCTTACAATTTTTCGGGCATGGTTAAGGTTTTCTGTTTTTTCTTCTGCTGTGTCCAAAAATTCGCAACGGATAAGCACACGGTTGATAATTAAGTACATCAAAGCCAAATCTTGGGAAAATTCCACATTATCATCCAAGGTTTCGTAAAGCACCCCAAGGCAGTCCCTCGACTTATCAAGGGCCGCCTTGTTTTCTGCACTTTTGGGGGCTGCGGCAATAGCTTTATCCAGATTTTGCAGTAAAAGCAGGTGGTTTATTATGCACAGCTCCAATGGTGTGGCATTTTCTATTTTTTCCACCAGTTGTTGGTGGGTAAGGCCTGTGATATCCATTTTATGTCCCGTCCTATCTTAAAATTAGGTATTGGGCGATGCGGTTGTAAAGGGGGCGTTGGTTTAACATATCAAAGAAATTGCGTATTTCGTTGGCATTGCCAAAGGGGTGCTCGTCCCGATACCGCTCTATCCGCTCTATAATATGGAGGGTCATGGCGGGGTCCAGGCTTAAAAGCTCGGTTTCTGTGGCGGTGTTAATATTGGTTACTAAGGTTAAGTTGTTAAGCGCATCCTGCGGTAGGTTGCGGATAAATGCAGGTAGGTGGCTTGGCAACATCCAGTTACCCCGCTGTGGGTTGTTAATAATTTGCTGTGCTACATTTGGCGGCACACCTGCCTGCTCCAATTGCGGCCGGGTTGCCCTGTTAAGGTTAATGGTGGCGGGCATGGGCGTTTCGTCCACATATATAAAGGGGGCGATGGTTGCAAAGGTTGCGCCTGCTGGCAAAAACTGCTCCAACTGGCCAATGTCCTGGAAAGGCTCTTGCGTGCGGCGTGTCAAGATGTTGTTGACGGCGGTGTTAATATTTGCCGTGGTTGCGGCAGACCTGCCAAAAAGGCTTTCCAACTCACTTCTCGGTGCGGTGTTGATATTGGTATGGGTGCGCATATTATCAGCAATTGCGTTGGTGTTTTGGATGTTAAATGCCATATGGGGCATTAAATCCTGCACATTACGCAAGGGCATAATATTACGCTGGCTGATAAAGTTTGATGCTTGTATAGGCGTGGCTCCTGCACGGGTTAGTTGCAGTTGGTTGGCCAGGTTAATATTTGCCCTAAATTGGGGGCGGTAAAAATCAATAACATAATCATTTTCCACGCTGATAAAAGGGGCTATGGCATTAAGTTGCAACTGGGTAAGCACATTGCGCCCTACCAGTTGTTGAATGTCCGTAAACGCCCCGTAGGTGGCGCGGGATGTGGTAATGGCAAGTGCTGTGCCGCCTGTTAGCATGGTTGCCAACTCATCCTCCGCCGCTGTGTTTATGTTAGTGGAAACGCCCGCCCTGTGACGGATACTGACAAAGGCATCCAAAGTCATGCCCTGTACAAAAACCAAATCATTCACATGGCGTATGGGGTGGGTGGTGCGGTATGCTACAATAGCTTGGGCAAGGCTTATATCAATATCAAGGCGGTTTGAAATTTGCCACGGGGTTGCGGTGTTGATATTTATACGGTCGTGATGGCGCAGCAAGGTGGGCTCACGCATATCTGTTGCCCAAAAACCAAGGCCGGCACCGCCTGCCAAATATTCTGCCCCTGCAATTTCATCAAAATAGTTTGTGAAATAGTGGGCATCATTAAACAAGGCAAAGCCCATTTCTACCACTTCCCGATTGACGAAGCGGTTGCCAAAATGTACATACATATAATTCCAGCGGTTTGTGGGTTGTATTGGCAAGGAAGGGTCGCTGTTAAGCATAACATTTTGCCCAACCAGCTGCCCTGTTAGATAGTTTATAGCTTGGGGGCTACCGCCGGGCATCACGCCGATAAGGCGCACCAAGGCATCCCCGTTTGGGGTGCGCACCACCATGGCATTAACATCCACAATGCGTATAACTTGTGCTTGGGTGCTTGGCGGCAAGGTGATATATGCCTGCGCCTGTGCAGTCATCACAGGCATAGCCAAAAATAGCATAATTACAGCTAAAAATAGTATTAATATCCTTGGTGGCGACCTTTTCATCACTACAAAACCCCTTCCTTTATGGTTTTGGACTTGCGATATAATACAAATTTGCGGCCAATGGTTTGCACCAACTGCGCACCCGTGCGGGATGCGACAATTTCGGCAGCTTCATCCACTTCCAGCTCGCAATTTTGGTTTATGTCGATTTTAATAAGCTCTCTTGCTTCCAAGGCATCCCTTATGCCTATGATAAATTCGGGGGTAACCCCCTCTTTACCCACATGGAAAATTGTGGGCATACCATTTGCTTTGGAGCGCAATGCGGCCCTTTGTTTGCTTGTTAGCGTCATAATGTTCCTCTTTTCTATATTAATGCCCTACTAAGCATATCTTTATTTTGCCAAACCCACCACAAACTGCGGCAACGCCACGCCAGCCCCCACAAATTACCTGTGGTGTTAAAAGTAACTTTGGGCTTTATGGCTTCTTCTTCGGCGGTTTCACAAACTATAACTTCGATTATTTGGCTTACAAGCCTTTTCCTATCCGAGGGCGGCAAACCATATCCATCTGCCACAATGCGTACTTGCTCCGCTCGCTTTTTGGGGCTTGGCAGGTTGTGCAACTGTGCCAAGTCGTCATCATAAAGCTGCACGAAAAGCCAGCACACACGGGCAAGCTCCACCAACCTGTCAAGTGGACCCGTGTACTCCCAATCAACAACATTCATAGGCAGTCCGCCTTTTGTTATTGTGTTCCAAGGGGCAATATCTCCATGGCATATTATTCGGTTGCCGGCATCCCCAATTTTCCGCAGGCACCAAGGTTGCCAAATGTCACCTTGCCTTATTTTGAAGCTTTCGGCAGATTTATGCAAAGCCGCCACCATTTGCCCGGCAGCATACAGTCCTTCATCCGTCCACTTGCTGGGATGCACCATTTCGCCTTCTATATATTTGGAAACCTGCTCACTTTCGTCAATATTGATAATTTGTTCCACGTGCAACCCATCGGCTTCAAAGTGGGCAAGTGCCCGCTTGATGGATGTTGACCAAGGTTGTGCAGGGCGATGGATATGGTTACCCATGCGATAAACCCCGTTTTCGGCGGATAGAATTATTTTCTCCATGGCAAATCTCCAAGCCTATGTGGCGGGGTTAGGCTCCCACCCTACGGGTAGTATTCAAATTCCAGGTCATAAATACGTACGGTGTGGCCTTCTTGTATGCCCTTATTTTCTAATTCGGCAATAATGCCCTTATCCTTAAGGTATTTTTGGAAAAATGCGTTACCTTTTTCCGTTTCCACATTGGTATAACCCACCATTTTCTCCACGCCAACGCCTTCCACCACAAAATAATCATCCTCTAATTGAGTGACGGTAAACGGCCCATCGGCCACCTTTTCAGGCTCCACAAAATCTTCATGAAAAATAATTTCTTCGGGGATTGATTTGACGATTTGGTGGGCAGCTTCCATTAGCGGGTCCAAACCTTGGTTGCTTGCGGCGGATATGGCAAATAACTGCCATCCTTTTGCCTTGCAATATTCTTCTATATCAGGTAGATTATCCTGCGCTTCGGGTATATCCATCTTGTTGGCGGCTATTATTTGGGGCCGCTGCAACAGGGCGGGGTCGTATTCGCCCAACTCTTTATTAATTTTTTCGATGGCCTCAATCGGCTCTACACCCTCCAAGCCGGAGGCATCCACCACGTGGATAAATGCCTTTGTGCGCTCCACATGCCTTAAAAAGTCCGTACCAAGCCCAATGCCTTGGCTTGCCCCTTCCACCAGCCCGGGAATGTCCGCAAGCACAAAATCTTCCCCGTATGCATTGCGCACAACGCCCAAATTTGGGGATAATGTGGTAAAGTGGTAGTTGGCTATTTTGGGGTTTGCATTTGTAACCATGGACAATAAAGTGGACTTTCCCACGTTTGGCAGGCCAATTAAGCCCACATCTGCAAGGGTTTTAAGTTCCAAAACAACTTCGTATGCCTTGGAATCCCTACCACGTTCGGCATATCTGGGGGCTTGGCGGGTGGGGGTTGCAAAATGCTGGTTGCCACGGCCGCCCTTGCCGCCTTTTATAAGGGTGCGCCGCTCGCCCGGCTGGGACATATCAGCCATAATTTGTCCGCTGGATATTTCACGCACAATGGTTCCACGGGGAACATCGATAACTACACTTTCTGCACCCTTGCCACTGCGGTTATTTTTCTCCCCCGGTTTGCCATCTGCTGCCACAAATTTGCGTTTATAGCGAAAATCCAATAATGTGGACATATTGTCGTCCACCTGAAAAATAATATCCCCGCCACGGCCGCCATCCCCGCCATCGGGCCCGCCGTTTACAACATATTTTGCACGGTGAAAGGACACGTGGCCATCCCCACCCTTGCCGCCTGCTATTTTAATTTTTACCTTATCAACAAACATAATTAATCACCATGCTCCCGCTATGCGCTTATCCTATTTTAACACAAAATACAACAAAAATCCAGCCTAACCTAAAATTACAATATAGTACAAAACAGCAAATACAAACCCCGGCAGCAAATTTGCCACCCTAATTTTGGCATCAAGTGCTAAGTTAACGCCGATACCAAGTATCATAATGCCGCCCACTGCCGATATTTGGGCTATTATCCCATCCGTTAAAAATGGCTGCAAAAAGCCCGCAAAAAATTCGATTGACCCTTGGTATAAAAACACGGCAAAGGCGGAGAAAAGCACACCAAAACCAAGGGTGGATGCAAGTGCCATGGCCGCCACACTGTCGATAATGGATTTTGTGATGATAATAGAATGGTCACCCAACAACCCACTGTCCAGGGAGCCCACAACAGCCATTGCACCCACGCAAAATAGCAGGGTGGCCGCCACAAAGCCTTGGGCAAATGTGGATGCTTCGCCTTCTTTTTTGCCAATCTTACCTTGCAGCCAAATGCCAAGGCGGCTAAGGGCAGCGTGAATATTTACAAGCTCCCCGCCAATACCCCCAAGGGCAAGGGCGACCACCATCAAAAGAATGTCGCCACCAAGGGCGGAGGAGATGCCCACAATGCAAACACATAACCCAAGGGCTTTCATCGCTGTTTGGGATATGCGCTCGCTTATACGGCCCTTTAACAAAAGCCCCAAGCCCCCGCCGGCCAAAATAGCAGCAGCGTTTATTGATGCGCCTGTAACGCCCATGCTTCACCTTCCTTAATTGCACTATGAATGATTATTATATCATAAAGAAACATTTTTGGCAAATATAGCGAACGCACAATCACGACTTTGAAGTGCGTTCGCTATAAGTCATCGAACAAGCGCATTTGTTGCTTTATTAAGATTTTTGTGATAAAATATTTTATAATGTCAGAAGGGGCGTGATACATTTGGTCACTTTTATTATAGGCAATGGATTCGATATTCAAATGGGACTAAAAACGAGATATTCAGATTTTTACAAGGTGTACAAACAACCCAAGGAAGGCGATAGCGAGGTTATACAGAAGTTTAAGAAAGAATTTGAAGAAAATTTAGAAACTTGGGCGGATTTTGAGTTGCAGCTTGGAAAGTATAGCCAAGAATTTACTGGCGACAGCGCATTTGAAGATTACGAAGCTTGCTTTGATGATTTTGTTGTATCTTTTAATAAATATCTCAAAAAGCAGTGTGAAAGCATTGACTGGCCAGCGGTTACAGATAATGAAATAAGCAAATTTCAAGACTCGATACTTGATTTTTATAAATATGTCAAAGGTGTTAATAGTGATTCTGTGAAAGGTTACATAAAAGATAGGTCGCTTGTAAATTTTTTGCAGTTTAATTACACAGACGTGTTTAACGTGATGTTGCACAAAAGCAGCATGCACGAACATCCCCAAAAACGTGTGAGAATGGGGTATGCCTATCAAGGAATAGCCTCACTTGGAAAAAACCTTCATGTGCATGGAAAACTGGGTGAGGGTGGATATATGACCATGGGCGTTGACCGCTTGGAACAGATAGAAAATTCTACCATTCGTGACAACAGAGGAAGTGATTTTTTTGTTAAGCCTGAATTTCTAAACAACTTGCAAGCCCGAAATGTTAATCAAGAAATAGCCAAAATAGAGGCCATACAGGTTATTAAAAACAGCACAGTGATTTGTGCTTTTGGTGCACCGATAGGTGATACGGACGGATTTTGGTGGCGTGCAATAGGTGAGCGTCTTAAAAACCCCGGTACACTACTTGTAATTTTTGGATATCACGGCAGGCCAGATGATGGTATCAGTCCAGCAAAAATCCGCAAAAGGGAGCTTGAGGTTGCGGATAAAAGGGAGGAAACGAAATTGCGCTTTATAAGGCTGGCTGAGTTGGATGAGGAATGGCTTGAGCGAAATTCTGGCAGGATTATAGTGGAGCTTGATTCAGGCATGTTTGATTTTTGGCTGCCGCAAATCCGGCCCAACAACTTGTAACCCTTTTCCCGCCTGTACATAGTATGGGGTAGAAGCCCGTTTACAAGGAAACGGCTTCACCTAAAAAATATGTAAAGGAGGAAAAACCATGATGGATTTTTATGGAGGCTTTCTGTTGGAATCTCTTTGTGACAACATTGGAAAAACCGTCACCATTTTCACCCGCTCTGGCGGCATCTCTGGTTCTGGCTTCACAGGTGTGCTTTTGTCTGCCGACCGTGAAGTAATACGGCTGTTGTGTGATGTGGGTGCGCCCCCATCTTGCCCGGTAGGCAGCAGCTGCACCAATGCTTTTGGCCCCTGGGGCGAGATAGGGCCAAACTTCGGTTTCTGCGGCAACCCGTTGGGTGCTGTGGCTGTTATCCCGCTGCATTCTGTAGTTTGCTTTACCCATAATGCAATTTAGGGCTTAGGCTTAATATGTGCCCGCAATACAAATCAACCCCCATGGAATCTGATTTCCATGGGGGTTGATTTGTATTTTTACTGCTCTTCATCAGCAAATTCATTGTCGGTGGGGTAAAGGAAAACATCGTCCTCATCGTCTTCCAACAACCAGTCGTCATCAAGGATGTCATCATCCTTTTTCATCCACTTTACAAGGCCAACCACAAGGCTGGTAAGCAGGGCCACACCCAAAATGATGGTGATGGTGATAACAACAGGGTTTTTGTACCAGCATTTTTTGTTTTTCACAAAACCTTTGCCGTGCTTGTAGTAGTAGGGCATGTGGTCATGAATGTACTTTTTAATTTTCATTTGACACCTCTCCTAAATAAGTTTTAGTTATTTGCTTTGCGCATTGCCTTGTTGGTTTCGGCTTTTTTGCGCAAAAGGTCATACTCATCATAAGCCCGCAGGATTATTTGCTTTTCATCGTTAAATTTTAGCAAATGAAAGGCTTCGTGTTTTTTGTAAAAGCCGGCATCCGAAAAATGCTCCTCATGCTGGGGGCTGCAAAAGTGGGAACCGGCAGACATTAAGTACCAATGCACCGTCTTCTCCACTGTATCTACGGCACCCTTGAAGGTATATTGGGTGTTGCCTAAATATTTTAGGATTTTGGCGAACACCTTAGCCTCCTCCCGCACCTCCCGCAGGGCGGTTTGGCGCAGGTTTTCCTTACCTTCCACTGTGCCTTTGGGCAGTACCCAGCCGGTATATTTTCGGATTTGATTTTTGTACAAAAGCAACACTTTACCCTTGTGTATCACCACACCCCCGCAACTAACAGTTTCTGCCATAAGTCAACCCTCATAAAATTTCATCGTTGGCAAGTGGGCAATGGTGTATAACTACCCGTTTTAAGCAATTTTGAACGCAAATTGGAGTTCTTTGATGCTCAAAATCACTCAAAACGGAGTTATGCGCCATTACTGGTTAAACAAGTCTAATTAATATATTGTACACCATATCAAGAAATTTTTCAAGCACTTTTTTTGAAGGGGGATATTGAGAGGTGTCTGCGGATTTTTTTGAAGCCGTTTAACCAAAAAATTAGCATGAAGGGGACAAAAGCAACCATTAGCCAACCTTGGCCTGATAGGAGCAAGGTGTTATAAATGCCATGCACCACCCAAGGTGCAAAAAACGCCATTGCCATATGGCGGCTGCGCTTTTGTGGTTCAAATTTTGCCAGGGCAAAGTGGTAACCCATAATAACGCCAAAAAACCCATGGGATGGCACAGAAACCAATGCACGCATAAAGGCTGTTTCAAAGCCGCCCATTTGGGGGTGTAGCACATAAAGCACATTTTCCACCCCCGCAAAACCAAGGGAGATAAAAACGGCATACACAATCCCGTCCACGGGCTCGTTAAGATTACGGTTATGCCATATTAGGAAGAATAAGGCGGCAAATTTGAAAACCTCTTCTGTAAAGCCTGCCACGGCAAAGGATGTGAAAGCCGCTTCGCCTAATTGTCCCAAAACGGGGGTAAAGCCTGCTATAAAGCCTGATGTGCGCATTATGGGAAAGGTGATTACTGCACCCGCCAAAAGCCCGGCAAAAAGCAGGCGTTTTGGCTCGTGTTCATATTTATCACGGATGTACATGTAAACTGCGCAAATTAGCGCAGGAGCCAATGCCAGCCCAAAAAGGGTTTGTGCCATAAGTCCCTCCAAAATTTAGAGTGTGTTCACACAAAGCTGTGCGGTAGCTTAATGTGAACACGCTCTAATTATGCACTATTGTAACTATCTGAAAATTGACCCAATGCGTAAGCGGGGGCGCAGGATTATTTGTTCGGCTTCTTCTTCACTAAGCTGCACAACCTGCCCACGGGTTACATCCATTAGGCACATAGGCGGAAACATGATGCACCACCAATTTTCGCCGGCCCCTTCGCCTATAATTATTTGCAGGGCAGTGTATTGCCCCTGCGGCAAAAACAAACTGCCGTACATCATTGAGGGAAAGCCCAAGCCCTCCGAAAGGCGCACCCTAATTTCACGGCCGGCACTTATTTCTTTTGCCCTTTCTTCAATCGCTGTAAGGTTTTCCGAAATAATTGCTTTGGCAGCGGGCATGGAAGAGGCATGCGCTGTTAAATCCCTTACAAATTCCCAAATCCCATCACGTAAATCTAATTTTAGCTGTTGTTCTGCTTGGCTATTATCTTCCGCCAAAATATGTAGTCTTATTACATAGTTATTAAGGTCGCCGCCTTGCCCTGCCACAGCCATTCCGCTGGAAAATAGGAAAATCCCCGCCAATCCAAATACCAATGCCATTAAACTGCTGTTTGCCCATTCCTTCGCTCTTCTCATAATAATCTCCTTAAATTTGATATCATCCAATTATTGCCATAATTGGATGATAGTATACCGGGGACTATAATCAAAAAAGGTGGCGGTTTGGTGAAATTGGAAGACAAGCGGTTTGTGGTTACGGGGGCATCATCAGGGTTGGGGCGGGCTTTGGTTGGGCAATTGGCACGGCTGCACGGTACCAAGGTGGTTGCCGTAACCCGGCATGTAAACTTGGCAAAGCCCGAAAATGCGGATAAAATTTTGGATTTTGCCATTGCCCGAATGGGCGGGGTGGATTGTGTGATAGCCTGCGCAGGCTTTGGGTATTACGAGAGCTTTGGTGGCGGCGATGGTGGTTTTGGGCATATACAACGCATTTTTGAAACCAATGTGCTGTCGCCTTTTTACATGCTGGACCGGTTTTTGGCAAAAACCCATGGCAAGGTTAGCTTTGTGGTAATTTCCTCCATGCTTGGCAAAATGGGGCTTGCAGGCATGTCTTTATATTCTGCCACAAAGCATGCTTTGGCAGGCTTTGCCGATGCTTACCAACCGGAAAAACCCAAACGGCTGTATTATGCAACCGTTTACCCAATCAGCCTTAAAACAAATTTTTGGCGCAAGCTGCCCGCAGATATACCCATACCACAACCCATGCAAACTGCTGATGCTGCTGCACGTGTCGTTTTGCGGGGCTTGCGCAAAGGCAGGCCTAACATATATACCGCACCATTTTCAAGGCTTGCGGCGGCTTGCCCTTTGCCTTATCAAATTATGGGTGCATTAAAATTCCGCAAATGGTTGCGCCAAAGCTTTGCTTGACGGGTGGATGGTGATTTGATATAATCAAAATAATATGTAAATAGTGGGGGATTTTTATCAAGCTTAAGCTGGATTTTGTAAAAATGCATGGTTGCGGTAATGACTACATATATTTCAGCGGTATGAGGGGGCGCATGGCGGACCCCCATGCCATGGATTTGTTTACCCTTTGCGACCGCCATAAAGGCATTGGCGGGGATGGCATTGTGGTTGTTTTGCCATCAGAAATTGCCCACGGGCGGATGTTGATGTTTAATGCCGATGGCAGTGAAGGGGCGATGTGCGGTAACGCCATACGCTGTGTTGCCAAGCTTTTGTATGACGAGCAAGTGGCCCCTGCCGAGATGACCATAGAAACTGCCAGCGGCATAAAATCCATCACAGTTTTTGCGGATAAGCACATTGCCCATTCGGCTAGGGTGGATATGGGGAAGGCGATTTTGGCACCCGCCCAAATCCCCGTGGAACTGGATGGTGAAGCAGTGATAAACCGTGAATATAACGGTCATCGCATCACCTGTGTGTCCATGGGCAACCCCCACGCTGTGATATTTATGGATGAAATTGATGGATTGGATTTGGAAGCCCTTGGGCCGCCCATGGAAAATGCCCCAATCTTCCCTGATCGGGTAAATACGGAGTTTGTGCAGATAATTGCCCGCAACCATATTAAAATGAGGGTATGGGAGCGTGGCAGCGGCGAAACCATGGCTTGCGGCACAGGTGCATGTGCGGCGGCAGCGGCGGCAGTGCTAAACGGACACTGTGATATGGATAAAGATATTACCGTAGACCTGCGGGGCGGCAGTTTAACAATAAAATACACACAAGATACAGTATGGATGACAGGCGAATGTGTGAAAGTTTTTGAAGGGACGGTTGATGTATGAAAGAACAACAAATGATTTTGGTGCTGGATTTTGGCGGCACCAATAAGGAAATCGTGGCAAGACAGGTACGGGCATTGGGGGTTTATTCAGAAATCCGACCAAGCCGCATTTCTGTGGAAAAGGTTAGGGAGCTTGCGCCAATCGGCATTATTTTGACGGGAGATGCCGCAGGCTGTGACCCGGAGATTTACAAGCTTGGCGTGCCCGTAACCACCAACCACAACAACCTGAAAGATTTTGTTATGGGCGAATGCAAAGCACATGGCGATTATAGCGTGGACAGCTATTTGGAACAAAAAGTAGCGGAAATACGTGATGCGGTAGGTAAAGAACGGGTGCTGCTTGCCCTTTCAGGGGGCGTGGATAGCTCCGTTTGTGCCGCTTTGCTTGTTAAAGCAATTCCCGGACAAATTGCCTGTATTTTTGTGGACCATGGTTTTATGCGCCACGGGGAGCCTGACGCAATACAAGCCGCCTTTGCAGGGCAGGATATTAACTTTGTACGTATCGAAGGTGAAACTCGCTTCCTTGCCAAGCTTGCAGACATATCTGACCCGGAAACCAAACGCAAAATCATAGGGCACGAATTTATTGCCGTTTTTGAAGAAGAAGCCAAAAAACTGGGCGACATTCCCTTTTTCGCCCAAGGCACAATATACCCCGATATTGTTGAAAGTGGAGGGGATTACGGCAACCTGGTCAAATCCCACCACAATGTGGGTGGTTTGCCCGAAAAGTTAGGCTTTAAGAAGGTAATAGAGCCCCTTGCAGGGCTTTTTAAGGACGAGGTACGTGCATTGGGTGCAAAGCTTGGCCTACCGGAAGCCATTGTAAACCGCCAACCCTTCCCGGGGCCGGGCCTTGCTGTGCGTGTTATCGGCAACCTTACCAAGGAAAAACTGGACACCCTGAGGGCAGCAGACCATATTGTAACCACGGAAATTGAAGCAAATGTAAAGCCTGCCCCACAACAATATTTCTGTGTGCTAACCAACACCCCATCTGTGGGCATTAAAAACCACATACGCACCTACGACCCCGTAATTGCTATCCGTGCCATAAACACCCAAGACTTTATGACGGCCACCTACCACCCCATCCCCCACGAAATACTTGCCAAAATCGCACAGCGCATCACCGGCGAAGTTGCGGGGGTAAGTCGTGTTGTTTATGATATCACATCCAAACCGCCCGCTACTGTGGAGTGGGAATAGGATTATATACTGCACCGTTTTTCAAGATGTTTCGCAAATTCGCATAATATCTAACTTTACAATCACTAATGATTTCATTTCATTACACCATGTAACCAACATTTTCACCAGTTTTCATAAAAAGTTGGTTACAAAGTTGGCTACAAAAGCCCCTGCTTTTTTAATAGGCAAGGGCTTATTTTTTATCCTTCTATGACAGCAAGTTTTAAGGGGGCTTGATTGCTTGCCAACTGCGCAAAGGTTGTCCCGACAATATCCATAGCTGCCGCTTCACGTTCTTGAAAACTGTGGGCGTAGGTTTTTGCAATTATCGGCACACTATCACCAGCCAAACCCGCAACAGCCACAACATCAACACCACTTGCAATTAGCAAACTTACAAAGCTGTGCCGCATACTATGGGGGTGAAGTCCACGGGGCAAGCTCTTTCTTGCGTTCAAGATACGCTTTATTGCTTTGCTGGGGGTAGACTTTGCCATTAACCCGCCTGTGACATTTGGACATACAACCCCGCTATCTTCCCACATTGAGCCGAGAACTTTTGATTGTTCTTCCAAAAAGTTTTTGTGCTCTATCAGAATATCACGCAAGGCTGGCGATAATGGCAGCTTCCGACGTGAACGCTTTGTTTTAAGCTCGGTCAATGCAAGCCCATTGAAGGTTTCACCAACATTCTTTTCGATATGTACAACACCATCAAGAAAATCAATGTCCACCCACCGCAAGCCCCGTGCTTCACCCGAACGCAAACCAAGCTGTAACATTAGCGTTATTGCAACTTTGATTGAATTGTCTACATCAAGCTCTGCAAGCGCATCAAGAAATATTGGTATCTGTGTATTGTCAAGATATGGCGGTGTATCTTTTTCGCCAACCCGTGGCTTTGAGGCATTCGCAACAGGGTTTTGTGCCAATACCCCATTTTGACGCAAGCCGTAAACAGAGCAGACATTGTATAGGTGATTTTTGAAACAAAGGAAGCCGCCAAAGGCTTAACGTCGATCTTTTTATCAAATGCCGCAGACAACGTAAGACCGTAATGCTTAGCCACTTTTTCAGCAATATGCTTTTCACAATTTCTGCCTTGACGAATACGTACAAAAGTATTATCAACGCCTATCCCAAGCTCACGAGCAACAAGATTAAAACCCCCAGCCGTTCGAGCGGGTTTTTGCTCATACACAAGCTTCACAAATTCAGGCTTTGCCGCATATGTCGCCCGACCACCCCCACCGCCTTTTTCACGTAATTCTGCAAGTAGCTTTGTAATCATAGGGCTTGTTATCTCACGCAATTTGTAATTGCCAATACGAGGAATGAGGTAATGTTCAAAGTTGAATTTATCTGACATTTGGGTACTTTCCCTGGTATCGAGCTTGCGGATTTCCATAAACCACGCAACAGCCTCTGAAAATGTGCTTTTATCGTTAATATCGCCACTTTTAAGTGTGCCAAGCTCCACACGCTCACGAAAAGCGTCAATAGCCTTTTGTAGCTCACTTTGTAACCGTTTTTTGCCCGTTTCAGCTGGGCGGCAATAATCAACATGGGATTTACCCCGCACTTGAACACGCAATCGATAAAGCCCCTCACGATTAGGCATAACTGACACACCTGACGGCAAGCCGTTTTTAGTTTTGGTTGTCATTATCAGTATCCCCCTGTTCTCTCAATAGTTCGCTATAGAGCTGCTTGTTTAATTTAGCCATATTGTCTTTAAGATTCTTATGAAGCCTTAAAAATTCTACGTCCTTCGCATCTATAACCAGCCCTTTCTTTAACGCAATAAGCTTTCTTTGTATTTTTGAGAGGTATATATATGTTATGTCCTCTTGAGAGGTGACGTGGAAGTCAACAGCGGTCTTGAAATCTGGATTTGCATAATCTTCATTTGATGGCTGTGTGTAAGCATAAAAAGCTACCTCAGTATTATCATCTGCGGGCGTTAGAAGGAAGTACGCTATATCCATCAGCAAACCATAGCCCAAACCAAGCCTGCCTTCAATCAAAGCATTTAGTGTGCGTATTTTTGTTAAAGAAATAAACTCACGGTGTTCCATATTCTTCTTGTGGATGCCCTCTTTGGCAAATTGATAATCCATCCTCAAAGCCCCAATTGAATCTTGACTAAGCCCCAATTGATTTTCTATTTCAGCATCTAGTACGTCAGGTGTTGAAATTTCTGAAAGTCCACATAAATAATCAATATTTGTATTAAGTATTTTTGCAAGTTCAACTAACAAATCAAGTGTCTTGGGCATTTGACCTTTAGGGCTTATCCATTTGTTTATTCTATCAACAGGAACATTGGGAATACCATTTTCCTCACCGAATTTACCCGAAAGAGCTTTCCGTGATAATCCGCAAAGTTTCATTTTCTCCTTTACTCGTAATGAAAAAATTTCTCTCGTTGACTTTTCGTTTTTCATTGTTTTTTTCATAAGATACCATCCTTCATTAATTTACGTTACACAGCAATTTAAGTTATTAATATTTTTAATTTTTGCCGTGATTATCCCATTGTATGGGGGTTAAATCTATGTTATAATAAATGAAAAAGCAAAAGGCTATGACAACATTATACAGCAAGAATAAGAAGAAGTCAATGCCTTTTTCAAAAAAATATTGAGGAGATGATTGAGCAATGACCGAACAAGCTAAAGAGCTACAACGAAGTTACCAAAAGTTATGGAGAGCGAGGAATAAAGAGAAAAAGGCGGAATACAACAAGAGATATTGGGAAAAGAAAGCCAAGCAAAAGTTGGGTGTTTCAGAAAGTGAGGTGCAAGGGAGTGACAAACAATAAACCGAAAATGGTTACTCTGCCGCAATTGATAGCGATGCAGATACTGCCAGCTAGGGCAATTAGGAGAATTTTCGACGAAAATCGCGTGAGCAGCATTAAGATTGGTACAAGACGTTACGTTAATTTGGATGTATTTTTACAGTATTTAGAAAGTGGTGAGGGTGCGGCTGAATGAGCAATAAAACAAAAAGCCCCTTCCGTTGCGAGCGGAGGGGGGAGAGGTTGAAACCATCACTAACAATTCAATTATACCGCAACCTCCACCAGAAAGCAACCTGCAAAATCAAGAAATCAAGCAATTTTAGAACAAAGGAGGAATTATGTGGCTGATAAGAAATATTTAACAACAAGAGTTATGCGTGATACACTTAAAAGACTTAACGTTGTGATAAAATACAACGTAATTTCAAATAAAATTGCCATTACTGGGCTACCAAACTTTATCACGGATGAACACTCCGAAAGCCAGCTACCTGTTTATGTTAAGCAGAATTTGAAGCTCTCAAGCGTCAAGGACTTTTCCGACAGCGACATAGCAGGGCATTTGGCTAATGTGGCTTTGGAAAACCAGTTTAACCCTGTACTCGATTTGATTCGCAGCGTAGTATGGGATGAAAAAGATAGAATCAATGAAGTTTATGACATTTTTTGCATTGATTCAAATGATAAGTTAAGTCAAACACTCATCAAAAAATGGTTGATGCAATGTTACGCTCTTGCCAATAACACAGAATCATCTAGCGAAGGTATTCGAGCATTTGGAGCGGACGGAGTGCTTAACCTCGTAGGACCGCAAGGGTTGGGCAAGACTTCGGCTTTGCGTACACTTGCTATGAGTGACGACTTTTTCTTAGAGGGTGAGTCAATAAATCCCGACAATAAAGATAGCGTCATTCAGGCTACCAGCGTCTGGATTTGTGAACTTGGTGAAATCGGCTCAACCATGCGCTCTAACGTAGACCACCTGAAAGCGTTTCTAACAAGGCAAATTGATAAATTTAGAAAACCGTATGGCAGGACATATTTAAGTATTGCCCGCAAAACCAGCTTTTGTGCCAGTTGCAATGACCCACGCTATCTTTTGGATGAAACTGGCAACAGGCGATTCTGGACTGTGCCAGTCGTGAAGATTAAACTTGAGAAAGTTTTGGACTGGCAAAATAATCCTAATGAAGTTTTGCAGTTGTGGGCGCAAGTTGCTGATATTGTCAAACGTGACGGATTACAATCATTCCGCCTAACCAAAGACGAACAATCAAATTTAGCTTAACGTAACACTAAGCACGAAAAACCAGTCAAAGCATTGGATGAAGTCCTTGACCTAATCGCAATGGCTGAAGATGGTGATTTAGTTTGGAAATATATGACTGTTTCTGAGTTGAAAAAAGCCCACGCTTCATTGCTCCGCAATTATTCTGTCACCCAACTTTCAAAGGCATTGACGAAGGCTGGAATCCCAGAGATGAAGTCGGTTCGAGTCAAATTTAATGGTGGTAGCGAAAAAATCATGACACGCCGCCCATTACCAGTTGCTTCTTATACAGGGAACACGGAAAAAATAACCTTCCCGACTTGCAAATCCCCATTCTCCAAAGAAGTAGATGTGGGCAGCGTTTCAGAATCGAAATGCCTCACAGGAAAGCCGCCACATACTAACTCGTACACACAACCATCACTAAGCACAACCTAACTGTGACTTTTGAAATTTCTTGCAAGTTGTCACCCGCATTACAAATCAAGTTGCTATTTTACTGGACTTACAGGCAATATTCTAACCACGTAATCTTGTAAACCCTTTTGTATAAACTTATTTAGCTAAAAAGGATTTGTAGTAACATTGAGATTTACAGTATTACAAGGTTACAAAACTTATTCCAACTAAACTAAAATGATTGAGGAGGTAAAAATGGATAAAAATGAAGTGCAACAGGAAAAAGACTGCGGGGGATATACTCCTATTTTATGGATTAATTTTCCATCAAAGAGAGTTCGTTTGTTAATGTGTTACAGCTTGATAAAGAAAGTGCGTGCAAAGTTTCCAAAACTTCAAGAAAGACTTGAAAGGATTGAGAGCAATTTGGCTCACAAAATAGCACTTGGACTTGGCATGGATGTTGAGATGTTTGTAGAAAAAGCAAAGGAGTTGGAAATATAATGCAAAACATCTAAAATGCAATATCGAGTGACAAAAACGGGATACTCGCAATGGGTAGCCCGTCTGTCATTTGCAATAATTCAGTTGACGCTAATCCTTCTTTGCTTGCAGGGCTTTCCATCTAAATGTTGTCATTTCGTAAAGCTCACAATCTGGGTCTGTACAGTAACTCCCAGCAATATCACGATTTTCGGTAACACTATCGCAAACTGGACACATTTCATTTTCAAATGGGGCTTCAATTTCACCAAGAATATTTTTCAAACCATCACCGCCTTTCTTCACAATCATCCCTTGCTTCTTCTTCGATAAGTTTAACCAATTTATGCGGGGACATCTCGAAAGTGTTAGAAATACGCCATATCGTTTCAAAGTTTGGTTGTTTTGTACCGACCTCTATCATTGCCAAGTGGCTTCTCGCCATGCCAGCTAAGCCGCTAAAAACTTCTTGTGATAATTTGCGTTCTTTTCGTAATCGTCTAATGACCACGCCAGCGGCAAGTTTATTAAATTCTACCATCGCAGACACCCCTAATAAGAATACCAAAGATTTTGAAAATATTTGTCTATGAGGGTAGACAAAACAAAATCCATGTGTTACAATAGGGCGTGTAACGAAAATAATTCATTTAAGGAGCGAGAATATGAAACGAAATGAAGGCATTAAACAAGGTAAAATCCCCAGAAAAGCTCTATCGCTTTTGGTGGCTCTTTTGTGTGTATTAGCCATTATTCCTGTACATACCGCACACGCAGCAGACCTATCATCTGCAAGCGAGTGGGCGCATGAAGGAATTGCAGAAGCAATCACCACAGGGCTAGTACCCCAACATCTACAATCTCTATACACCCAACCCACCACAAGAGCAGAGTTTACAACGCTTGCGGTTGCTGTATATGAAAGAGTGCAGGGCGAGATAACAGGCAGGGTTACATTTGCAGATACTGATGATGTGAATGTACAAAAGATGGCATATCTGGGAGTTGTAACTGGCGTGGGCGAAAATATGTTTAACCCAGACGGCGAATTAACCCGTGAACAAGCGGCGGTTATGCTGTCGAGATTGTCGGACGCTATCGGGCAACCCTTCCCAACCGATAGCCCACCTTTTGCTGATAATGATATTGCGTCCGATTGGGCTTTATCAAGCATTGGGCGGGTGTACGCCGCAGGGCTTATGAGCGGCACAGGCAACAATATGTTTTCGCCACAAAATCCATTTACGAGAGAGCAGAGTATTATCACATTCCTGCGATTGTATAATATGGCTATCATTGACTTGATGGACACTCAACAGCCATTAGCTTATCGCCTTGAAGCCGCAATTATTGAATTGACAGAAATGTATCAAGATATGGAAGGTGTAAGGAGAATTTGGTTCACTAAAATGCCTCCTAATGAAACTAGATTAAGTATTTCTGTTACATTTAGCGGCCCACATTTCAGGCGTAGTGATTTTCCATCTCTTGTTGTTCAATTCGTAGATGACGTGATAACTGTTGCGAATAGAAATAATGTGTTTGTGTCGCATATTAGTGTGGGGTGGACTACTCTTCTCAGAACCGACCATATTTACAACTATGTTAGCACTGACAGAAGCGAGAATAACGACAACCTTAAAACGGGAACTTTTACGAATCGCCGAGATGGAGCCGCACGTCAACTTGTGGTAGAGAATGTTGCATATGATGATTTGCCCATGCACTTGCCAACACCTTCCCTACCAAGAACTCTTCAAAATTCTAGCCCGCCTTTTGATGTAACTATTCGGTCAATTGAAGTAACAGATGTTATTGTTACCGAAATTGGCGGTCGCACTGCAAGATATACAGCTAGAACAGGAAGTCAATGGGTTATTTTGGACGTATCTGTAAGGAATACAGGCACAAATTCTGCTCATTTTATCAGTTCTTTCTATCCAAAAATGTTATTTGATGGCAACGTTCGCTATAACCCTATACCTCTTGCAGGTCATCCAGGTGATTTGCGTGGTAGCATAGCCCCCCTCGCAACACGGACAGGAATTATAGCTTTTGAAATCCCGAATGAAGTAATACGAAGCGGCAGACCGCTTATTTTCAGGCTTGCTGGCGGTGCTGAATATAGTTTTACACCTAGATAATCAAAGGGGGATTGAATATGAGAAAAGTGTTGGGTATATCGCTTTTTGTGGTTCTGTGTTTTGTGTTTGTAGGGTGCGATACCGACCAAGAGCGAGAATATTTTGAAATTGGTGAAAGGGCTACATTGAGAAATGAAAACGTAACCTTGACACAAATTTTGGGATATTCACTTGATGGGATTATGTTGGGGCAGGAGAACAAATACTTGCTTCTCGAAATCGAAATTACAAACACCTCGTCATCAAACACAACATTTAGGTCATCACAATTTACATTGCAAACAAGAGATGGTGGGATATTAAGACCCACAATAAGACTTGTAAACGATAATGATATTCGTTCAAGGTCGGTAGCACCAAATGGGCGAATTACAGGAACGGTAGAATTTGAAGTGCGTTTTGGAAGTAGTGATTTGGTGCTGATATACAGCCCTACTGGATTTTCTCAACAGGATATAGGGTTTCGTATACATTCTACTTTGAGATAACGCTAATCAAATTCGATGGGAGGGCTTTATGGATAACACACACGAACTTTTGGGGAAATGGGAATTTCAGACTTCCGAGCCACAAGCTCCATATTTTGAATTTCTAAAAAGTGGCATTGTATTAACAAGCACAGCAGACGGTGCTTCTTTGGAGGGGAATTGGTCAAGCCTTAATGACAAGCTCGCATTGTCGTTTTCTGGTAAGACTATGAATACAACCTATTGCATATCTGATGACACTCTTAAAATAACAATGGAGAGTGGCGAAGCCAACGAATATAAAAAAGTTGTGGCTGGGTCATCAATTCACGAGCTGATAGGCTCACAAGCACGTGAGCAAGCCCACGAAGAAAAGGCTGTACAGGAAAAGCAAGAAGCATTAGGGAATTTATCTGGGTGTTTTTCCGCTCTTGCTGGTATAGTTGGTCTAATCCTGCTTGGCGTTGGAATTTGGGTATTATGGGATGTATTTTTCTAATTTAAGCTACAAGTGCAAAGGCGGGCTATTCGTTGTTGGGTAGCCCGCTTAAAAAGTAGACGCAAAGCATACTGAAAACATAAAATTTAGGCGGTGTTTGGCTATGTCACAATGGAATGGCTTTATAAGGTTTGTAGACAATATGAACAAGAGAATACACGAAAGACAAAGTAAGCAGTACACATATGGCAGTTACTTGTACATCAGGAAGGGCATGACTTTTGGACGGCTTACTACCGAAAAGCCTACATGGTGCAGAAGAACACATCAACATAAGTGGATTTGCAGCTGCTCCTGCGAAGAAGGACGAACAACGAATGTAAGTCCGTGGAGTTTGAAAATCGGCAATACCAAGTCATGCGGTTGCTTGGGCGAGCAACACAGGCGAGAACACCTCAAATCCTTTTACAAGCCCACGAACTGCAAAGAATGTGGCGTTGAGTACATCACCAACACACGAAAAGAAACAAGAGGTTTATGTCCGAAATGTAATGGAAAACTTAGTAAAAGAGAATGGGCAGCACGCAACAGGCAGAAAAAGCGTGAAAATGCCCTTAACAATATGTAACGATATGCAAACAAATGAAAAAATCTGTATAAATTGCCAGAGCCTGTAACTGCTGATAATTTTGCAATCAAGATAGTGGGTAGGGGGGTATATTTTTCTTGACGGAATCTGATACATATACTATAATGGGTGTACGGGTGTTAATGCCTGTGGTTGCCGCTTGTCGCTGGCGGGGTATAAGATTGTGACTTGCTACTTTTCGCCGCTTGCCTGTGTGCGGGGTACAAGATACAGGCTTGAATAAGCTATGACCCTCGCAAAGAGGGTTTTTTAATTTGGGTGTTGACAATTTGATGACTTTTAAGTATAATGTAGATAAGTGAGGGGATAATATTGTTCGAGATACATTTTTACGAGGACGAGGGCGGCAACAGCCCGATATATGAGTATATAAAAGATTTATCGAAACGGACTGACAAAAACAGCCGCATAAACGCAACGAAAATTCAAGATTATTTGAGAATTTTGCTTGAAAACGGCAAAGCAGCAGGGGAGCCTTATATAAAGCATATTGATGGCGATATATGGGAGCTAAGACCTATAAGAAACAGAATATTTTTCGCAAGCTGGACTGATAACAGTTTTATGTTGCTACACCATTTTGTAAAGAAAACCCAAAAGACCCCGAAGCGTGAAATAGACCAAGCAAAACGAAACTTGCAAGACATGAGGGAAAGGAGAGGGCAAAAATGAGAAAATGGAGCGATGTTGAAAAAGAACTTTTTACCGAAGAACAGATAAGGGAAAGTAAATTAAGGGTAGCTATTATAGGGGAGCTTATAAAAGCACGTAATGAGCAAGGCATTTCACAGCGGGAGCTTGAACAACTAAGCGGAGTAAAGCAGCCGATAATATCCCGAATGGAAGCAGGGGAAACCAGTCCGCAGTTGGACACGATTTTGAAGGTGCTTGCACCACTTGGCAAAACACTTTATGTTGGAGATTTAGAAAAGGCATAAATGCGGCTGGAAAACAAAACTGGCTACAAAGTTGGTTACATTTTGCCTATTGCAAGTGATAAATATTGATTTTACGGTATTTATAAACCTCTTGTATCTGTTGAGTGGGAGTGACTTTTATCCTTTAAGTGGAATATGCAAAATACCACCAATACTTTCGGTGGCTCTGCGTCCCACGAGGCTATGGATTAGGGTTGCAAGGAAAGGCTAATTGTCAACAAATCAAATCCCCTGTAATCGTTAAAATTACAGGGGATTATCATTATGGGTCCTCGGGGACTCGAACCCAGGACCGTCCGGTTATGAGCCGGATGCTCTAACCAACTGAGCTAAGGACCCAATCGACACTTTTACTATGATACTATATTTTTGGCCGGTTGTCAATAGGTAAAGTTGTTTTTTATTTTTTGTAATTATGCCAACCATTGGTCAAGTGACCCCTGTGAAGTCTATGTCCGATGTTATTACTGAGATGCTCAAAAAGGTTTGTAATTGCCAAATACTGGATTACACCTTAAAGCATTTATCGTTCCAAATGTGCGCCTCAGTAACTCTATGACCAATTTGTTGATTTACATTGTCTAACAACTTTTCAATATCCCCAATGTTTGAAAAGACATGCTTCAACAGCTCATCTTTCAGAAAGGGGGGGCCTTCTGTCCGGTCTATCCAACACATCCATACTATCTCCAAATGTAAAACTGACATCATAAATATCTACTTCGTTTAATGCGATTTTTGCAACTATTTTTTCGACTTTACCTTCCCATGTTTTATCGACTATACCCCACTCATGCATAAAAAATATAATGGGTGTTTCGTTCGAAAACAATTATGCCTACCAGTAGCCGCAAAAGTTTGTTACGTAAATAATGCTTAATAAGCAGAAATCTATAAAAATTCCTCGCCATGCACCCATCTGAGTCCGTCCGCCCATTTTTCACCGGCGTTCTTTAATATCAGTTTATAAAACTCATTCGTGCCGCTTGTTTCATAGCTGTACTTTTCCATCTCGTCAATGTAATAATTTACAATCCCGACCGACTCAAATTGTTCCCCCGGTGGAAAGAATATGCCATTGCCTTGCATGCGGCCCGGGTCTTTCAAGCGATATATTCTGTTGGCTATCTCATAGTCATTATGCACATCCCATGCAGAAGCGGGCTCCCCGCTTTCGTGTTTAAACACTATTCCGGCATTTGGATCGGTAACGCACCATTTGCCGTCGTAGTAGACCTCCGCAACAACATGTCCACAATACGCAAAGTTTGTGTTTGCGGTAACGATAATGCGAGACGGAAACCATGCAACTTGAAATAGCATGCAAGCAACACGGGCAATATCAGTACACCAATAAGATGTCCTTTCGATGATATCTTCCTCTATTCCTCCGTAAATAAAGCCATCCGTGTCCGCACAGCAACTTTCGGCAATTTTTCGGCAGTATTGTATTACATTATCTACATACTCTGCATCATCTTCGCTTTTTAACCTGCTTGCTATGCTTTCAAGTATAAGCCTGCTTCCTTGTTTATATCTATGGGATAAATCGGTGTAGGTATTATACAAATATTCGGCAGTGTCTGCCTCAAGTTTTATCATTTCATCGAACAAAACCCTAACCACAGACCCCGGCGCATGGGTTTCGTTTTTGTACCCATGCTCATACTGTTTGCCAAATATAGCTATGCCTTTTTTCATGGAACGGCCTCCAATGGTTTTAATTTTCTAAACCACCATCCTTGCTACCCAAATTTTCAAGCTTGCTTACAATATATCCCGCAATGTAGCGGCGGATTTGGCGGCTGTGGCAAAGTCCAGCTTTTGTATTTGCTTGATTAGGATGGCGGCTTGCGGTATGTTTTGCAGGGGGGCAAGCATGGTTAGGCTGTCGGCTTTTTGCTGTTCCAATAGGGGGATAAGGGTGTTTAAGTGGCTAAGGATGGCGGTTTTGTCGTGGGACAAGTTGTCAGGCGGTGCGATGGCAGAAAGTAGGCTGGCAAGCTCTTTCTCAAAGGTCTCCACCACTTGGGCTGCGGGGGCAATGCCATTTTCCAGCAATTCTTCCATGTCTTTGCCTGCTTCTGCAAGCTGGGTTTGTTTCATCATATTTGCCATGCCTTTTATGGTGTGCACTAAAATGTGGGCGGCCTTAAAATCCTCCGCTGTGAGGTGTTTGCGTATATCTTCTCCGGCATTGGCAAATTTTTCGGCGAAATCCTTCTTAAATTTGTCCAATACAGCAGTACTTATTTGGAAGTCATCAATACTATTAGCTTTGCTTGTGTTTGTAGTGTTTTGGGCGGCTTCCCGCACCTCTTTCGGTTGCTTGTCCCTTATGTATTTGTTCAAAACGCTGTCAAGCCGCTTGGTATCAATGGGCTTGGAAATAAAAGCATCAAAACCGCTTTTAACAAACTCCTTAGCCTTGCCGATTATGGCGTTGGCGGTTAATGCGATAATGGGTTGGCGGTATCCCATGCTGCGTAGTATTTTCATGGTTTCCATACCATCCATCACAGGCATCATATGGTCCATAAACACAATGTCGTACACATTTCCTGCTTTTATTTTATCAATGGCATCTTGCCCATTTGTGCAGGCTTCCACGGTAATGCCGTAAAAATCCAGCAAACCCTTGGCAACATATAAGTTGGATTCGGTATCATCAACTACCAGCACTTTGCCATAGGGCATGGGTTCCGGTAGGGTTTGGAAGTGGCTTCTATTATATCTTGCACTTGCCTCGAACCTTTCCAGCCTGCTTGCCACATCTTCACCTAAATACCGGTCATCGTAAATTCTTTGGGGCAAATCGACAGTGACGATTGTGCCCTCACCCTCGGTGCTTTCCAGTTGTATTTCGCCATCCATCAACTGCACAAGGCTGGATACAATTGCCATACCCAAGCCCGTGCCCGCAATGTATCTGGCATTATCCTCGTGAAAACGGGTGTATTCGGCAAAAATAGCTTCTGTTTGTTGGGGCGTCATACCGCTGCCTGTGTCTTTAACCACAAAACGCAATATGGTTTGGTCGGAAGCTTCAGGATGTGGTATATTTTGTACAACAAGTTCCACCTGCCCTTTTTCGGTATACTTGCTGGCGTTGGATAGTAGGTTGTTAATCACCTGTTCTATTCTTATGCCATCACCTAAAAGCTTTGCGGGCAAACCCCTGTCCACAGACAGATTAAAACCTATGTATTTGCTTGCAAGCTCCCCTTGATGCAGATGGATAATATTGGTTATCAAATCCTCGGTTTCATATTCCTCGGAGAGTAGAGACATTTTGCCTGATTCGATTCTGGAAAGATCCAAAATATCGTTGATGATGCGAAGCAATAAGGCGGAGGAGTTGTAGATTTTTGCAAAAGCCTCCTCGGTGTGGCTTGAAAGATCCGGCTTTTGTAATTGTATTTCGGAAATGCCCATAACGGCGGTTATGGGGGTGCGTATTTCGTGGCTCATCCTTGCTAAGAAGCGGGATTTGGCTTGGTCGCTTTCTTTTGCAATTTCCAGTTCCTTTTCCTTTTCCTTTGCCTCTTTAACCTCCGTCACGTCGTTGGAATAGGTAAGGGCAACGGGGTATCCGCCATAGGTTGTGGCTATGCCGGATGTTTCAAAAAAAGCAAGGCTTCCGGAAGGATCGTTTTCCACAAAATCTATTTTGCTACTGCCTTTTTCAAAAACTTCTGCAATAAAATCATTCCACCTTTTCCAAGAATCGGTGCCGCAGGGCTGCAAGGTTCCGGTTAGGGTGTTTGGAAGCTGCATAAAATACTCTTCTCTGGTAAGGCAATTATAAAAGTCCAGTGTGGTTTGGTTGCAGTCGACGGCAGTGCCGTTTTCGTCCCAGTACTGGATAATAAGGGGTGCCGCATCCACCATCAGGCGAAAACGCTCGCTAACCTCCTTCTCCCGTTCTTGTGCTGCATAAACTTCACGCATATCTTGAAAATGGATGGAAAGGAAGCTGGTTTCTTCCAAATCTATTCTTGTGCCAATGCACTTGCCGGGAACCAGGTTGCCATCCGCATCCAAAAATTCCCAGTCGTAATGGCAAACCCCTTCTTCAAAAATTTTTGTTGCTATGTAGGCCACCTTTTCGGCCGTTGTAAGCCCGCAGGATTGCATAGGTGGGTTAAATTTAGCAAATCTGTGCAAAAAGTCATCTTTGCTGTCCATTTTAAGAAGCTTTATCATGGCATCATTACAGTCCACCGGTGCAAATTCGGCACTCCAAAGGCTGGATGGGATGGGGCTTGCGTTGTATATTTGCAATTGGCGGCTCATAGCATCCCTTGCTTCTTGCTCCAATTGCCGCCTTTTAAGGGATTCGGTTAAATCCCTTGCGGTGATGATGAGGGATAATGCACCTTGGTAAGTGGTGGCCGTGGCCGTGGCTTCTATGGGTATGGTTGTGCCGTCTTGCCTTTGTATGGTCCATTCAAACTGGGCACGGCCGGATAAAAGAACGTTTTGGATTAGTACTTGCGATTTGCTTAAAGATGATGTGCCGCAGGGCTGGTTGGGCGGCGCAAATTCAAAAAACTTGCCGGAAATGCCTTGCATAAACTCTTCTTTACTATCAAAACCAAACAACTTGGCACATTCCAAGTTAGATTCCAAAACATTCATATTTACATCATACAAGGTTGTGGGCAAGGGGGTTGCATCAAAGATGTCCCTAATGCTTTGGCTTGCCTTTAACTGTTCCTGCACTTGCCTGCTGTTTTCAACGGCACGCAGGTCGGCGGCGTAGGATGCTAAAAAACATTCCCCGCCATGCTCATATCTGGTAAGGGTAATTTCGGTGGGTATGGGGTTGCCTTGCAAATCTTGGTGCAACCATTCAAACTTGGCTTGCCCTACGTCAAATGCGTATTTCACAAATTCAATAGCTTTTCGGGAGGAGCGTTCGCCGCATGGTTGAAATTCGGGTGATAGTTTGTGGAATTTATCTAAATACTCATCCATACTGGATAAACCGAACAACTTGGGTGCCTGTGGGCTGGTGCGGACTATTTGATAGTTTTCGTTCCAAACATTCATTACCAGCGGGCTTGCATCAAGAAAAATTTTGTTAACTTCTTCTTGTGCCCGCAGGCCTTCCGAATCGTCCTGTGATGCGGAAGGGTTTTTTATTGTGGCAAGCAGGGCAAACCCGCCCTTGTACTCGGTTTTTCGCAGGGCAATGTCCAAGGCGGCTATATTTTTGTTATCAGCATTGCCTTCGGGGGACCAGAAGCATTCAAAATCCCCGTTTAAGTCCACGTGGTTAAACAAGCCCGCTCTTGTAAGGCCGCAAATAAGCTGGTCGGGAAAAAAGTCTTCAAACTTGGTAAAGCCTGCCCCATGCGGAAAAAAATCACCCCACATCTTATTTGCGGCAATCAAATTACCCTCGCCGTCAAAATACCCATAAGCGTGGGGCAACATATCGAAAAATGAAAAGGTGTGGTTGAAGTTCATTTAATCACCTCTGGATTATACCGGCAACAGTCCGCACTACAATTTGAAATATGAAACCAGCTGTCGCAACATTTCTGATTGGGAGTTAAGTTCTTCCGCCGTGGCGGCGGCTTCTTGCGCAAAGCGGCTGTTGTTTTGCACTGTGGTTGCAGTGTGCAACAGGGTATCGCTTATTTGGCTTATCATGCTGGCTTGGTCCTGTGCGGTGGCGGTTATGTTGTTAATAAGCCCCAAAACCGAATCCGCACTGGATACTATGGCATTTAGGCTGGTGGCGGTGGCTTCTGCAATTTCTGCACCCGAATCCACACGGACGATGGAGCCCTGGATAAGGGTTGTGGTTTCGGTAGCAGCTGCTTGGCTTCTGCCTGCAAGTGTTCTTACTTCATCTGCTACTACTGCAAAGCCTTTACCGTGTTCACCTGCCCTTGCAGCTTCTACGCTGGCGTTTAGGGCAAGTAGGTTGGTTTGG